>QMMN01000096.1 GCA_003647275.1 Deltaproteobacteria bacterium
AAACTCGGCCCAAGGGCCTCAAACAGTTTAGGATTTGCCCACTGGCGTGGGCCGTTTGCTTCGCCCGGATGGGTCCCCAAAAAGTTCATGATGGCCGCTCAAAGAAGTTCTGCAAAGCTCTCGTGTCCTTCCATGAGCAAGGCCGCACGAAAGTTTTCGTTGAGTCGGGTGGTACGACGACGAAAACCCACGGACAACGTCGCTCATCAGCGCGAAGCATCGCTTGGCAACAAAAGAAAACATTATCCTATGATTGCCAGAACATCTCCCCGCCTTACTGCGTCTCCCTCCTTAAAGAAAATTCCTTTAACCGTACCGTTTACTTCTGAGGTGAGAGCATTTTCCATTTTCATGGCCTCCATGATCACGATGGTGTCATGAGCCTTCACCTTGTCTCCCACATCAACTTCATAGCGTATGATCATGCCAGGCATGGGAGCAATCAATGGGGTATCCTCCATCTCTTCAGGTGTTGGCCTATCTTCCATCTCAACAGACGGGCGGGATATTTGAGCAGCCGGTGCGACAGCTTGAAATACTGGGGGCCCGCCCACCTGTTCCACTTCCACACGATAGTATTGGTCACCAACGTATACATTGAAGGTTTGCAGGTTGGGGCCCTTGGGGGGTACGACCTTATCTGGCTTTTCGATCACAAGGCCGGCTTTGGCTTTTGCCACCAGGGCCTCCCTTTTTTTGGCTTCCTCCAGGGATATGGGTTTAACATCGGATGGGGGTGTTTCTTTTCCATACTTCCAGTTTAGAAAGCGTTTCCCTGTCACTGGATAGAGCGCAACGAGAATCTCATCTTCAGGGGTCCTGGCCAACCCCCTGGCCTTTGCCCTGGCTTCCTCCAGTTCGGGTTCGAGTATATCGGCGGGCCGAACAGATATCGGTTCCTCGCCCCGGGGGTATCCCTTAAGGGCCTTCTTCTGGAGCTCGGAGTCTATGGGTTTGGGCGGCTTCCCATATAGTCCGTAACAATAGTCCTTGGTCTGGTCTGTGATCATCTTGTAGCGTTCATTTTTACTGTCGAACAGCACGTTATTCATTGTTTGTGTTCCCACGATCTGGCTGGTGGGTGTGACAAGAGGCGGATACCCCAGTTCTTTGCGTACCCGCGGTAGCTGTTCAAATACCTCGTTGATCCGATCCAGGGCATCCATCTGGCGGAGTTGGTTGACCAGGTTCGAGAGCATGCCGCCTGGTACCTGGTGTATGAGGACACCGGTGTCCACAACGGCCAGCTTCGTATCATCCAGTAAATGGCGATACTTGGGAGCGATCTCTTCCAGATATTGGCCTAGCTTGAACAGGCGCTTTAAATCAAGCCCTGTGTCCCGGGGCGTTCCCTGAAGCGCCACGACGATCGGTTCCACAGCCGGATGGGAGGTGCGCAAGGCAAAGGGGGCCAGGCAGCAGTCGATGATGTCGATGCCTGCCTCAATCGCTTTTAGACAGGTCATGGAAGCCATCCCTGAGGTGTAATGACTGTGCAGGTGAAGGGGCACTGTCAACGCTTCTTTCAGGGCCTTAACGAGCTCAAATGCATCATACGGTGCTAAGAGCCCGGCCATATCCTTAATGCAGATACTGTCTGCCCCCATATCCTGGAGGATCCTGGCTTTGTTAAGATAATAGCCGATATTAAAGACTTCACCGCCCATCTTGCGTTCAGTAAGGGAATAAGAAATAGCTCCCTGGAAGTGCTTACCATTGGCCTTAATCGCTTTGACCGAGGTGTCAAAATTTCTGAAATCATTCAGGGCGTCAAAGACCCTGAACATATCTATGCCTGCCTTACATGCCGCATCCACAAAAGCCTTGACAACATCATCGGCATAATTGCGATAACCAACTAAGTTTTGTCCGCGAAGTAACATAGAGAGCGGCGTTTTCTTAATGTATCGCTTTAGGGTTTTTGGTCTTTCCCAAGGGTCTTCGTTCAAGAAGCGGTGCATGGTATCAAAGGTGGCACCACCCCAGACCTCGATTGCAAAAAAACCGACCTGGTCCATTTGCTCGGCGATCGGTATCATATCTTCGGTTCTCATCCGCGTGGCAAAGAGGCTTTGATGGCCATCGCGGAAGGTGAGATCCATGATCTTGACTCGGTTTTTTGCTGTTTGTTGTTCGGTCATTTTTGTCCATTCCTTATATAAAAGTGGGCGGGACACCAACAGTAAAGTATTTTGCTGTCACATCTCCGATGTTTCGTGCACCGTGTAGCACATCAGAACGGTGCCAAAGCACGTCCCCCGGCTCCAGGACAAAACTTTCCTTTCCAACTGTATATTCAATACGCCCTTCGAGAACAATATGGACCTCTTCCCCTTCGTGGATATAAGTCTCAAGGGTGTGGTTCGGTTCAATTGTTGCCACAATCCCCTCCATGTGTTGGGTTTTGAATTTGAGCCGAAACAATCGATCTTTCATTTTCCTTGCGGCCTGATATTGCCCGACACGCTTTAAGATGGGTTTAACCATAGGGCCCTCCTTCTGATTCACATCACGGAGTTTCATAAATTTATGGACACTTAGCCTTTTATGAACATTTTAAATCCACGAGCTTTCCAGGGTTCTGGCGTATTGCAAGTACTCAAATCTGGTTTTTTCTTTACTTTGAATAACATATTATCCACTCACTTTGTCAATCACTAATAAAGCCGGATTTGCGTCTTGACTTTATCTGTGGGCTAATCGTAAGATGCGTACCGTCAAGGACGTGTGATGGCCCGAAGGAATGGTGTTGTTTCTGGCTGGCTCTGGGCCAGCAGGAGGGAGCAAACAGCTTGTAAGGAGAGGAGTGGACCTTGGAAGTGACTTTGTATGATACTGTCTTTCCTGACTTGAATTTGTTGAGACAAGGCAAGGTAAGGGATATATATGATCTGGGGGATGCCCTGTTAATGGTTGCGACAGACCGCATTTCGGCCTTTGATGTGGTGATGCCGACGCCCATTCCGGGAAAGGGTCGTATCCTGACCCAGATGTCAAGATTCTGGTTTGAAATGATGGAAGGGATCATTCCAAATCATCTCATTACGGCTGATGTAGCGCAGTTTCCAGAGGTGTGTCATCCATACGTTGACATGATCCGCGATCGGAGCATGCTGGTTCGCAAGGCAGAGCCCCTTTCAGTTGAGTGTATTGTTCGAGGATATCTCTCGGGTTCTGGCTGGAAGTCGTATCTGGAATCCGGGGAGGTCTGTGGGATCACACTCCCCGAAGGGTTGAAAGAATCCGATCGACTCCCGGAGCCCCTGTTTACCCCCTCGACCAAGGCGGATATGGGAGCGCATGATGAAAACATTTCCTTTAAACAAGTTGAAGATTTGCTGGGCCAAGATCTGGCTGCCCAGCTCAAGGATGTGAGTATGGCCATCTACAAAAAGGCGGTGGCGTTTGCTGCTCCCCGCGGCATTATCATCGCAGACACCAAGTTTGAGTTTGGTCTGATCGATGGCGAACTAACCTTGATCGATGAGATCCTCACCCCTGATTCATCCCGCTTTTGGCCCGAAGATACCTATCGACCGGGCAGACCCCAGAAAAGCTTTGATAAGCAATATGTGCGAGATTACCTTCTCTCACTTGACTGGAACCAAAGGCCGCCTGCACCCGAACTCCCGCCAGAGGTGGTTGAAAATACCTGCAGAAAATATGAAGAGGCCTTGCGCAGGTTGACGGGCACTGTGTAGGATTGGAGAATCAGAGTATAAGAATCTTTCGCCCGCTCCCTTTGATCGCTTGAGCCCGCAGAGATCACAGAGATCATCTGTGATCTCTGCGAGAGACAAAACAAGTCTCTGTGATCACCTACAAAATATCAATGAGTTGTAACGATTCCGACATGTTCAATTATGCCGACAAGGTCATCTCCATTTCCGCAATCGACACAAAAGATGACACTTGCCGCTTGAGTCTCCGTACCGACTCGGACGCACTTGTGGCCTCTATCCGGGACATTGGCCTTATTAATCCGCCGATTCTGAGACAGCGGCAGGACTTGAAGTATCAAATCGTATGCGGCTTCCGACGGATCAAGGCTTGCCAGTCATTAGGGTGGCACGAGATCAGGGCCCGGGTGCTGTTGGGAGACCTCCCCGAACTTGATCTGCTCAAGCTGGCCATATTGGACAACCGATCCCACCGCCCTTTAAACGTTATTGAACAGGCACGAGGGATTGAAAAACTAAGTGCCCACATACCCTCCAGAAACCGTCTTGAAGTCTTGGCATCGGTACTCGGATTTCCACCAAATCAAAAAGTTTTTGGAAAGCTCAGCAAGTTGTGTCGGCTCCCTGAATCCATCCAGGCGGGCGTGCTGGATGAAACGATCACCTTTGAGGCGGCAGTTGATTTGCATGAACTTTCGCCTGAAGATGCCCTGTCCTTTTTTGATCTTTTCAAAGGGCTGAAGCTGAGCCAGAATAAGCAAAGAGAGGTCATTACATTGGTTCAAGAGATTGCGATTCGCGAAGACCTTCAGCCCGGACACGTCCTTCAATCCAAGGAGATAAGAACAATCATGGATCAGCCTGAGTTGAATCAGAACGAAAAGGGTTTGAAGGTTAGGGCCTATCTGAAACAGCGCCGGTTTCCGATGCTGGCGAAGGCAGAAGAATGGTTTTCAAAAGAACGAAAGGCCCTGAAGCTGAATGAACACGTGCACCTGACGCCGCCCCCTTATTTTGAAGGGGGCCCATATACGATACGCATGACCTTCAAGAGCATGAAAGATTTTGACGAGCGCTGCAAAACCCTTGATGCAATGGCCAAAAACCCTGCCTTAAGAAGACTCTTGGAGCCTTTTAAATAGGTGAGCTAAGATGCCCTAAAGTGAACTAAAATTTAAGACCTGATAACGTTTTTCATTTTTTCAACTTTAGTTCACTTTAGCTCACTTTAGCTCACTTTAGTTCACTTTAGGCACTTTAGTTCACTTTAGCTCACTTTAGTTCACTTTAGCTCACTTTAGGCACTTAAGATACATGATTTCCAGACTGTACATTGATGAATCGGTCAAGCACCATCCTGCTGTTGGCACTGTGCAAGAGTCCCTGCCGGCCGTTCCGGTCTCCATTGTGCCTGATGCGGTGAAGGTCCATGAAGCCCTGGCTGCTATGCAAGACCCCATAGCCGCGGGAAAACGTGTGCTTTTTCTTACCTGCAACAAAGGGCCTTTCCTGAGAAAATGTCCTGGTACGAAATCTTATATCTGTTGTGGCTATCAAATCCTTCATATCGGAACGTACTGCACCATGGATTGTGCCTACTGCATATTGCAGGCCTACTTTCACCCCCCAGTCCTTCAGTATTTTGTGAACCAGGAGAGGCTCTTTGAGGAACTGGACGATCTTGTTCGATCCAGGAAACCGCCATTTCATCGGATTGGCACCGGGGAATTCACCGACAGCCTGATATGGGAGCCATGGACTGAACTTTCAAAGGCCCTAATTCCCTACTTTGCTCAACAGGACCGGGTCGTGCTGGAGTTGAAAACCAAGACAACGGCAGTTGAAAATCTCAGAGGCCTGGAGCACAACAGAAAGACCATTGTTGCCTGGTCCCTCAATACTCCGGCCATGATCCGCAGCCAGGAGCGCGGCACCGCTGGTATGCGGGCCCGTCTGAAGGCTGCTGCTCAGTGTGAGGCCTGGGGGTATCCCCTGGCATTTCATTTTGACCCTTTGATCTTATACGAGGGTTGGGAAAAGGATTATAAAAGGTTGGTGCGAGAGCTTTTTTCAAGTGTGTCCGCCCAAAACATTGTTTGGATTAGTCTTGGCTCCTTTCGTTTTATGTCGTCCTTAAAACCGATCATCCAGAAACGATTTCAAAAATCCAGGATCATTTATGGTGAGTTTATCCCGGGCCTGGATGGCAAAATGAGATATTTTAAACCCCTGCGTATCGAGCTCTATCGAAAAATGGCAGCCTGGATAAAGGACCTGGCCCCTGATGTGATGCTCTATTTTTGTATGGAGGACGAAGAGGTATGGGAAAGGGCCTTGGGTTTTGTGCCCGAAGATCACGGCGGGCTACCGAGGATGCTGGATGAAAGTGCTGCACGGCATTGTGGGCTGAAAGTACCTAAACCCTAATGTTGCATAAACAACACGGCAAGAATGTGATAAAGCTAATGTGGTAAAGAGTTTTATGGATTTATCGAACGCCTCGGACAAACGCACATATGGTGAAGTCCAGAGACGATATG
>QMMN01000097.1 GCA_003647275.1 Deltaproteobacteria bacterium
ACCCTCATAAAGCTGTGGCTAGGTATATGGCTCACAGCATATCTATGGAACTGGAAAATCATGGCTCTCCCTTAGGTATATATGTCTAGCAGGAGAAAAAGATGTGGTTGGAGGTGGTGTGAGGTGGCATGGGTAGCTATACTTGACTGGCTATACGGTTTGCTAACATCTCTTAGGTTTTGGATAGGTGTAACCATAGCAACATCTATAGTACCGATGGTATGGAGCTGGGTACAGCAACAACAGCAGCAACAGGTTATAGTAGTTGGACAGCCACCGCAGCAACAAATCGATGTGACGCCGATTATGAACATGATGATGCTCATAATGATGGTGATGCTACCGCTGGTGCTGGCAAGGGTGTTGATGCGATGACCAAGATGTATCCATATGTGGTGCTAGACGAGAGGTTTGAGGGCTATGCATGTGGGCAGACATATGGTGAGTGGACGGTAGACTGCAATGATTGGAACGATGATCTTGGTGGAAGCGGGCTTGCGTCTATAAGAACAAATGTTAAGAGTGGTAAGAGGGTTATCTACGTATTTACAAAGCCCCTGGGTAAGGTGTATATAGAGATCAAGACGAGGATGAGGTACAGAACCCACTACCTAGGATGCTGTTTCGATCTAAACATAAAACTTGTTTTCCAAGGAGCATCGCTGTTAGCAAAGGTGCGGTTCGATGTATGTGAAAACAAGGTTAAGCTACAGCTAATCAATCCAACAACAGGTGAGTTGATAGGGGAGATACCAGCACCACTAGACCTCGGACAGCTGCAGTACGGAACAAAGGACAATACGTTGTATTACTACTACGTTCTTCCATACATATACTCGAAGGAGGATGGCTCTGTATATGCAGGTATATGCGAAGAGAAGTCAGGGACATGCTACTTCCAAGAGTTGTACGCAGGAACATACCAGAACCTAGCATCGATAGAGCTATCGACAGAGACAGATGCAACGACAGCGGATGTTGATATACATGTCGATGATGTGTATATAGAGAGTGACACACCAGTCAACGTATATGTACAGCAAACAGTTCCGGAGTACATCATAAACATATTCACAGTTATGCTGTATGTAATGATAGTCATTATTGTTACATCTCTGATGTTCCAGCTACTGACCAGATTAATAGATATGTTTGCAGGTGTCTCAAGATGGTAGCTGAGAACATAACTAATGAAATTAAGGAGACAATACCTTGGTTAGTGACGGCGGGTGTTGCTGGGTTTGCAATTGGTGTTCTGCTCGCTTCGAGGTGAGTAGCATGGATGGAATCACGATAACGATAGATGCGAGCACGATGGGTATACTCATCATTATACTCTACAAGGTTGTGCAGCTTGAGATGAGGATTAAGCGGATAGAGGACAAACTTATAAGGTTAGAAGAGAGAGATAATAGGTGAGATGCCTGGTTGTGGGTGTGGTAAGGTATGAAGCTGTTTACGTTGATTGTTGACAGACTCTATGCGGCGGCGTATGACTGGAGAAGGTTCAACCCGGTGCTGCGAAAAGATGGTAAGTTCTATGATACCGGGGTACGTGATACAAAGGTCTGGCTTTTCGAGGCAGGCTACGATGGTTCGTTCAAAGAACTGTACCTCTTCGACAACGCTTACGACCCTGCGATAGGTTCCAACGATCCGCACGGCGAGGCATCGTGCGAATGGATAGACGAGAACAAGACAAAGATGGTCTGCGTAGGTGGAGCACACGGTCAGTACACGCCCATGAAGTACGCTATCGTGGATGTTGAGCAGTGGAGTGTGACCAAATCCGGTGATTTCGGATCTATAAACCTGACGTATCCGATTCCAGTAAAGCTCCCGAATGGAAAGATTCGGTACTTCTTCAGGCGAGGCCCAGATGTTAACGAGTACGTGTACACAGACTTCGATCCATCTACAGAAACATTCAGTGACTTCACGAGCTTCACGACGGGCGGTTCCAAGTCTGTTCCGTGTATACTCGGTAAGGACTTCGATACGGGTAGGTACATATTTGGTTTCTCGGCTCAGTCGTATACGGATCTCAGAATAGTGCTGTTCGATCCATCTACTGAAAAGTGGTACGATCCGGATGGAACCGAGTTGTCGCTGCCGATAGATGTCAGCGGCTCAGCTGGCTACATACTTCAGCAGATTGGCGATGGTTATATGTACAAGAAGAACAACAGGTATGTAGCATGCAGACCAAATAGTGATCAAACTGCGCTTATATGTGAGATCCGTGATATCAGCTTCAATGTTGTAGCATCGTACCAGATCACAAACGTGTATGCAGATGGCCACGTAGCGGTGACTATAGTATCGGTTGATCCGCTGATAATCGTTGTATTTTCGAGTGATAGAACGAAGCTGCTGTTGATCAGAGTCGATATTGAGGGAGCTACGCACGAAATTATCGATGAGGTTGATCTACCGGATGTTGCTGGGGGACTCGGTGGTATGACCCTTGATGATCCGTTGACATTCATAGGGCATACAAAGCTGGGCAGCGATCCGGGTGAATACGTAACGCACAAGCCGCTAATATTCAAGGTTAGGTATGAAACAGTGCTAGAGCTAGTTGTTCAGGCGCTGAGGTGAGACAACGGCTACGGTTTAGGGGGTGGGACGGATGGTCACGCTCAAGCTCCTTGCAACGCTGACCGACAGCAATGGTAACCCGCTGAGCGGGAAGACCATAGAGTTCTACCACTCTAGAGATGGTGTCAACTACACCTTGATAGATACAAAGACGACTAACGAAAATGGACAGGCTGAGACAGTATATGAGGTCACGGAGTATGGTACACACTACTTCAAGGCTAGGTTTCCGGGCGATCTAGAGTACGAACTCAGCGAGGCTATGGCTACATATGAGTACCCAGCACCATCACCGATAGAGGTATTGATGTCACAGCTACAATCATTTATAAATATGTTGCCTCAGTTGCTAATTATGCTAATACTAATGATGGTACTGATGAGCTTCATGAGCAGCATGATAAGGATGTTCACCAGGATGGGAGAAGGTGTTGAGAGAGCCAGGAGAAGGTAGCTACACAAACATCTCTCTGTAGAGCACAGCACCACCAGTAAGCGACTCGTATACCCTCCTAAACACGGTCTCCATATGTTTGAGTATATACGCAACAGCAACAAAGATGGTGCAACATATAAGCACAAACGCAAGTGCTGCGCCAAGATCCTCAAACAATCTTCTTTGCTGTTCCTCAGACATAGTGTCTATACCTCGTGAAGTATCTTATAAGAGACATAACAATGAATATTCCTACCATAGCGATCGTGATTATTATTAGACCCACTATCCCCTGTATAAATGGCTGCCATATCTCTGGCACGTATGAATATGTAGCTGTTTGCTCAGATGGGCAGTAAACACCGTTTCCACTGAAAGTAACCTTATAGAAGTATATTATGTACGGAGGGATGTAGTCAGATACACAGGCAACACCGTTCTCATCGGTGACAGCCCTTCCAATAAGCTGGTAGCTCACACCATCTGTCGATTTGTAGAACTCTAGCTCTCTGCTGGGAACAGGGTTACCATCTTTATCAACCAGCTTTCCACATATATTCACAGCTATGCTCATAGCTCTACACCGGCACAATCCTCTCTATCCACACAACTATCCTTGTCTCGATACATGTCTCCTGTTTTGGTCTATACGACTGTTCTTTGCAATGCTTTTCCTTGTTCATTGTGTGGATCCCAGGCATCTATATATCGCTGGCGCCAATATAGCATTTTAGATAGCTTAGCAATGTGTTTATGTGGGTAGACATCTGTGAGGATAGCCCTTGTTTCTGGCGATAATCCGAGGTGTGGAATCTATAGATATACAAAGCGCCTTGTTGAGGAGCTGAGGATTCTTGGTCTGAGCGTAGATCATCTGACCTATGACGAGGTTGAGAAGGGTGGTCATAGATATGATGTTGTGCATATACAGCACGAATGGGGTTTGATGGGGTACAACACATTTGTTAACTACATAGACTCGATAAAGACTAGCTGTAGAAGACTTGTTGTAACGATGCATATGGTTCCGTACCACATGTACAACCCATCTACACGGTCTGTAGAAGCTATGGAAGAGACAAAATGCGTTGAAAAGGTGTGTATGTCTGTACACACGGTTGTCACAACATCGGCTCTTGGAAGAGATATCCTTAGATACGTATGTGGAACAAGGGTTGTTCACATAAGGCACGGCATGGATATTATGTACATCGATAGGGCTAGGGACATAGATGTGTTTATACATGCACCAAACAGGGTAGCGGTAGACAACAGACTTGTTGAGCGGATAGAGAAGATGATAGATGGAAACATTTATGTGCATAGAGAGTTTGTATCCGATGAGAAGCTAGACGAGCTGTTGTCTAGGTCAAAAATAGTTGTTTTGCCATATAGAGACATCCCTGGGTGGATATATGTCAGCGGATTCATGTATAAGGCACTTGGGTATCTAGGCACAGTTGTTCTAACAACGTCTTGGGTTATACAGTCGGATCTCGCTAGGGATGGTCTGGAGATATATGTTCCTTGGTGGGGAATAGGAATCAGGTTGCCATATGCGCTGAACAATTACATCGGTTTGTCGAGGATGTACATAGAGAAGGTGTTTAGTCTATACCCATTGTATTCATGGAGATCAGTAGCGGTAGAGCATCTGAGGCTATACCACTCGCTAACCGCATAGATACGTAGGTGAGTAGATTGAGTAGTATCGATGTATCGAGGATAGTTAGGAAATATGGGATAGATAGGCTGCCGAATGTTGTTGGGTGGAGTAACAAGATACAGAAGAAGATTGTAAAGGGTATTGTATCCGATATCGACTGTATAAGGATCTATGTATCGAAGAAGCTGCCGAGAGAGATGCTGAGGAGAGACGAGCTTGTTCCGGAGGAGGTGGATGGTATTAAGACAGATGTTGTTGAGGTTGGTAGGCTTAGGAAGCTCGATGTGTATACCGGTAAGTATCGACCAACACCATGTGGAGTATCGACCGGTAGGGCAGATACCTACAGCGCTGGCACCATAGGTTGGTGGTTGATAGACCAGGACTTCAACCTCTACCTAATGTCAAACAACCATGTCTGGGCAAACGAGAACCAGGGACAGCCTGGAGACCCGTTGATACAGCCATCTCTTATAGACGGTGGTGATCCAGATACAGATGTTATTGCGTATCTAGTCGACTATGTGCCTCTTAAGACAGATGTTGATAACCTTGTTGATGTTGCTGTCGCTGATATGAGTCATCTAAGCGATAAGTATGCAACGATTATGGAGGTGGGGGGTGTTATAGGTGTTGAAGACCCTGTGGAGGGTATGGAGGTGGTTAAGGTCGGTAGAACAACTGGTTTGACAAGGGGTATCATCATAGATAGCAGCGCAACGATTCGTGTGGAGTATGATATGGGTATACTGACATTCACAGATGTCTTCATTGTTCAGGGGAACAACATTGCTAAGCCAGGTGACAGCGGGTCTCCAGTGCTCAACAATAACAAAAAGTTTCTGGGGCTTCTATTCGCTGGAAACGACGAGGGTAGCATGTTTATGGCGTGCAAAGCTAGGAACATAGAGACCGAGGTAAGCAGTAGGCTTGGAAGAACGGTTAGGGTGTTAACAACAAACGCACCGCCGCCGGGAGGGGTCATAACAGAGACTAGATACATAACGGTTGAGAAGGTTGTTAAGGAATATGTGTATCCACCATATGCAGATGCTATAAACGCTATCCTAGGTAGCATGATGATAACATCTATGTTCATGACCATCGCAGGAATTGTAAACGCTATATCGAGGTTGTTTAGATAAAAAATAGTTTTTGTTTTTAAATAGAAAAAGATTTGTTTTACAATGGCTGTACCTGTAGGCTCAGTATTGTCTTCGCCTTGATGACCTGGTTCGTTACTTCAGCACTAGATGGTTCATAGTCGCTATCTCCGGGGAATTCAGCTCTAAAGTCATAGGTTCCCGGCACGTCAAGTGTTACAGTAACGGTTG
>QMMN01000098.1 GCA_003647275.1 Deltaproteobacteria bacterium
GCTCCCCAGGGAGAAGCTGCGGAAGGACGAGCTGATACCAGAAGAGATAGAGGGCATACCAACCGATGTCGTGGAGATAGGTAGGCTGAGGGCCCTAGCGGTCTACGCGCAGCGCTACAGGCCCGCGCCCTGCGGAGTATCGACATCTAGGCTCGATGAGAGCGCCGCGGGCACGATGGGCTGGTGGCTGGTGGATGAGGATGGGCAGCTCTACCTCATGTCCAACAACCACGTCTGGGCTAAGGAGAACCAGGGGCAGCGGGGCGACCCGATTGTGCAGCCAGGCGTTTTGGACGGTGGGACGGAGGACGATGTCGTTGCAGAGCTGCACGACTTCATCCCCCTTGACTTCACCGGGACCGGGGTCAACTACGTCGATGTCGCTATAGCAACGCCGCTGGACATGGCGAAGCTCTACACATCGATAATGGAGCTAGGCGGGGTTACTGGTAAGCGCGACCCGGAGCAGGGGGAGCAGGTGTGCAAGGTGGGCAGGACCACGGGCAAGACATGTGGCGAGGTGACCGATGCCTCGGCCACGGTGCAGGTGGGCTACGGATCGGGCACCGCCACGTTCGAAGACGTTGTGCTCGTCGAGGGGACGGATATCGTTAACGGGGGCGACTCCGGATCACCGGTTCTGTCCAGCGACGGCAGGTTCCTCGGGCTGCTCTTCGCAGGGAACGACGAGAACACGCTCTTCGTAGTGTGCAAGCAGTCGAGGATCGAGTCCGAGCTGCAGAGCAGGCTGGGGAAAAAGGTATGGGTGCTCATAGCCAACGCGTGGCCACCGTTTTTTCGAGAGGTGGAGGTTCAGAAGGTGTACCCATCTAGCCTGGAGGTTATGGCTATGTCTCTCAACATGATGGTCCAATTCATGTCTTTTAACCTTCTTCTGGCGCTAATAACCTATATAAGGAGAGAAGCATTAGAGAAAGATAAGGGGATGATAGTATGAGCATAAACATTACTTTGAACAGACTCTTTGATGAGCCCGAGATCATGATAAAGAACTATGGTACTAAGTACATTGCGAAGAATTATAACGGGGAAAAGCTTGCCGAGTCCGATACACCAGACCTTGGTGAGCTAGTGAACAGCATATTATCGGATAACATGGCTATTCGTCTAGCCGATGGAAAGTACAATGTTAAGACGACGATTGATTTAAGCGGAAGAAAAGGAATAGCGTTAATCGGCTCGCATTTACCCGTTGGCAAGATAGGAGCTGATAGAGGAGTTAGGCTAGTATGTGACGTTGACCCATGTATAAAATCTGATGAATCACCCTACTACGGTTCTGTTACCGACATTCAGGGAGATCCAAAAACACTAACATTAGGAGGGTTTGAGATAGGTGGCACCACTAACGATGTGTCGGCTGCTCCTTACTTAATATGGCTAAAGTGGGTGTCGGGATTAACAGTATTTAATGTTAGATTCTTCAATGGAAAAAGAGGTTTGTACTGTAACGATTGCCTGAACGTCAGAATACTGTTTCCCCAGACCGGTGGATGTGATGTAAGCGGCAATCACAGCACCAGCAATGATAAATGGACACCTGTTGAAGTAGGGATCGAGATTGACGGTGGACCTGAATACTGGATCTTTGCACCGTTCATTGAGCATGGGGCTGGCGACGGTATACTGATCCACAATACAAATGCTCAATGGGGTGTGGAGAACGTACATATCATATCTCCGTACATAAACTGGAATGATGGGCATGGGATAAATATCAAGAGGGTTACGAATGCAGGTCTATGGCTTATAAAGATCATCGGTGGGGCGATAGACGAGAACTGGCTCAATGGTTTGAACGTTGAGACATCTGTAGGATCACCATGGAACCTCAAGCTGTGGGTTGCGCTGAACCAGTTCCAGAGCAATGGACGTAGCGGAAACAGCGGTTTAGCCAACGTATATATCAAGGGCTACGATTCGAACGCAAGGATACTGGATGTTAGGCTTATCGGTAATCTATCTGCTAATGAATTCAAGTATGCTCCCGATCTTGAGTCTTACCATATTGAACATGTAGATGGTCTGCTCATGATCGGTGAACTCTCGTCGGCACCACCGACGCTGGTAGATGTTGTGAACCCGATATTTGGAGCGAATGGGTGGCCCGAGGGGCGTTCAGCGGTCTATGCGCGGAGCGGTTTGCCATCATCTGGTAACTATGTCGGTGAAATGGTGTTCGATACATCATCTGGCCAGCTCTGCGTCTGGGATGGTTCAGCATGGAAATGCGTATCTCTCTCGTAGGGTGTGACGCTTGGTTGAGAAGAACGTTAGCGGTGCTGTCAAGGATGAGACAGGTAATGTTGTTGGTAGTATCAGCGGTATATATGTAGATGATTACCAAGACTCCTCATCGCAGCAGATAGACCACCGTTCAATCTCTATAACAGTTGTAGATGAAGAGGGTGATGAGATTGGTAGCGGTGTACTGGAATACGATGATTATATATCTTACAATGGCGGTGGCACCAGGACTATAAACATTGCTGGGAGCGTGCGGGACGACGAAGGTAATGAGATAGGGAGCGCCAGCGGCAGTTTAGAGGATCAGTATGGGTCTGCGCAGGCTGCTGCGCCAAGCTTTGCAATAACTAGCTATCCGAGCGGTGTTCAAGCGCAGCCCGGGGCCTCATTCACAATCAATGTTGTTGTTGCGAATAATGGTGGTGCGGAGGGAACGGTCGAGGTCAGGCTTAAAGATCACAATGGCAGTGTTGTAGACTCCAAGGAGGTGTCGATAGCGCCTGGGTCAAGTGAGCAGGTGCAGCTAACGGGTACAGCTCCTAGTACAGAGGGCAGCTATACATGGAGCGTAGAAGCGTACAACGTTAGTACAGGTCAAGTAGATGATGCAAAGACCTTTACACTGACAGTAACGACAACCCCGCAGCCGAGCTTCCAGATAACTTCGTGGCCGAGCAAGATAACAACATCGCCTGGCGCAGGCTTCACTGTAAGCGTAACGGTTGCAAACAACGGCAGTGATGGAGATGCTGAGATACGGGTGAAGGATCACAACGGCAGCATAGTGGCTAGGGCAACGGTAACGATAGCTGGGGGGTCTAGCCAGTCTGTTAGCCTAGCAGCAACAGCTCCTAGCACTTCAGGCACGTATACATGGAGGGTAGAGGTCTACAACGTGGATGCCGGAAGAGTTGACGACTCCAAGGACTTCACTGTTGAGGTGGTGGGCGCGGTTCCGATACCTATGGATACGTTCTGGTACCTCCTGATCGCCGTGGTCCTGATCGCCATGCTGCTGCTGCTGATCGCCCTGGCGCTCAGAAGGTCATAACTGTTTTTAGCTATCTAGCGCCTTCTCCACACGGTGCGGCTAGTTGCGTATGGCGCTCAGGATCCACTCCTCCCCCACGTCCACGCTTAAGGATAGGTTGGTGCAGGCCCTGGCGGGGCAGAGCGTCAACGCCTCGGTTACCAAGGTCCAGATCAAGGACTCGTCGGGCAACGTGCTTGGCGAGGTCAGCGTTTCGAGCAGCAACTGGAGCGGGTACACCCTCGCTGTCGATATCACCATATCGCAGGGCGGCACGGTTGACCACTTCGCCCTGGTGGCCTCCGACGGTGCGGAGCTGTTCACCTACACCCCCACGAGCTTCAGCGTGAACGCCGGCGATGTTGTCCACATAGAGTGGACCATATCGCTGAGCCCCGGCAGCAACATGAACAGCGTGTCGAGCAGGATACTGGACTTCATCATAGGGGCGGTCAGCGACATAGCCATTGCGGAGGTGGTGTTCGCCAACGGGGGCGCGGCCCAGCTCGTGGATACCCCGGACAGCGTGTCGCCGGACACCGCAAACGACAAGGTGACGGTGAGCGGCTCCGTGACCATAGGGTCCTCGGAGGTCGTGTACGACGAGGTGTGGCTCAGGGACTCCGCCGGCAACGACCTGTTCAAGCTCTCGGCATCGGGGTACCTAGAGCCCAACACCACCTACGACTACACGATCGAGGTGTCGATAACCTGATGAGGATACGCAGCGATGAGCATAGAGCACTCGGCGGAGTTCTCGGCGGGGGACAGCGTATCCTACCAGGTGCGCGGAGCGGTAAGCCACTCCGCGGACTTCTCAATAGCTGATACCGTATCCCACCAGGTCTCGGCTAGCCTAACCGCGTATGGCTCCTTCTCCCTATCGGACGCGGTAACGCACCAGGTCCGGTCATCGCTCAGCCACTCAGCGTCTTTCTCCATAGCTGATAGCGTGAGCCACCTCCACGGAACCGGCTTCACCCACTCAGCGAGCTTCTCAGTATCGGACACGGTTAGCTACGGGATCCCCGCCCCGCCGACCCACTCCGCGGAGTTCTCAATAGCCGACGCCGTGAGCTACCGGGTTCCGCAGCTGGTCCACCGCGCGGGGTTCTCCGTGGTGGACTCGGTTGCGTACCGCGCACCCCTAGGCCTAGCAGCGCTCCTCCAGCTCATCGCGGCGCTGATCGCGCTGCTGCTGATCCTAGCGCTGATCATCGCGCTGCTCTGAGCAAGAGATAAAAGCTCGTGTGACACAGCAATGTATTGAGTGGGAATATGGCTCGTAGGAGAAAGTACCAGTACATAACAGACCCGGTTACCAAGGCGGCTGTAGTTGTCGAGAGCTTCGTTAACAAGGCTAAGAGGGAGGTGGATCGCTGGGCCAGGGACTACACCGCTAACATAAGGGAGTACACCGGCGATGAGAACAGGCAGGTGCTAGCAGCGCTCAAGCTAGCGGGGTTCTACGAGGGGCTCCAGTCCCCAGATGTTAGGAACGCTATCAGGGAGGCGATAAACACAGCGAAGGCCAAGCAGGTCGAGGTGGTGTCCGCCGCGGTCGAGTCCGGGAAGGTACCCACCGCTATCCCGCGCGAGGTAGCCGCCCCTGCAAGGACCACGGCGGAGAAGGTCAGGTCCATACTCTCAGGAATAGTTACATCCCCAGGTGCTGGGCCAAGCGCCTAACCCTCTCGCCACCCCGCTCCTTCACCAACGGTTTTTTGGTTCCGCCTAGCCTCCGCGGAACCAACCCCGTTTGGATGGGGCCCCTTAGCGGGGGCCGACACCCTTCTCCTAGCTTTATACGCTTCGCAGCGGCTTCTCTATCTCGGGGTAGGCTATGGCTTTGGACCCGCCCAGGACCAGGAGGACTGCTGGTATGACTATAGAGGCTATCCTAGCTAGGCTCAGGGGCGCTGCTAGGCGTGCATGGCTTGAGAAGTGGGCTAGGTGGGTCTCTGAGCTTCTCCGTATCTACGGCATCGAGGATCCACACGTTATAGGGATAGAGGATGTTGATCCCGAGAATGTCGAGAGGCTGATCAGGGAGCACTGCCACGGGCTGACCGAGTCCGAGTGCTTCGACCGTATAGAGGAGCTCGTTAGGGAGAAGGGAGCTACCAAGACCATCACCGAGGAGGTTGTGGATGACATCAGGGACTACATAGAGTATATGGAGAAGGTCGGGTGGCTCCCGCCGGAGATCCGCACCAAGGTCCAGTACTTCAGGGAGCACCCGTGGGAGAACCACGAAAGGGTGTACAGCATGGTCAGGGACTTCCTCGTAAAGCAGGGCGTGGAGCCGGCTGAGGCCGAGGTCCTCGCAACCGAGGTGTCGCTGCTCATACCTAGGATAGATATGAAGAAGCGAGCCGAGGTCCTGGAGGCGATAATGCGGAAGATCCCCCTCGCTAGGCAGCAGGCCCTGGACAAGTGGATGAAGAGGGTTGAGAAGGCTGAGGAGCAGGCAAGGGAGATCAAGAGGGAGATATCCGAAACTGAGAAGGAGCTGGGGATATGGAGAA
>QMMN01000099.1 GCA_003647275.1 Deltaproteobacteria bacterium
AGGTCACTGATATGACCTGACAGGCCCCACAACGGCACCATATTTTGCATACGGTCCTGACCCATTTACAAATCGGCTGGTAGCTTGTATGCCACATTGACGTGTGCCTGGTTCATGACGATCAATGCCATTTGCCACCAACAAGCAGGATGAGATTTGACCTGACTCAAAAAAAGATCCCCCCTGACGGCTTTTTTTTTCAAACAATATTATGCTCTATTCGTTAGTATTTGGGATTAAACGGGAGGGAGGCATCTCCACTGTATGTTTCGGGCAACTGCTCGCTTTTGTTGTTTTTCAAGTAGATTTGCTCAAAGACCCCCCGACTCTATATAAAGCATCCATCAAATGACCTAACCGTGCGCGCAATGCCTTATAACCATCTGGCGTCAATGCCCCATCACACGATTCAACAGCTTTAATCGCCTCTTCTAATTTATTAAGTGCCGCATCGGTCAGGTTACGCTGGTGGCACTTGTGTGGCATTTCCTTTTCCATCCGTGCGGTTTTCTCCTACCAAGAGTCACATCATTTCCCACTGAAGTCTAATATGTCAGTTTTATATAAAAAAGTCAATCAGATCAGGGAACAGGATAGAAGATGATTGGAAAAGATGAAAATGATAAAAGTGGGAGGAACGACCGCGCTGCCCATGACCATGGCAAGGTTTTAAAACTACTTGACCTTTCAAAAACATACAGATATTTTATGACAACTCGAGGTGCGGTTTTGCACCCCTGACCATAGCAGGATGTCCGATCACAATTTCAGTATGGGGTGTGCCATCTTCCCTTTTGTCTTGAGAGAAAACTGATGTCTGATCGCCGAACAATGATAAATTGATGAAATCGATCGGGGAAATATTAAAGGAGCTGTGCGGGCTCTCAGAAGAAGCGATTGCCGACGGGCTCAAGGTCCAGGAACAAAAAGGAGGTCAGATCGGAGAGATCCTGAGCCAGCAGAAGACGATTTCAGAATCGGACCTCCTAAAAGCCCTTAGCATCCAGTTTGATCTCCCATTCTTACCCTCTCTTCCACTTGAAGACCTGAATACTGATTTTACTGAAAAGGTACCCATACAATTCCTTAAAAAATACAAGATGGTCCCGGTGTTCACCTCAAAAGAGGCCGCCATCGCCGTGCATGATCCGCGCCTGTTTCAACCCCTGGATGATCTGCGCTTGATATTCGGTTGGAAAGGGGTGAAAACCGTGCTTGCCCCTTATTCGGCTATCCTTTCAGCCATTAACTTTGCCTATGATATGAGCCAGGATTCTGCCGAGCAAGTCATTCAGGATATGCACGAGGAAGACAGCGAGTTGATCCTCTCTGAAATAGAACAGACCGGTGATCTTTTGGATGAAACAAGTGATGCGCCTATTATCAAATTAGTCAACCTGATGCTCTCGCAGGCGATCAAGTCTCGCGCCAGCGACATTCATATTGAACCCTATCAAAACAGGCTCAAAATCCGCTACCGTGTGGATGGCCTTTTATATGACGTGCTCACGCCACCCAAGCACATTCAGCCAACGCTGGTGTCCCGAATCAAAATTATGGCCAAATTGAACATCGCTGAAAAGAGGCTTCCCCAGGATGGCCGGATCGAGATCAGGATCGGTGACAGAAACGTGGATATACGTGTTTCTACCATCCCTACTGCCTTTGGCGAGCGTGTGGTCCTGCGATTGCTTGACAAATCGAATGTGCTGTTGAAGCTTTCCGACCTTGGCCTGCCTGAACAGAGGCTTAAGCTTGTTAACAAGCTTATCCGAACTCCCCACGGCATTATCTTAGTTACAGGCCCCACAGGGAGTGGCAAGACTACTACCCTTTATGCCGCCCTCACCACGATCAATAATCCAGACATTAATATCATTACGATAGAAGATCCTATTGAATACCAGATTGAGGGAATTGGCCAGATCCAGGTCAACCCGAAAGTCGGTCTCAACTTTGCCAACGGGCTGCGCTCTATCGTGCGGCAGGATCCGGACGTTATCCTTGTGGGTGAGATCCGGGATCTTGAAACCGCAGAAATTGCCATCCAGTCTGCTCTGACTGGCCACCTGGTATTTTCTACTCTTCATACAAACGATTCGGCAAGCGCTGTGACGCGGCTTATTGACATGGGAATAGAACCCTTTCTGGTCAGCTCCTCGGTGATTGCCATACTGGCCCAGCGGCTGGTACGTGTCATCTGCAATCATTGCAAAGAGCCGTACACCCCGGATGAAGATTCTCTGGAAACAATTGGCATAACCCCTGATATGTTTGCCAATAAAAAGCTATACCGTGGCAAAGGTTGCCCGTTGTGCCTTCATACGGGCTACAAGGGAAGGACCGGTATTTTTGAGTTAATGATCCTTGACGACACAATCAAGACGCTCATACTGAAAACCTCGGATGCCAATACCATAAAGCATGAGGCTGTCGCACAAGGGATGGTGACCCTCCGCCAAGACGGGGCACAGAAGGTAATGGATGGGATTACAACCATCGAAGAAGTTTTTCGCATTACCCAGCAATAACGTAACGCCTTCCTGACTTCTATTGAAGATTCCCTGCAGCAAGCCCCGTTGAATAATGTCACTGGTTATAAGCGACTCATCTCAAGCTCCTTAATCTGGTTGTATCATCATATTGATTCCAAAGTAACGATTCTACGGGGCAAGCTGCAGGGGTTGCGCTCGCTTTTGCAGTTCAAGAGACGTGTTCAGGCATTTTGGGGTTGATTTTTTTTTGTCCAAAATATAGTTATAGCTTTCCTTACATAGAACATGCTTGCTACCGACTCGAAAAACTGTGAAAGTACCATCCTGGCCCGTATCCTGACCCTTCAAGGGAGGCCTGAGCAGGGCCCCGGCATCTTTGGCGTTTCGGTTATTCAGCAGGTTTGTTTTTCGGGGAAAATTTAGGATTGGAGAGGAGTTTTTATGAGCGAATCTGGCAACGAATTGAGAAACATTGGACTGGTTGGCCATGGTGGGGCTGGCAAGACCTCCCTGGCCGAGGCCTTACTGTTTGACGCTGGAGTTACCAATCGTTTAGGAAGTGTGGATGAAGGCAACAGCGTGCTGGATTTTGAGCCTGAAGAAGTACGGCGGCACATAAGCATCAGTGCGGCCTTCCATCAATATACCTGGAAAAAACACAGGGTAAATATCATTGATACCCCTGGAGACGCCAACTTTTTCTCAGATACCCGGTCCTGCCTGCAGGCCATTGATGGCGCTGTTGTCGTGATAGAGGCCATCGACGGCGTGAAGGTGCAGACAGAACAGACCTGGGAATTTGCAGACCAGTTCAAGATCCCAAGAGTGGTCTTTATCAACAAGATGGATCGGGATCGGGCCGACTTTTTCGAGACGGTAAAGAACGTGGCCGAGACCTTCACCCAAAAACCGATTCTCTTGCAGTTGCCTATCGGTGCAGAAGAAAGCTTCAAGGGCGTTGTCGATCTTATCAGCCAAAAGGCCTATCTTTACGAAGCAGGTGGAAAATCCAAGGCCGGGGAGATTCCCGCAGAAATTCAAGACCAGGTGGCAACCAAGCGGGAGGCCCTGATTGAAAACATTGCTGAAGCTGATGATGCACTCTTGGAAAAATATTTGGACGGTCACCCCCTTACTGATGAAGAGCTCATGCAGGGGCTGCGCGCCGGTACCCTCAGCCATGCCTTTGTGCCGGTGCTGTGCGGTTCAGCGACCAGGAATATTGGGATCGATCTTTTGATGGATTTCATTAACGATTGTTTCCCGTCTCCCCTTGAGCGCGGTCCAAAGGTTGGTATCGATCCTGATACAGGAGACAGGATGGAACGCCGTCCTGCGCCGGATGAGCCCTTTTCTGCCCTGGTTTTTAAGACGATTGCCGACCCGTACGCCGGAAGACTCAGTATCTTCAAGGTCTATTCCGGAACCGTGAGCCCAGAGGGGGCCTTCTATAATGCAACCAAGGAAACCAAAGAGCGATACGGACAACTCTTTCAGATGGCCGGCAGGGAGCAGGTGAGTATTCCCCGGGCAGGTCCAGGCGATATCGTGGCTGTTGCCAAGCTAAAAGAAACTGCCACAGGGGACACCTTGTGTGATGAATCAAACAAGATACGCTTTAAAAGTGTTGATCCCTTGCCGACCCTCGTGTCATATGCCATAGAGCCCAAGTCCAAGAAGGATGAGGATAAGGTATTTACTTCCCTTTCCCGGTTGCTGGAGGAGGATCCTGCATTCAGGCTGGACCGGGATCCGCAGACCAAGGAGATTATCATCTCAGGTATGGGTCAGATCCATCTGGAGACCATGATCGAAAAGCTTAAACGCAAGTTCGGTGTTGAGGTGAACCTGAAAACCCCCAAGATTCCTTATAAGGAAACCATCAAGCAACCGGTTAAGGGGGTCATATACCGACACAAGAAGCAGTCAGGTGGAAGAGGTCAGTTTGCCGAGGTACATTTCGATATCTCTCCCCTCGAAGAAGGTAAGGGATTTGAGTTCGAAGAGGCCTTAACGGGTATGAACGTGCCCCGCAACTTTGTGCCGGCCGTGGAAAAGGGCCTCGTTGAGGCCATGCAATCCGGTGTCCTGGCCGGTTATCCGGTTGTGGATATAAAGGTCCGCTTCTATGATGGCAAGTCCCACGATGTAGACTCTTCTGAGATGGCATTCAAGATTGCCGCATCCATGTGTTTAAAGAAAGGCCTCCAACAAGCCAAACCTACTCTACTCGAGCCGATCATGAACCTAACCGTCACGGTGCCCGAAGACTACATGGGCGATGTCATAGGGGATCTGAACGGCAGGCGGGGCAGGGTCCTAGGTATGGATGCCAAGGGCAAAAAGCAGATCATCCGCGCCCAGGTACCCATGGCTGAGATCCTAAGCTATGCCCCTAATCTCACCTCCATGACCGGTGGCAGGGGGGCCTTTACGGCCGAATTTGACCATTACCAGGAGGTGCCAGCTCAGATCGTCCAGAAGATCATAGAACAGACCAAGAGCGAAGAGTGATGATCACTGTGCGCCACTGAAGCACTTCTTACACGGACTGTAGCCCGCCCAAAAGGCGTCGTAAGTGGTCTTGAAGATGATTCGGTGTTTGGGGGATGTGGCTTTCCCAAAGGGGCATGTCATCTGGTGGAAGCGCCTTGAATGGCGATTGCCAAGAAAAGGGCCTTTTTGATTCGGAAACTGCTTCCACATCCCCGCTCTTTTTGCCATGGCTTCCCGTTGGAGGCGAAGAAGTAGCGGGTCGTATTTTGTGTTGGGCCTGCGAAATACATAGTAAGCGTACCCGCCTTTTACTAACTCGGCATTCACAAAGGTGCCATCCTGCAAAAACACATAGGCCAGCACACGTCCATACTGATCGTATCTTTCCCGGTCGAACTCCAGACGAATCTTTTTCTTATATACCAATTCCCGGTTAAAATCTTTGGCCTCAGGGCCAAACCTTTCTGCAGGTCTGTCTTCGTGGGCCACCTCTGGGGCGTTGATCCCAATATATCGCACCCGCGTGCCCTCAGCAAGCACAATGGTGTCCCCATCATCCACCCACCGCACCAGGTGAAACGAAGCGGCCAGAGAAGCGCCACAAAGCCTGAAAAGTGTTATCCAAAAAATGATAAAAATTGTAAGTCCAATTCTCGCTTTCATGGTCGTTTCTTGGTGGGCGTGCCCACCTACCTCCCTTAGCTCACTTTACCCTAACGTTGCAAAAGTCGAGGATGCTGCAGATGCAAGGCGTCAAGGGTGAGGCTGTAGTAATTTACGCCGAACCCTTGACAACGCAGCAGATGCGGTATCATCGGCTTTCCCGCAGGGTG
>QMMN01000100.1 GCA_003647275.1 Deltaproteobacteria bacterium
AGGAGCAGCTTATAGTCAAGTATAATCAACACCTTATCCTAGTTTTTTTAGAGTTTTTTCTCTATGGAAAGAAAAAAACAACTATCTGATGAGAAATTTATCGGGAGTTATGCAAAGCTCTCGGTATGACGCTGTTACGTAGCGCACCCGTGCCCACACCATGGATGACCCGAACTTCCCCTAAGCCTGCCAGCAGGGCATCGTTCACGAATTTATCGACAGCCTCCAAAGCTTCATCCACTTGCATTCCCCGAATATCGATTTCGGTACGCACCTCGTCCGGGAAAGGGACTTCGACCTGTGATGGGGGGCCTGGCGAGGGCTTTTCCAGGCCTTTTGCCGGGGCCAATTCTGCCTTAGGGACACGCACCTTAAGGTTGCCACCGGCGATCAGCACATGACCCGTCGTGTCTGGAGCAGACAGCACAGTCCCCTCCAGGGCACCCCGCCTCCAGTAGACACGGTCTCCGGCTCGGACCTCGCCCACGATTTGATCTTCCTGCTGAAATTCTTCATCAAATGACGTGGCCTCAAGTTCCTGTTTCAGGGTCTCTTTTTCCTGCTGGATAAGGGATCTGGCTTCGCGGATAGCCTGTCGGGTACCGCCCTTTTCCCGTATGGTTTGTATTGCCTTTTCCACAGTAGCATTTGCTTGCTTTATGAGGGCGCTGGCCTCTTCGGCCGCCTTGCGGCGTAATTGCCTTGCTTCCCGTACCAGACGAGCATTTTCCCCTTCGTACTGTTTCTTCAGGTCGCCCACAACGAGTTCCTGGATTTTCAAGTCCCTTGCCAGTCGCTCGTTTTGCTCGATCTGGTGCTCGAGCTTTAAGATCAATGCTTCCAATCGATTGGCCTGAGTTCCCATCAGAGACCTGGAGCGATTGACAACAGCATCTGGGAGGCCCATCCGCTTCGCGATTTCCAGGGCGTAGCTGGAGCCAGGAAGATCAGCACGGAACTTGTATGTGGGGGTCAGGGTTTGGCTGTCAAAGGCCATAGATCCGTTTGCAATACCGGGTGTTTCATGGGCAAACGCCTTCAGGGCGCCATGATGGGTCGTGACCACGGTGACCACCCCTCTGGCGGTGAGGGTTTCCAACACGGCCATGGCAAGGGCGGCTCCTTCCTGTGGGTCGGTGCCGGTTCCGATCTCGTCAATGAGCACGAGGTCACCAGAGGATGCTTCCTCCAAGATGGCCTTGATCCCCTTAAGATGGGCAGAAAAGGTGGAAAGGTCCATTTCGATTGACTGGGCGTCTCCAACGTGGGCAAAGATGCGGTTGAAGATAGCAACCTGAGAGTCGGCATCTGCCGGGATATGAAGCCCGCAGGAGACCATCAGGGCAAGGAGCCCCACCGTCTTGAGTGCCACGGTCTTTCCGCCAGCATTGGGCCCAGTGATGACCAGTGTGTTAAAGCGTTCGCCAATTTCAAGATCCAGGGGAACGACTTCCGACAGGGTCCCCTGTCGTAAGGCAAGCAACGGGTGACGCCCTTTCTTGATTTTGAGCACCCCATGGGTGTTCAGGGCAGGTTCATGTTGATTCAGGGTCTTGGAGGCCATGGCCATGGCATGAATGCAATCAAGGGTGACCAGGACTTCAAGATTTTGTTCCAGCTCAGGCAGGTTTTTGCGAACAAGGTCGGTCAAAGCACGAAGCACCTTTTCTATTTCGTGGCGCTCATCTGCTTCAAGGCGTCGAATGTGGTTATTCAGTTCAAGTGTTTCCAGGGGTTCGATGAAAACTGTTGCTCCACTTGCCGACTTGTCATGCAAAACCCCTTTGACCAAGTACCGGTGCGTCTCCTTGACGGGGAGCACCCACCGGCTCGATCGCAGGGTAATAAGCCGTTCCTGGAGGATACCTGCGCGTGCCAGCTTGTCCAGTAGGGCCTCCAGTTCTTTTCGAAGCCGCTCACGGGCACGGGCCATCTCTCGGCGTATGGTGGCCAGCCTCGGACTTGCTTGATCACGAATCTCCAGGGTCTTCAAGTCAATGCTTTTGCTAATTTCTTGCGAAAGAGCTGGGTTAGGTGCAAGGGGGGCACTGACTTCTTGTAGGAGGGGAAGATCCAACCGGTTTTTTGAAAAAAAACGGTGTATCCTTGCGGCCAAGTCGAGTATTTCATGAATATAACAAAAGGCCCTGGGTTCGAGATAGCTGCCCTCCACGGCCGCTGATCGGAGGTATGAACGTATATCCTGAAACTTGCCAAGGGGGAAAGACTCACCTGAGTCCATAACGGTGCGAAGCTCGGAGATCCTCGCCAGACTCTGTTGGACCAACTCAAGGCTCAGAAGGGGTCTTAGACTCTGGATGCGCTCAGCAGCGAGCGAAGAATGGGTTTTGCGGGCCAGGTCATCAAGGACCCTGTCGAATTCTAAGGTTTGATAAAGTTGATTGCTCAAATCTTAGGCCCAATTACAGGTTGACCATTCATAATGTCTCGGTTATTGATTGTCAACGGCAAAGAACGTTGACCAAGTAAATACATTGTAGCTTATTGATAAGGCATTGGGTCTTTCCCTAGAGTATCATAAAAAGGGCTTAAGGCGACCATGAAAGAGGAGATCAAAAAGAAAGTATTGACGGCAATCCGGTCGATTCCAAAGGGATGCCTTAGAGATGCTGTCGTCAAAGAGACCATCCGTTGTGTCCTGTATGAATGGTTGAAGGAAAAAGGGCTTCAGCCCGTGCCTGCCTTTCGTAACCCCCGCTTTCCAGAGGGTCCCGTGGATATCGTGGGTGTCAAAGAGGATCACGCCATAGAAGTGGCTTTTTGCAGCAGTCCCACAATTGAATTAAAGGATATCAAGAGTCTGGAACGGGTGGCCTGTGAAAAGAAGTTTGTGATCAGCTTTTCCCCGAACCAAAAAAAGGTGGACTTGAGCACCTTTTTTCTCAAGTCGGGGATCGAGCATATCTATATCTACGAAAAATGACGACTTCGTAAAAAGTTCATCTGCGGCGTTGTGTTTCATCCCCGCCCGGGAAGGGCGGGGATGCTTCATTTTTTACCAAACCATCAAGAAAGAAGCGTGAAAAAGGCATTTCCTGTCATAGACACCCACGCCCATGTGGATGAATTGCCTGACCCGGAGGCGGCCATCAAAGAGGCACAGGAAGGGGATGTCGTGGCTATTGTCGCAGTGGGGCAGGACCTCTCCTCTAATCAGAAGACATTAAAGATAGCAGACCAGCATCCAGGATTCGTCTTTCCGGCTATCGGGTATCACCCCTGGCGTCTCAACCCCGATCATGATGACGAGACCCTTGCCTATATTGACACCAATCTGGAGCACTGCGTGGCGCTGGGTGAGGTGGGTCTGGACTACAAGGCCAAAACAAAAAAGAAGATCCAAAAAGGTATCTTTCAAAAACTCCTTGCCATCGCCAAGAAGCATGACAAGCCGGTCATCGTGCATTGCCGGTACGTTCATGAGACCGCCTACCGTATGGTAAAAGAGGCAGGCGTAGAAAGGGCAATCTTTCACTGGTACAGCGGACCTCTTGATTTGATCCCTCTCATTGCTGCCCACGGCTACTACATGTCAGCCACGCCTGCACTTTTGTATAACCCTTACCATGCCAAGGCAATCGCTGCGGTTCCCCTATCCAACCTGTTGCTTGAAACCGATACCCCAGTTCAATATCAGGAATTGGCTGCGAGGCCCGTCCATGTCCAGGTCACCTTGCAGGAGGTGGCGCGCGTCAAGGGGGTCACCGCTGAGGAAATTGCTGCGCAGACAACCCAAAATGCAAAAGCGTGTTTTGGGTTGAAGGATCTTTAATGCAAATAATGCAATAGAGGCCTGTGCGGATAAGCGGGCTCCCTTCCCGCGAATGGTTGTGAACCATTAGGAAAGAGCCTTTAGCAAGGTCTCAAATGGTCTTTCTCCCGTAATCACACCGCTCGCGCAGGGGACATTCAGGGCATTTTGGCTTTCGCGCGGTGCACAAGGCCCTGCCGTGCCAGATCATTTGATGCGAAAAGTCGATCCAATCCTTCTTGGGGATCAGAGTCATGAGGTCAAATTCGATTTTGACCGGGTCATTCTCTTTGGTAAGGCCTATGCGCTGAGACACGCGTTTTACATGCGTGTCGACCACAATTCCGGGGATACCAAAAGCGCTTCCTAGTATGACATTGGCCGTCTTTCGTCCGATGCCGGGGAGTTGAACCAGGGCCTCCATGTTGTCCGGAACCCTTCCATCATGTCTTTCCAAAAGGGCCTGACAGCACGCCTTGATGCTTTTTGCCTTGTTTCGATAATAGCCAGTAGGACGGATCATCTCCTCCAACCTGGACAAGGGCACCCCAGCAAAGTCTTTTGCTGTGCGTAGCTGCTTAAAGAGCGTCGCGGTTACCTGGTTGACCCGCTCATCCGTACACTGGGCCGAGAGAATCGTGGAGATCAGAAGCTCCAGTGGGTTTCTGGCATGCAGGGCCGTCTTGACATCTGGATAGGTCCTCTTTAGAATTTCTATGATTTTTCTGGTTCGCTCTTTTGTAAGCTTGTATGCCATGGTTTTTACCTCCCAACAAGAAAAGTCATTTAACGCAAAGGGCCAGCAGACAAGGTGCGGTGTGGTTCGCGCCCTGGGCCTTACCTCGGGTGGACTGGACAGTATCCTGTCGGCGCTCGTTCTCAGGGATCAACAAATCGAGGTGGCCTGGGTGAATTTTGAAACCCCGTTTTTCAGGTCAGATAAGGCACGCCGGGCTGCTCGCATGACAGGGATCCCTTTGAGGGTAGAGAATATTACCAGGGTTTATGTTGAGATGCTCAAAAATCCCCCCTGTGGCTATGGCACCCACATGAACCCCTGTTTGGATTGCCATGCCCTGATGCTTAAGCTCGCAGGCTCAATCATGAAAAAAGAGGGGTTTGACTTTCTTTTCACCGGTGAGGTGCTGGGCCAACGGCCCATGTCCCAGACCAAACCCTCGCTCCGTTATGTTGAAAAAAGATCCGGTTTTGAGGGCTATATCCTTCGTCCCTTGAGTGCCAAGCTCCTTTCGCCTACAATTCCAGAACAACACGGTCTTGTGGATCGTGAGCGCCTCTTAGACATTTCCGGTCGGTCCCGAAAACGTCAGATGAAGCTGGCCGAGGCCTCTGGCATCACCGATTATCCCTCACCGGGCGGCGGGTGCCTCCTGACAGATCCTGGTTTTGCCGGGCGCGTAAAGGATCTCCTCGACCACCAAGATGACTGTGAGGAGCGAGACTTTGAACTTTTAAAATACGGCCGCCATTTTCGCCTCCACGATAAATACAAGGTGGTTGTCGGTCGCACGCGTGAAGACAATAGACATATCGCAAGACTCATCGATCCTCACCAAGACATCGAGCTGCGCATGAGCGATTTTCCAGGACCGATTGTCCTTATCCCTTCTGGTGCCCCGAAGGATTTTATCCGGACGGCAGCCGCCCTTTGCGCAGCCTATAGCAGGGCTCAAGATGACCAGCCCGCCCGTGTGTGTGTGAAGGGCCCTGACGTGTCAGAGATCCTTACAGTACAGAGCGACAGTCGAGCAAAATACCATCCTTATCTTATATAGCCGTATGACTTCCGTCCAGGCGTGGAGCCAGTCCTTTTACCTTCTACTGCTTTCATCGCCTTCGTCCTCGATCCAGAACTTCCAGCCGCAGTAGTACTCGTCCGGATGCTTATCCGGCGGGCAGGTGATGCACTGGGTTTTGATTCTAGGGTCGATCTCGGTGGCAAAGGTGCTGTACTCCACGAGGCCCACCTGCTTGCATGGAAAGTCG
>QMMN01000101.1 GCA_003647275.1 Deltaproteobacteria bacterium
CTTGTGTACAGATTTTACCGAATTTTCAAAGAACGATTTGACAATATTTGCGGCATAACCTACCCGCAAATATTTGAAAAAAATCTCTTGACTTTTACCGGAACAACTAAAATGCCTAAAGTTAAGGAGGCGCTTTCAGCGCACACAGATTTAATAACAACACAATTCCTCAACCTTAGCTCACGTTAGCTCACGTTAGGCACTTTAGCTCACTTGTTTCATATATGGCAGAGCCATTGAACTCTGACCTGGCCCACAGGACCAGGTCTTCCAGGTTGAAATAAACAATTGTTACAAGAACGGCGAGACCCTGTATACCCAACTGAGATGGATTACCGAAAAAGAGTCCATTCGAGCCGTTGGGATTGACCATTTTACTGGCGAAGAGCCCGGCGGCAATGAGTCCTATAACCCCTCCAACATCGTGAATACCAACGACATCCAGGCTATCATCATAGTTAAATCTGTTCTTAGCCAGGATCCCGAAATAGCAGCCAATTCCCGCAATCAGACCGATCAAAGCGGCCGGTATCGGACCCACAAATCCTGCTGCCGGAGTTATTGTTGCAAGTCCAGCAATCGCACCACTGGCTGCTCCAAGGGTCGTTGCTTTGCCTCTTAACTTCCACTCCATTGCTATCCAGGCTAATGCCCCTGTTGTTCCTGCCACATGGGTTGCCACAAAAGCGCTTCCGGCTAGGGCACCTGCCGACAAAGCACTCCCGGCATTGAAGCCAAACCAGCCAAACCAAAGAATACCAGCGCCTAAAAGGGTCATAGGAAGATTATGGGGTTTCAAGTCATGAGTACCATAACCTTTCCGTTTTCCCAAAATTATTGCAGCTGCCAAAGCAGCAACCCCGGAGCTGACATGAACCACAATACCACCAGCAAAGTCAAGTGCCCCAAGATTCCCCAACCATCCTCCATGACCCCAAACCCAATGGGCAATCGGGTTGTAAACAAAGGTAGCCCACAATAGACTGAACAGGAGAAAAGGCCAAAATCGCATCCTTTCAGCAAAGGCACCTGTAATAAGAGCCGGCGTGATAACTGCGAACATGCATTGATATATCATAAAGACCTGGTGGGGGACGGTAGAGGCATACACAGGGTGCGGTGTCAAACCAACGCCCCTCAGGCCAAACCACTCTAATCCTCCGATAAGCCCGAACTTATCGGGACCAAAGGCCATGCTGTAGCCCCACAGGATCCATTCAAGGCTTATAAGGCCAATGATGATGAAACTCTGCATAATAGTTCCCAGCACGTTTTTGCTCCGGACCATTCCGCCATAGAAGAGAGCCAAGCCAGGGGTCATAAACATCACCAACGCCGCACAGATAAGAATAAAGGCTGTGTCTCCCGCATCAATCATTTTTCCATCCTCCTTACACTTACAAGATTTTGCCATTCGGTCATGGATCTATTGATACGGGCAAACAAAGAGCAACACATATGCCACACGTTTGAATAGACAAAAAATGCAGGAAGTTCAGGAAGATAGGTGCAAAAACATCGATAAATAACAATGGCGCCACAGAACAATACCGTAGTAAATGGCAATATTTAATACAAAAATGTATTTTGCTAAAGTTTGACTTTTTGGAGATACTTTAAAGAGCGCAAGCGGTAGAAACCGTACGATCGAGGGAACAGGAAAAATAGCACACGAAAGCTTTATCGAATTGTCAGCCTCGTTCTTTTATAGGAACATAATCTCTTTGCTTCAGCCCAATGTAGATCTGGCGGGGTCGATGGATTTTCCAGTTGGGGTTATCGATACTCTCCTTCCACTGGCTGATCCATCCAGGCAGACGTCCGATGGCAAACATGACTGTAAACATGTTGAGAGGAATGCCCATGGCCCGAAGCAAAATGCCGCTGTAAAAATCTATATTCGGATAGAGGTGATGATCGATAAAATATGGGTCCTTCAAGGCCACCTCTTCCAATCTCATGGCAATATCTAATAATGGATCTTGCCGCGTTACTTTTCCTAAGACCTTGTCGCAAACCTTTTTCATAATCTGGCCCCTTGGGTCATAGGTCTTGTACACCCGATGGCCAAAACCCATAAGCCGAAAAGGATCATTCTTATCCTTGGCCCGAGCTATAAAGGGGGCCACATCTCCGCCATTTGCGTGTATCTGGCTGAGCATTTCCACGACGGCTTGGTTGGCACCGCCATGCAAAGGGCCCCAAAGGGCACATATGCCGGCCGAAATGGCCGCATAAAGATTGACCCTTGCGCTTCCCACCAATCGGACAGCCGCAGTCGAACAGTTCTGTTCGTGATCTGCATGGAGGATCCAGAAAACGTTCAGGGCCTTTACAACATCTTCGTCGATGACATAAGGCTTAACCGGTGAATTGAACATCATGTTCAAAAAATTCGCTGCGTAAGTGAGGTCATGCCTTGGATAAATGACCTTGTGGCCCCTGAAAATCTTGTAAGACATGGCTGCCATGGTCCTCACTTTGGACAGAAGCCTGGTGACGGTGATATTGATCTCCTCTTCCTCTGTTCTCTCAGGGATTTCAGGATAAAAGGCTCGTAGGGCGTTGACCATTGAGGACAAGATCCCCATGGGATGGGCCCACCTGGGAAAGTTTTCAAAAAAGGCCCGCATATCCTCATGGACAAGGGAACTGTCATTTAACATGACTGAAAAGCGGTTTAGCTGTTCTTGGGTGGGCAATTCACCGTTGATCAGCAGATAAGCCGTTTCAACAAAGGTGGAATGCTCTGCGAGTTGCTCCACTGGAATGCCCCGGTAACGGAGGATTCCCTTTTCTCCATCCACAAAGGTGATTCGGCTCTGGCAGGAGGCTGTATTGACAAAGCCAGGATCCAGCGTGACCAGACCCGTCTCCTGGCGTAACCTGGAAATATCAATGGCCCTCTCTCCCTCAGAGCCAGTGATAATGGGTAGTTCAAAGGTTTTTCCATCTATGATAATCTTAACAGTCTGTTTCATTTTTTTACCTCATTCACATAGTATAAGATTCTATTTTATACCATAAACCACGATTAGTGTCAGTCAAAATACAGTCTGTTGTCCAAATCGCCTCAGGGGCAGGGTACTGGTCAGGGAGGTCAGGTCACGGATATGGCTTGATAGGCCCCACAACAGCACCATGTTGGCATACTGGTCCTGACCCAGATACAAAGGGGCGGGGTTAGCCTGTATGCCACATTCACGTGGGCCCCTCCGGGCCAGAGGCCCCTTCATGACGACGGATTCCATTTGCCACCAACAAGCAGGATGCGATTTGACCTGCCTCAAAAAAGATGCCCCTTGACGGCTTACCAACACCAAAAGAAGGCTGAAATTTAAAATTATCGTGATTTACCCAACAGCCTGTTAAGAATATACTTACGAAATTTTGGATTATACGAAGGATAGATATGAGGAAATCAGCGTAGGGGGTTAGGTGTCTCTGGCAACAAGGCATCCAACACTTGCCGTGGTATCAGATCTACGATCTTTGGGAACTGGGACTGGCTAAGCCCTACCTTTTGTAGCCGCATGGCAAGCGCATCTGTATTCAAACATTCCAATTCATGCCCCGCCCGGAATCGTGACATAAGCAGGTCGGCCAAATAAACCAGATGCGTCAATTCGGGGTAGACGGTGCTTTGTTCTGGATTGTGATGGTGCCTGATTGTGTCTGTTAATGTTTCCGGCAAAGACCATCTATCGGCCAACCGCTCGCCCGCCTCGGCATGGGTGATGCCAAACTTCTCCGTTTCTGCCTCACAAAGATCGATTCCATCCATCTGCGTTCGACGATAGAAAAAAGGATATGCCGAAGCCACGTATTGATCCAGCACGACCTTGCCTATATCGTGTAACAGGCCGGCCGTATAAGCTATGTCAGGTGGGGCCACCCCCGTGAACTTAGCCAGCTCTTGAGCAATTCTTGCAGTCCCCAGCGCGTGCTGATAAAGCCCTCCCTTACATAGCGAATACCCCCGCCTGGATTCTGGAAAATAGGATTCCATGGATGCTGAGACAACCAACCCCAGGAGCAGCTTTTCACCCAGGATAACCAGGGCCCGATCAATGGAGTCGATTTTGTTTTTCGGACTGACAAAGGCGGAATTGCACAATTTAATGACCCGGGCACTGATGATTTGATCTTGACGCACATCTTTGGCCACGTCCTGCATCCGATAATGACTGTCATGGATCATCCGGAGTATCTTGAAGGCGATCTGAGGAATGGGGCGCACACGATGCACCATACGGTCAATCTCTTCGAGGGTTGGTTTTCTCAATTTCGGACTGACAGGGGCGGTGTGATGACCAATAGGCTGAATGACACTTTTCCAGGTCCGTAGATTGAGACTTAGCCGGCAGCTAAAGTAACCGCCGGTTTCGGCCTTGCTAACCGGTATCCCCTTTTGGCGAAGGATTGTTTGAACAACCTCTGTTGTGCGTCCACCGATATCAAGATCAAGATTCTGCCCAAGGGTGGGTCCCACCAAGGCGCCTCCTGCGATGCAGGCTTTAAGCCTCTTTTCCCGGGCACCCGCATCACACAAGGCCTGGATAAAAAGAGGCAGCCCGATGGTTGCATAACTCTCGGCTCGCCATGGCTTTTCATCACTGATCGGTTCCGGCAGAAGCAAATGTATCAACCCACCCACGTTGGCGGTAGGGTCACAAAGCGTCACACCCAGGCAGGAACCCAGGTACGCTTCTAAAATCTCGTCCTTTGCCTCACTGACCACATAACTACCCGCGGCCACATATTGTTTTGGAAATTTCGACTTCATTTTGATGCAAAATTAAGCTTATTTTTGATCCAAAACCTTCCTGATGCTCAGTGAGAGATCTTTTATATTGAAGGGTTTCTGTATAAAACCATCACAACCCCGCTCCAATATCTCGCTTGCCTGGCTGTCTATGCTATAGCCACTCGAAAGTAACACCTTGACATTCGGGTTGATCTCTTTGATCCGATCGTAGACCCCGCCACCCCCCATGTCCGGCATAACCATGTCCAGGATAACCATATCAATGTTGTCCTTACTGTTTTTATAAACTTCTATGGCCTCTTTTCCGCTTCTGGCCAGCAATACCCTGTAGCCCATTGCCTTCAGCATCTCCGGGGCCACATTAATAACCATATCCTCATCATCTACAAGCAAAATAGTTTCTGAACCCTTCAAGATCTCGTCAGACAGCTTTTCTTCTGTGATTGCTATCTCCTTTTCCGAACGTGGGAGGTAAACGTTAAAAGAGGTTCCCTTGTCCTTTTCACTGTAAACGTTGATGATGCCCCCATGATTTTTGATGATCCCATAAACAGCGGCAAGACCCAGACCCGTTCCCCTGCCCATCCCCTTGGTCGTAAAAAAGGGCTCAAATATCCTTTGCCGAGTCGCTTCATCCATACCCACGCCGGTGTCCGTCACGGATATCTTTACATAATTGCCCGGCTCCAGATTAAAATGTTTGATATAGTTTTCATCAAGCGTGACATTTTCCGTTTGAATGTATAGGTCTCCACCCTCGGGCATGGCCTGCCAGGCATTGACATAAAGGTTTAACAACACCTGGTCGATTTGCGTCCGGTCAACTGCTACCGTCCAGAGGTCTTTCTGAAATTTTCTGTGAATCCTGATCTCCTTTTTGGTGCGACCAAACATCTCAGAACCCTTTTCGATGAGCGCATTTAGATCCGTGGGCCTGACCTCGTATTTGCCGCCCCTGGCAAAACCTAAAAGTTGCTTGGTCAGA
>QMMN01000102.1 GCA_003647275.1 Deltaproteobacteria bacterium
ATTCCTTAACTTTAGGCACTTTCAACTTTAGTTCACTTTAGGCACTTGTTCGAGTTAGATTTGATTTTATTTTCCAAGGCTTAAACCAATCCTTGTTTGGTTCCGGCTTGTCCGGGTTAGGAGGTACGAGATGAAACCACAATTGCTCCATGTTTTTCGAAACACACCTTTCGGCCGAGAAACCCTTCTTGAGTCTGCTTATTTCTGCAAGACGATAGACATAGAGTTGGTCATTTATATCCCCAAAACGTCCAAGTTCCTGATGTATTTTGAAAACGACGTTGTCCAGGTCGACCTGGATAGTTCCTATCTCACCTCCCCAGAGACCGCAGTGGAACATGCCACTTCGATTGTCCGATCGTCGGGGCTGGACCCCTTGTTTTTTGAGCCAAAAGACTTCACCGCATCCACTTTACCCGATATTCCCACACACTTCGATTACATGTGCTGTCCGCGAAGCATTGTTGACCTCTCTTCCAAGATTGGTCTCGGATACATCGGTCCCCGTGTCAGAAGGATTGTGCAAAATGCGCCTTTCCCTGTCTATATCCCCAATCCTGTATTCAAGGAGTGGAAAAGCCTCGCTGTATTCTTTGGGGGTTCGTCCAATGCGGTGAAGGCCCTCCGCGTGGGAATGAAAATAAGTAAACTCTCCGATTATCCTCTCCGCGTCTTTACCCAGTTAGAAGGAAAATCAAAGGCCGTGTACGAGCAGGTGATTAAAGAAAACGGGCTTGAGGAGGCGGTTGAGAACTGGACTATTTTTGACACAAAGGATTTTAAAGAAGACCTATACGAAGTCCCACACGATGCCCTTGTGGTTGTAGGCGCCTATGGTCATGGGCTGATCAAAGAGCTTGCTTTTGGCAGTAAGATGGAATTGATTCAGACCGTGCTTCCCAACAGTATGTTACTCGTTGGACCCTATTGTAGGATCTGAACGAAACACAATTTCCCCTTCGTTTATATCGCATAATATCTTGCTACCTTCTGCAAAGCGCCCTTTTAACATCTCCATGGCCAACGGGTTCTCAATATGTTTCTGGATCGCCCGCTTCAAGGGACGGGCCCCATATGTGGGATCATAACCCTCCCGGGCCAATAGCGCCTTGGCTGCATCTGTAAGCCTTAGAGTAATATGCTGTTCTTCAAGCCGCTTTTGCACGCGACTAAGTTGAATATCTACAATGGCATTGAGCTGCTCGGGTGTCAGATTTCGGAAGATGATGATGTCATCGACTCGGTTCAAAAACTCTGGTTTGAAACTGGCCTGCAAGGCCTCCATGACTCGCTTTTCCATCTCTTCCCGCTGACCGGCGCTCAACTCCTGGATCCAGTGGCTTCCCACATTTGAGGTCATGATAATGATGGTATTCTTGAAATCAACGGTCCGACCATGACCATCGGTCATGCGGCCATCATCTAGGATTTGCAAAAGGGCATTAAAGACCTCGGGATGGGCCTTTTCAATTTCATCAAAGAGCACGACTGAATAGGGGCGACGTCTGACCGATTCCGTCAAATATCCCCCCTCCTCATAACCCACATACCCAGGAGGCGCCCCAATCAATCTCGAGACCGAATGTTTTTCCATGTACTCAGACATGTCAATGCGAACCATAGCCTGTTCGTCGTCAAAGATAAACTCTGCCAGGGCCTTGGCCAGTTCGGTCTTGCCCACACCTGTGGGCCCCATGAAAATAAAAGAACCAATAGGCCGATTGGGATCCTGCAGGCCCGAGCGTGCCCGCCTCACTGCATCAGACACCGCCGCAATCGCCTCATTTTGACCTACAACCCGCATTGAGAGTCGTTCTTCCATGTGAACGAGCTTTTCCCGCTCCCCTTCCATCATGCGTGAGACCGGGATACCAGTCCACCTGGAGATAACCTCGGCCACGTCCTCGCCATCCACCTCTTCCTTGAGCATCTTATGACCTGCCTGAAGTTCGGCGAGTCTCTTGTTGGCCTCTTCCAGGCGTTTCCTTAAATCGCTTGCCACCCCGTAACGGAGTTCCGCGGCCCGGGCCAGGTTTCCCTCCCGTTCGGCCTGCTGTTCTTCAATGCCCACCCGTTCCAGCTCCTCCTTGACCTTCCGAATGGTCTGGATGGCCTCTTTTTCGTTTTGCCAGTGGGCCTTCATCTCGCGGCTCTTTTCCTTCATGGCTGCAAGGTCTCTTTCGAGCTTGGCGAGCCGTTCCTGGGAGGCCTCGTCGCTCTCCTTCCTGAGGGCTTCCCGCTCGATCTCGGCCTGGATGATCTTGCGCTCCACTTCGTCGATCTCGGCGGGCATGCTGTCGATCTCAATCCGAAGCCTGGAAGCGGCCTCATCGATCAAATCGATGGCCTTGTCCGGCAAAAATCGGTCCGATATGTAACGGTGGGAAAGCGTAGCCGCGGCTACAATGGCAGAATCCTTGATTCGCACACCATGATGAACCTCGTATTTTTCTTTCAAACCTCGCAGAATGGAGATCGTGTCTTCCACTGTAGGCTCCAGTACAAGGACCGGCTGGAAACGCCGCTCCAGGGCCGCATCCTTTTCCACATACTTTCGGTATTCGTTTAATGTGGTGGCCCCTACGCATCGAAGGGTACCGCGGGCCAAGGCAGGCTTGAGCATATTCGAAGCATCCACCGCCCCCTCAGCAGCTCCGGCCCCAACCATGGTGTGGAGCTCGTCGATGAACAGGATGATTTCGCCTTCAGCGGCCTCCACCTCTTTTAAAACGGCTTTTAGCCGGTCCTCGAATTCGCCACGGTATTTGGCCCCGGCAACCAAGGCACCCATATCCAGGGCAACCAGTCGTCGATTTTTAAGGGTCTCGGGGACATCGCCGTTGACAATGCGCTGGGCCAGTCCCTCCACAATGGCGGTCTTTCCAACGCCCGGCTCACCAATGAGAACCGGATTGTTCTTGGTGCGGCGAGAAAGCACCTGCACCACCCGTCGGATCTCTTCATCACGCCCGATCACCGGGTCCAACTTCCCGAGGCGAGCAAGATCAGTCAGATCCCGGCCAAACTTTTGGAGGGCTTGATACTTTTCCTCAGGATTGGGATCGGTAATCCGCTGTGTGCCCCGAATATCGACCAAGACCTTTAAGATCGCCTCACGGGTCACCCCTGCGCTGGCCAGGATGCGAGCAGCATCCGTTTCTTTCTCATCGGTTAAGGCCACCAGGATGTGTTCAATGCTTACATATTCATCCTTCATCTTGGCCGCTTCGGCAAATGCTCCATCTAACACCTTTTTGGTGGTTGGAGAGATATAGATCTCCCCCATACCGGTCCCACTAACCTTGGGCTTTTTTTCAAGGGCCGCAGAAACATCCCGTAAAACCGTCTCAGAGGAGGCACCTAGCTTTTGAAGAATGGAACGGGCAATCCCCTCGGGTTGCTCCAGCATCACCTTTAAGAGATGCTCCGGCTCGATTTGCTGATGCCCCATTTGACCGGCCAGGGTCTGGGCACCTTGAATCAGTTCCTGAGATTTTATGGTAAATTTATCAAAGCGCATAGTTATCTCCTTTTGCGGTTGTGACTAACGCCAATAAACGTTGTCCATTTTTTTTCAAATAAGATAAGCACCGGATGCCTATTGTCAAACGCCGCCATGTCAGCATGATGGATCGTCTTATTCAATACCCACGCCCTCTTCCTGTGCGCATGGCATACACAGGCGCCTGCCATCATTTGTGTCAACCATCTTGGTGGACATGGTCATCTCGCCACATCGGGCGCAGGCCTCAGAACGGGCCAATGGGGCATAAGGCGGCTCAGGAAGTTTTACTTCTGTGGTGCTAAAAACAGCATCAAAGGGCTTGGAAAGAAGGTCTATCGACTTGAGTAATTTGTGGCGCATTCGTTGTCTTGTGTTTGCATTGCCAGCACAAACGGCCGCCTCAAGCTCGGCGAACGCCTCCTGGTGCTCTCCTTCATACCTGTAATAACCCTTGCGCGAAAAACGAAAAGCCCGTTTTTCAGATCGATTAAAAACGGTAAAGGCGTTCTTCCCGTAATCCTTGATAATCAGATTCCCTTTCCCAGCAGTTGTACCAAGCAAAACTTGCAGTGCATCTACAGCACACGTATCGTTTTCGCTGATGGCCACGACCTCCTCGTCCCTCGAGCGATCCAGGCCAAGAAGTTGTAAAGCCTGTTTTGCAACCAAGTAACCATACACAAGACCAGGGCACAAGTGACCGTGAAAAGCGATACAACGTTTCAAGTCTTCCGGCAACTTATCCTCCACAGCAGACATTCGAGTATCATTTGTATGATTCATAGATTTATACTCCTCAGGTGCATTTATTCTTCAAAACACGATCGACGCAGATAAAACTTTTCAGGCTGTTGACCCAATAGCCTGTTTTAAGCTGACCCGGCAAGATCTTGGCAAGAAAAGACCAGACCCTGCCATCACCGGATATAAAAAGACCAATCAAAACAGGCTGTAAAGCCTCCTCGCCTTCCTGGGGGCTGCCTTGCAGCAGCGCTTCGCGTCCGGGGAGCTGACAACCAGGTGCGCCACCTCCCCTTCTCCGGCGTTTTTACGTTAACGCTGAAAGATATCTTTTTATATATCTTTATATAATAACCTCAAATTCTTTCCCACCCCAAAATTGATGACGGTATGATGCATGGTGCGAGTTTCTACATTCTTTGAAAAGCGGTCGTTTTGCGATTCAGAATAATCTACCCTTATTTGGCAAAGGGTTGAAAATAGGAATGAAGCATGAGTATAATTAAAAAAATAACTCCCATGGAGCGATCAGAGAATGTTCCCATGGATAAGCCCAGACTAAACTTGATAGAAGAATCACGTGGAATTGATGAAGCATTGGTGCTGATCAAGGGTTATCTTTCCGAAAAAGAGAACAGGCCGGAGGATAACGCTTACTGGATGCGCTCATTGAGAGAGGCAGGTTGGCATGGATCCATTTATCATTTGTGGTGGGACGCTTCTAGCTTTGGAGCTGTTGTTCGGAGGTTACTCCTGGTGGTCTCGCAAGTCCCTGTGCCATTTCCTCATAAACTGATACGAATCCCGGTCAGGGCGGGTATTTCCATAACAACCCTGTTGTTGCATTGGAGAAAGGTGAAAAAAAGGGCCAAAAGGGTCGGCCGGGATTACTTGCCCGACATATTGAATCTCATGCCTGAAAAGTACATTATCCTGATGGGGGTTTCCCTAGGTGTACGAGTTGTCTATCATGGTTTGATTAATATACAAAGGAGGAAATCACCGGCCCTCAAGCACGCCATACTGCTTGGGGGGACGGTGGCCAGGGGCGAAACCAGGGGCTGGGAAAGGGCCGTTGAACCTCTGGAAGAAAGGATCGTCAACGTCTATAACCAAAAAGATTACGTGCTAAGATACCTGTTCAAGATCGCCCAAATTATCCCAAAGAGCCCTTGTGGACTCAAGCCGATTAAGCTCAACCATCCCAAAATCGTCAACATTGACGCAACAGATCAGGTCGGCCGTTCCTTGAAAAATCATTGGGAACACCCCGACGCGCTGCCCAGCACCATTGGCTGGCTTTTCCAGTGAACTTCTGTGAAAGGGAAGGTTTGAAGTTTCAATAGGGTGAGAGCTTTGCATAACTCCCGATAAATTTCTCATCAGATAGTTGTTTTTTTCTTTCCATAGAGAAAAAACTCTAAAAAAACTAGGATAAGGTGTTGATTATACTTGACTATAAGCTGCTC
>QMMN01000103.1 GCA_003647275.1 Deltaproteobacteria bacterium
AAAGGAACAGATTAGTTTTAATCCGTACAACTTGTAATATTGGAGGGCTGGGGATATCCCCCGTACCTCCCATTTTCAACTCTTATATCTAAATTCTAGTATACAAGGCACTTTAGCTCACTTTAAATTGAATACAAAAAAATTTTCTGCCACAAAAAACACGAATTCTATTATTAACGGACCAAAGGAGACCGTCATGTCCTATAAGACCATTAAGCTTGAGGTGTCTGAGGCCATTGCGACCCTTACCTTTAACCGGCCCGAGGTCCTGAATGCCCTCAACCCGGAAATGATTCAGGAATTTCACCACGCCATGGGAGATGTCCAGGAGATGACCGAGGTGAAGGTGCTCATCCTGACAGGGGCTGGTAAAGCGTTTGTAGCAGGGGCTGACATCCGAGTACTGCAGGGGTTTGATCCACTTGAGGCCAAACAGTTTGCACAGGTGGGTCAGTCGGCCCTGTTTGCCTTGGAGGCCATGGATATTCCTGTGATTGCCTGCGTAAATGGCTTTGCCCTGGGGGGCGGCTGTGAAATCGCCATGGCCTGTGATTTCGTGTGTGCCTCAGAAACGGCCCAGCTTGGACAGCCGGAGATTAATCTGGGGGTTATTCCGGGTTTTGGCGGAACCCAGCGACTCGTTCGCCTGGTTGGAAAAGCACGCGCCAAAGAGCTTTGCATGACGGGCCGTATCATCACGGCCCAGGAGGCTTTTGCCATGGGGCTGGTGACCAGGGTCTTTCCGGCAGAGACCCTCATGGATGAGACCTTGAAGATCGCAAAGACTATCGCGGAAAAAGGCCGGGTCGCCCTAAGGGCTGTCAAGCATGTGATCGACAACGGTTTTGACGTGGATCTGAAGACCGGCTGTGCCCTGGAAGCCGATGCCTTTTCCATTTGTTTTGCCAGCCCTGATCAAAAGGAAGGGACCACGGCCTTTCTGGAGAAGCGGCCGCCAAAGTTTACGGGAAAACTGGCATAGGCGCTTAGCGCCACAAGATCGACAAAAACTTTCGTTCACTTTAGGCATTTTCAACTTTTATTTTAATAGTATCTGCCTCAAAGAGACCACCTCTTCCAAGCGCAGTCTTGGACGAGGTGTAGGAACTTAGGAGCTTCTATGAATTTTTCACTGACTGAAGAACAAAAAATGATCCAGGAAATGTGTCGGCGCTTTGCGGAAAACGAGATTAAGCCGGTGGCAGCGCGACTTGACGAAACACATGAGCACCCTGCAGACCTGTGCCAGAAGATGGGAGAATTAGGCCTCATGGGGATCGCCATTCCAGAAGAATACGGTGGTGCTGGCATGGACTATGTCTCCTACATCCTGGCTGTCATTGAAATCTCCAAGGCCTGTGCCTCAACCGGCGTGATTATGTCGGTTAACAATTCCCTGTATTGCTTTCCCCTCAATACCTTTGGGACCCAAGAGCAAAAGGTCAAATATCTGTCCCCGGTGGCCAGCGGCAAGGCAATCGGTTGCTACGCTCTGACCGAGGCTGGGGCAGGCTCTGACCCTGCCTCCATGCGCACGACCGCGGTGCTGGACGGCGATAGCTGGATCATCAATGGTGAGAAGAAATTTATCACCAGCGGTAATGTGGCAGATTACTGTGTCCTGGCAGCGGTTACAGACAAGGAAAAGGGATACAAAGGGATAAGCTCCTTTGTTGTGGATCTAAAGAATACGCCGGGCTTCTCCGTAGGCCGTGTTGAAGACAAGATGGGGATCAAGGCCTCTGGCACGGCGGAGATGGTCTTTAAAGATGCGCGCATTCCCAAAGAGAACCTCATTGGTGAACAGGGCTCGGGCCTGAAACAAATGCTGACGACCCTGGATGCAGGTCGTCTCGGGATTGGGGCGCAAGCGGTGGGCATCGGTCGAGCGGTCCTGGAAGAAGCCCTTGAGTATGCCAAGGTGCGCGAGCAATTCGGTAAACCGATCTGCCAGTTTCAGGCGATCCAGTGGAAGCTGGCGAACATGGCCACGGAACTGGATGCGGCAGAACTCCTGCTTCTCAGGGCTGCATGGCTTCAGGACAATGGCAGACCCTTTGAGAAAGAATCTGCCATGGCCAAGATGTATGCCTCGGATATCACCATGCAGGTTGCCGTGGAAGGTGTTCAGATCCTTGGCGGATATGGCTACTGCAAGGAGTTCCCCATGGAGCGCCATATGCGCGATGCCAAGATTTGTCAGATCTATGAAGGAACGAACGAGATCATGAGATTGGTCATAGCCCGCAATCTTTTGAAATGAAAGAAAGGGTAGATGATAACTGTAGATATTTTTTCTCACAGAGAGCACAGAGACACAGAGTTTTTGAGCTAAATCCCTGAGAGGGGAATTCAGCTCAAACTGCATCACGCTTTTGCTGGAGCCGTTGACATGTAGCCAGGTGACAGATTTTATTGTTCACTGGCGTTGTTATCCGGGCTGTAGATGTTCTTGCAGTGCCTGGTTGGTTGGCCTGATTTTCCTCTCAAAAAATCAGGCCAAAGATACTCATCTCAGTGATCTCTGTGGGCTTGAGCGACCGAAGGGAGCGGGCGAGACATCCCGATAAAAAGGAAGGAAAATGGGACTTCAAAAGGGCCTCATTCAAGTCTATACGGGCGATGGAAAAGGGAAAACCACGGCTGCTCTTGGTTTGGCCCTGCGTGCTGTAGGGCATGGTTTCAGGGTTGTGATGATCCAGTTCTTAAAGGGAGCCCGAGAAACAGGAGAGCTAAACATGGCCCGGCATCTTTCCGCAAAATTTGTGATCAAGCCCATGGGAAGAAACGGCTTTGTGGATCGTGCCAACCCGAGTGCCCAGGATATCAACCTGGCGCAGGCAGCCCTCAAAGAAGCCCAGAGGATATTGGATGAAAGAGCGTGCGATGTACTCATTCTGGATGAAGTCAATATGGCTGTTTCGCTGGGGCTTGTTGACGAACATGCGGTGCTGAAACTTATGGATGGTAAACCCCACGACATAGAACTGGTTTTTACAGGGCGTAACGCCCCTGCATCATTTATAGAAAAGGCTCACCTGGTAACCACGATGGCATGCACCAAGCATTATTTCAACCAGGGAGAGGCCGCACGAACAGGTATTGAGTTTTGAATGGCTGGATACCCATGTTTAGGTATCCCTTACCCTCTGAACGGTTACGAGAGGTATTCTATGGGAACCATATTTAAAGAGGATGAGCTTGCCAAGATAGAGTCGGACGAAAATTCATGGCGAGAGTATCTCCGGGAAAAGCTGGACACCGCCCCTGAACGTAAAGAAGCGTTCAGAACTGTGTCGGGCAGAACGATCCGGGAGATTTACACGCCCGCGGACATCAAGGGTTTCGATTATAGGAGCAAGCTGGGGTTTCCCGGAAAGTACCCGTATACCCGGGGGGTGCAGGCCTCCATGTATCGGGGACGGCTCTGGACCATGCGGATGTTCGCAGGCCTTGGAAGCGCAGAAGAGACCAACGAACGGTTTCGTTACCTGGTCAGTCAGGGCCAGACGGGTCTTTCGACAGCGTTTGATATGCCAACGCTCATGGGCTATGACACGGATGACCCGAGATCTGGCGGGGAATGCGGAAGGTGTGGGGTTGCCATTGACACCCTGAAAGACATGGAAATCCTGTTTGATGGATTGCCAGTAGACAAGCTTACCACCTCCATGACGATCAACCCTCCAGCGCCGGTGCTTTGGGCCATGTATATCGCCATGGCTGAAAAAAAGGGTATCCCGCGTGCAAAGCTGGGCGGCACAATACAAAACGATATGTTAAAAGAGTTTATTGCCCAAAAAACCTTCATGTGTCCGCCCGAACCCTCTATGCGACTTATTGTGGACACGATCGAGTTTGGAACCCATGAGGTGCCTCGCTGGAATACCATTAGCATCAGTGGCTATCACATTCGCGAGGCTGGCTCAACGGCTGTCCAGGAGCTTGCTTTCACCTTGGCCGACGGGATTGCCTATGTGGAGGCTGCCCTTGAGCGGGGTCTTGACGTGGATGCCTTTGCGCCCCGACTTTCGTTTTTCTTCAACGCACATATTGATTTTTTTGAAGAGATTGCCAAGTACCGTGCGGCCCGAAGGATGTGGGCGGACATCATGAAAAACCGCTTCAAGGCAAAATCAGAACGCTCCCTTTGGCTTCGCTTCCATACCCAGACAGCAGGCTGTAGCCTGACGGCTCAACAGCCTTTTAACAACGTGATCCGTACAGCTGTGGAAGCCCTGGCTGCTGTGCTGGGGGGTACCCAGTCGCTGCATACGAACGCCTTTGATGAAGTCCTGGCCATCCCCACGGAAGAGGCTGCCACGATTGCCCTGCGGACCCAGCAGATCCTGGCTGAGGAGACCGGCGTAGGCAATACCATCGATCCTCTGGGCGGCTCTTACTTTGTAGAGTCCTTGACCGATGAGATGGAGCAGGCCGCCTACGAGTATATCAAAAAGATTGACGATATGGGAGGGATGCTCAAGGCGATTGAAAGAAACTACCCCCAGATGGAGGTCGCTGACGCCGCATACAAATTTCAACGAGAGCTTGATGAAAAGAAAAGAATCATGGTAGGGGTCAACAATTATGTCACTGAGGACGATGTGCCTGTTGACATCTACCTTGTGGATGAGGCCTTGGAAGAGCGTCAAATTGCCCGGACCCAGGAGGTTAAAAACAGTCGGGATGAAAAAAGAGTCAAGGCGTGTCTGGAGCGTCTGGGCGAGGCTTGCAGCAGCAATGAGAATGTTATGCCGTATTTGATTGAGGCTGCATCCGCTTATGCGACCCTGCAGGAAATGTGTGATGTATTCAGGCGTGTATTCGGGGTTTACAGGGATCCGGGCACTTTTTAATAATGGTGAGCTACAATACCTAATCTTAGAACTCTTCCCCTTGATATTGAGCAGCTTTCAGAGGGTGACATGGTGACGACAAGGAAGATTAGAATCCTTGTAGCAAAGCCGGGACTGGACGGCCATGACCGCGGGGCGCGCATTATTGCCAGGGCCTTTCGCGACGCAGGGTTTGAGGTCATCTATACCGGACTTCATCAATCACCTGATCAGATTGTGAATGCAGCTATCCAGGAAGATGTGGATCTCATTGGACTAAGCAGTTTGGCCGGTGCGCATCTGTATCTGTTTCAGAGGGTCATCGATCTTTTGCGAGCCAAGGGCGCTGATGATATTATGGTCATCGGGGGGGGCATCATCCCGGAAGAAGATATTGGCAAATTAAAAGCCATGGGGGTTCAAGAAATTTTCCTCCCAGGCACCTCCTTGGAAACCATTGTGGGCTGGGTTCGCAAAAATGTGAAGCCTCATTAAGCAAACCCCGCCCTCATGTCACAGTGTCATTGACCCTTTTAAGGGGTATGATATTATCAGGTTGTGGCCCAAACAAAAATTCCTTTGAGCGGTCATTAACGGGTTTTTTGCTAATAAATCTTGGCGAAGTGGGAGATTAGCGATCTCAACTGTGTGAGCCCGAAGGGTGAGTTTAGCGCAAAGGTTGCACCTGACGGCTTAAACAGAGGCACGACGTGCGAGATCGCCTGGAGCGAGCCTTAGATTTATCAAAAAACGTTTTAGACAA
>QMMN01000104.1 GCA_003647275.1 Deltaproteobacteria bacterium
AGCGTCTATTGACGCCTCTGTTGTCTGCACCTCGACTACCAGCAGCCCGTACTCGTGCTCAGCGTCTATTGACGCCTCTGTTGTCTGCACCTCGACTACCAGCAGCCCGTACTCGTGCTCAGCCCCTATCTCGTAGTCCTTGGAGTACTCGGCCGTGTAGAGTGATGGCAGTGTTATTGGCCCTGGCTCGCTGGGCGCTGTTGGCTCAGATGGGTATGGCACAGTCACGCCGCTTATCGTTATCTCGGGCACTGCTCCCAGGTCGTCGAACGTTGGCAGCACCTTGAGCTGCGGCGTTGACACTGCTGGTATTAAGGGTGTTAACATCTCAGCTGCAATGGCTCCTAGAAGTGGCGACGCTACTGTTGCCAGCACTGCGCCGGCTATGGTCTTCGGCGTTGGGTTCTTTGTCACGTTCTCCATGCTCTTCCACGTCAGGACTATGGCTACGTCGGCGGTTATCATCTGCTTTATCTTGGCTCTCAGCCCCTTGACCCACTCCGTGAACCAGTTGTTGATCGTGCTCGCCACCGCGTTGTAGCCTTCCACCATCTTCCTCCAGGCGTTGCGGATGGCGTTCACTATCCAGTTGACTACCGATGCTACCGCGTTTAGCAGTGCCTGCGCTATGTACTTTAAGCCGTTCCACAGCCACTGCAGGCCGCGGTAGACGCCTGACGCGAGCGTTGTTATCCCGCTTGATATCCAGCCCCACACGGTTCTCAGCGCGTTGCCCAGGTGCCCAGCTATCTCGCGCGCCGTGAGCACGAATCCGTCCCTCATCCTCTCGAAGGCCTCTACCATCTTGTCGGCTAGGCTCTTTATCGCGTCCCAGAGCATGGAGCCGATGCTGACCAGTCCACCGAATATGCCCTGCCCGACGTTCACGATGCTGCTCACGGCGTCTCCTATGCCGCTGAAGAAGCTGACTATGTTGCCGGCTATGTTCGTGAGCGCGCTCCACGCTTCCTTCAGCTTGTCTAGTAGTGAGGGGTCGGGTGGCATGGCCTCACAGCCTTATCCTTATCTCGACGTACCCCTCCCTGCACTTCAGGGTTATGAACTGCCTAACTGATGGGTTGACCCCCCTGAACGCTATCTCGGCCAGCTCCTGCTCGGTTATCTTCAACACTATATCGTTGCCCTCCACAATTGGCTTGCCCTGTAGGTTGAATCCGGGTATGTTGCCCGTTAGGTTCTTGAGTAGCTCGCCGAGTATCCCGCTCACATCACCTCACCCCCTAGGAGAGCATTATCGCTGCATTGGTGATGAATAGTAGCGTGTACAGCGGGTTGCTGCCCATCGAGTCTATGAACCTCCGCATCATGGCCTGCGCGTGGTTGAGCAGCAGTACTACTGCCTGCCTTATCAGTGCTACTATGTTCGCCAGTATGCCCCTGACCTCCTCAGCCAGCTGCCCGGCCACCACTCTCGCGGTCACTCCTCCCGCCCTCCGTTTTTACTTGTGTCACCAGCGTCTTAAGAGTGTAACCCGCGATGCCGCCCATGATGGCTCCGAGCAGCATTGATACTTGGGAGTCGATGCCGAGCTCCGCGAGCTTCAAGCCGTAGACGGTGAGGCACACCAGCGCTATTATCTTGACTACAGCTTCAAGTAGCTTGTCGTACGACACGCTATGCACCGCTTAAGAGAGAGAAGCGGGTGGATAAAAAAAGGTTTGACCTGGGCTCGCGCCATGTACGTGCTTCTGCTGCGCTAGAATAGTCCTCTGAAGAACCCTGCGATGCCCCTGATGATCCTGTCGCCGTACCTCACCATCATGGCAGCGAGGCCGCCGACCACTAGGACGCTCGCTATGACGCCGGCGTTCTCAGCTATTACCTTTGCCACCTCTCCGAGGATGTTCTGGATCGCCGTGAGTATGTTCTGGAATATGTCGGCCAGGGAGTAGGTTGGAGTACTCATTCATTCTCACCGCGGGGTTTAAAGCCGCCTGGAGCCTCTTTAAGATGTCGGTGGTTGCTTGACGAGCGTCACGCTCGACAAGAGGGTTGAGAAGGCTATTGCGCGCCTACGGGCCATGGGCTTCAAGGTGAACGTCTACGCCGAGGACGAGGACACGGGCTACATCTTCATAACGCTAGAGTCTATCGCCAAATTCATCGAGAGGAGGATAGGCTACCCGCACAAGAGGCTGTACGTCGTGGACACTAGTGGCAAGGAGGTTGACGGGTACCTCGTGGTAAAGGTGTGGAGGGAGTGGACTAGGCGATGAGCAGGGAGATAGACCCGTCGAAGATAACCCTGGAGGACGTTGAGATAGCCATCAAGATCATAAACGCGTTCCTGCGGAAGATGAGGGAGGCCGAGAGGGCGCTGAGGCAGCTGGGGCTCACCAGGACGGCCGTGAGCGGCTACAGCTTGTCGATGAGCGACATCATGTCAGCACTCCTCAAGGAGAGGCAGGCGATGGAGGAGGCCCCAGTGGAGCCACCGTCGGAAGAGGAAGTCAAGAGGATGCGCGAACTGGTAAAAAAGATTGAGTCTAAGTAGTTTTTCCTGCCCTTATACTCCTCTCCTAGCCCAGCCGGTGACGTAGGCAGTGTTTGCAGCTGAGTAGCTGATTGCTATCTTAATGAATCGTGGCGGGTTCTCATACTTTATGTATTGCGCGCCGCTCACACCTGTGGCGCTGTACAAGGTTTCAGCGGTCTCTGTCTCACCCTCGGAGCCACCGGTTACGCTTACATTTCCCGTGTCTCTCAGCACCACCTCTAGCTCTAGTATTCTCACGTCGCATGGTAGTACCACGCGGTACTCCAGTGAAGTTGATGACGCGCTATCGTTGTCAATTGCTAGGTGGAAGATGTCGTAGTTGCTTGGGTCAAAGATTGACAGCGATACCGGTACTGCACGTATTCGTGACGCTCCCCGCCCCCAGTCCCATTTTGCCGTCTCAGTCCACATGAACCATGGCCGGTTGGTGAAGTGTATCCCCGGGTGTATCCAGCACGCTGGCATCCAGTTCTTTACCGGCAGGAACAGCGGTGCCAGCACGGACTTGAAGTTGCTCCCCGATGACATTATGAATGTCCACGATACGTGTGGGAAGAACCTGTTACCAATCAGCCCGTCCGGCTTGAACTGTAGCTCGTGTATGCCGTACAGCCACATCCCGCCGTAGTAGATATATGTGTGCTCGAGGACGAAGGCTGACCGCAGGCGTATTGGATCCCATGTTGCTTGTATAGCAAATGTATCGTCGAGTCTGTGGATCTTTAGGTGGTTGCGCCCGCTCACCGGTATGCTGGTCATGTAGTGAAGGTTCTCGTTGACCGGTGCAAACCCTGCCACGCACCAATCACTGTCAGGTAGTGCTGTATCACTGCCAGTGCTTAGGAGCGTGAAGTCATAGTCAAACTTGTCGACGCGGTAGTATCCCTGGCTCGGCGTTAGTATCATATAAATAGCGTCATCGGCTGGCTTGACGAACGGGCATGGCGCTGGGCCCACTACGCTTAGGCCATCATACAGCTTCTTCGCCGTGCTGAAGTCTGGTGTCAAGTCCTTGTCAATCTCCACAACCCATACGTCAAAGTTCCCGTCCGGCCGGTGCCCCCTGAACAATAGCCAGTAGCCGCCACCGCGCCACGTAAGATCGATAATGTATGGGTGCTCTACGTTCTCGTAGTCCGTGCCAAGTGCATCATTCACATCTTTATCCGTCATAACATCGACGATCTTTGGAACACTGACACCCGGTAGCGCGTTAGCTAGCTCGTCACCGAATAACTCGATCGCTATGCTCATGACCCATCACATGAGAAGGATAACTGCGCAGGCATATTTAAGCTTAAATGGGCGCACCAGCCAGGGAAAGCTGAAAGACGAGAAGGTGGGTACAGGCCGGTAAAAAAGATTGGGAATAAATAGTTTTTCTCATCCCCGTGCTTCACGTCTTCGGCGCTGGCGAGGCCTCCTTCTCAACTATTGGCAGCACTGCATCCGCTATCTTGCCCAGTAGTCCCGCGTCTAAGCCCTTCCTAGACCACCTAGCTATTACCTCGTCCTTTGTCATCCTCTTCTTATCGTAGCACTCGTGTATCAGGTTGTTCACGAACGCCTTGTAGAGCCCGTGCAGGGCTGATGGGACTCCCTCGGATACCAGTATGTTCTTAGCTGTCTCCCAAGCGCTGTGGTATCTGCCGAATCCGTCCCCCCAGCTCTTCACCCACGCTGACGCCAGCTCCTCGGCACACTCAGGGTCGCCGTGGCATATTGCTAGAGCCATCTCGCGCATCTTAGCCTTGTACATTATGGGGCTATTCTCTGTAAGCACCTTCTTCCTCCTAGGCATATCCCATCACCTCACCCCCTGGGCGGTGCCTCTGGTACCTCGACCACCTCGGCTGCTAGGCTCTCAGCTATCTCTGCTAGCACGCCGGGGTCTAGCCCCTGCCTGCTCCAAGCATTTATCACAGCCTCGACGGTGTCGGTGCCCCTGACGAACACCTTGTGCACCAGCTCGTTGACGAAGGCCTTGTAGAGTCCCCAGAACAGCGGATCAACACCACGCCTCACTAAGACACCCTCAGCCTTCTTCTTAGCTATCTTGTATATACCGTACCCGCCAGCCCTAGATAACGCCAAGCTCTCGGCATAACCCTTAGCATACTCCTTGTCTCCAGCAGACTTCGTTAAACCAAACTTGTACATCTTCAGCTTGTATCTCGGGTAAGTCGTTATACCCTCCTTCCTCTTCCTGCTAGGCATCCACGCGTCACCGTGGAATAATTAGCGTGGCAACAGGGTATTAACCATTTCGCTAATCCCGTCGAGCAGGCGCTCAACCAGCGCGTCAATCACGTCCATGACCTCGCACACGAGCCCAACTACGAATGCATATAGCAAAATACACGCGATAACCGTGGTCAACAGTAGGAGCAGCTCAGCTACTACTCCCCGCACTTCACTCCCTCTCCCTGCGCCTCTCCCTTATTCCCCTTAACGCGTCCGGCAACGCTCTGATCCAGTCAGTTACCAGCAGCCACCACTCCTCAACGACCTCCGGGCTCGCGTGCTCCTCCACATCGTACAGGGCTCGTATAAACATGAACGGAAGAGACGTTTGAATCACCCACTTCTCACCATCACCAAGCTCCGCCCACATCTCCCTAGCCATCATGCGCACATCCCTCATCACCTCCTCGTACTTAGCGTAGAACTCCCTGACGAGCATCCTAGTGGCTTGAAAGTGCCTGGCCAGTGACAGCCCCTCCATGAGCTTCTCTGCATCAATCCTAGGAGACAACAGCAGAGCCCTGCGCCTAGGCACGTACAAGTAGTAACCATCCCTGACGAAGTCGTACAGCACATCCTCCCCACGCGCCCTAAGCACCACGGGAACACAAATGCTCACAATCAAGCCCCACTTATCCCTAGCAACCGCCTCAACAGACCTAGCATCCAACTCTGCATAACGGCTACACCTCCACCTCACCGGAACCCTAGGCACCACCATGTGCGGAAAGTACACGAA
>QMMN01000105.1 GCA_003647275.1 Deltaproteobacteria bacterium
ACAAAAGAAGCGTAAAAATTTTGACGCTTAACTGTAAAAATTTTGACAGGTCCTCATAAAACCTCATAAAACATTAGTCAAAAACCAAACAAGAAACCACAAATGAAAACAGAAAAAAAGAAAAGGTTGTGATGCGTGTTATTTTTGGTGTTGTTATGCCTTCAGCTAATGTAACGCAATTACCTATAGTTGTTTACGTTAGGTCTGGAAACCTGTTTCATTATTATAATGGCAAGCTATATGACATAGAGCTTCTAGTAGATGCAGTAAAAATTGTTAATTGCACGGATAAGACAGCTCAAGAGCTTTCAACTGGGCTTTCAAGCGATTTAACTCCTTACGTAAGGATAATTGACTTGAAGCACAAGACCAACAGTACGATTGTTGTAAGAGCGATTTATATCAAGTCTGGCTACGTAGTCATAGTAAGATATGAGATAGACCTCTCAGCCATGACTGTGAATGTAGTTGAAGAACAAAGCTACAACTTGACGTGGATAAGTGCACGAGAAGAACTACAACATAGTGCCGTCATACCGCCATATCTTTGGGTAGCACCAAACAAGGAGGATTCATATCTTCATTACGTCAACATTGATAATGGTAATGATGTTTCATTTGATGCTGGTCTTGGAGGCTACTTTGCTAGCTCATCAACGAAATACGTGGCTTTAAACGACGACATATACATGATGCTTGGAAGACATTATAGTGGAAGCCCAGTATATCTACTAAAACTATATAGTAAGTCAGCATCAAGCACAGGCGTATCTGCAGGTGGAGGCTCTCCAAGATCTCAAATAGGAAGCATTACATTGTTCTATAATGACGTGATATTCCCATGCGGATGGGGAGGAGTATCTGGTACTGATAATGATATAGCGTTATTCGACCACAGAATGAATCACCTAGGCACACTTGATTTATCAGCTCTTACTGGCTGGGGAGACGTGGATACAATGCCTGGATTCACGATACTAGCAAAGAAGACGGACGGCAAGTATTATGCTCTATTAGCAGTTAGACATTCATCTGGCTCTGGCTCACCGCAAGGAAGGTTGTACTGGCTTGAACTGCAGAGGAATGGCACGATAGTGTCAAGCTCGTTACTGCATACTTTCGCTATGGACGATGGAGATAAGTTAAGAGTACAAATAAAAGGAGATTACTCCGATAGAACATGCGTACCATGCATTGATTTGAGGTCTAAGAAGGTGTATGCCACAGCTTTCGATGTTGAAGGCGGAACAAGTAAGAGTTGGCTTGTCGAAATAGACATATCTGACGTATGGGATAACATAGCTGAATGGAATAGGGCTTTATGGTTCATATCGCCATTAAGGATACCTACTACATTGACTCTTAGCGTCACACCACTATGATAAGGTGACCTTCATGGTTACACTACAGCTAACAGCAACACTAAAAGACATCAATGGAAACCCGCTTAGCGGTAAGCCCATCAACTTTTATTACAGCTACGACCAGCAAACGTGGAATCTGATAGCCACAGTCAACACAGATGTAAATGGCGTAGCAACAACAACACACGAAACAACTCAATCCACATATTATAAAGCGGTCTTCGAAGGTGATGATGAATATGAGCCGTCAGAGGCTACAGCTTCATATACGCTTGAAGTGCACTTCACGATAACCTCTTACCCAACATCAATTAATACGCATCCTAATGAAACAATAAACATTAATGTAACAGTATTAAATGATGGCAATGCAGAGGGAACATGTGAAGTTAGGCTTAGAGACCACAATAATGTTATTGTTGACTCAAAGCAAGTAGCGATAGCACAAGGAGCCGAGGAAACAGTAGCCCTTCAAGCCACAGCACCATCAACTGAAGGAACATACACTTGGACTGTAGAGGTGTATAATCTTAACACTCAAACAGTAGATGACAGCAAAAGCATAACTGTTAACGTGATAGAGGTTATTGAAAACCCGCATTTCACCATAACCTCATATCCCAACACGATTAATACACGTCCAAACTATACAATCGGCTTCAATGTAACAGTATTGAATGATGGCAATGCCGATGGAACATGTGAAGTCAGACTTAAAGACCATAACAACAACATTGTGGATTCAAAGCAAGTAGCGATAACGCAAGGCGAAGAGAAAAGCGTGGCCCTTCAGGCTACAGCACCATCACAAGTCGGTACTTATACATGGACTATAGAGGCATACAATGTTGACACTCAAACAGTTGACGACAGCAAGAGCATAACAATCAATGTCACAGAGGTAAGCTATTATAGAAAGAGGATACTAGCAGTAATGTGGAATAACACGCTTCAATTGCACGAATTGGAGTGATAATCATGGTAGCACCTTTACTTGTAGCAGCAGGCTTATTCATAGCGGGGCAGATAGGAGAAGCGCTAATAGAAGGCTTCATAAGGCAAACAACAGAAGCATCAACAATAGTAGGCAAGACAGAGCTAGCAATACAAAAGGGCTTCATGCGAGACGTAACTGCGGACGCATTAGACAGCATGTGTGAAGTTGAGCCTCATTATAATGTCGGTGTTTCAACAGACGGGCTAATGGAGATAGTCGAGAGATTTATGCGTGCAGTCGCTAAAGCCTCATTAGCATTAACACCTGAAATAGCTGAGGAACTATACACAGAACTACTCCAAGAAGGCTTCTCAAATGCAGTTCAGATGTCAGTAGGAGGAGCACTACAGTCAATATTGAATACTTGGCGTGGAGGCTATCCTCCCAATCCCGAAGACCTTGAAGAGCTTGCTAGGACTCTTGATAAGCTTGACATAGACTTGTTTGCACTCTTAATAGCTCAATCTGGTTGCAATATTCCTACCTCAGCATGGAAAGTAGCGAAGGGATTCGACAGTTATGTAGAGCAAAAGCATACTGATTTGAAGGCTCAAGCTGATACTGCATTAAACAGATTGAACTCATTGTTATCGTTACCTTACGAGCTTGGGGATAACGTGCTTTCAAATGAGATAATGGAGATAATCGGCTTGTTTAGGGAAGCATACATTCGTGCTCAAAACCTCATTGAGTATGTAGCTGAGAGAGCGTTAAGCCGTTTAAACGAATTGAGAGCTGAGGTTAAGACTGTAGAGGAATGGCTTGACTGGAGTAATGAGCATCCAGAGCAAATTCTTATTACGCCAGATGAAGCCTATTACGTAGCACTTGAAAACAAGCTTGAAGCTGATGCTACCATGAACAGCTACAATGACACCAAAACCAAGATTGAGAACAGCTTGACTGATTTAGATGTTGATGTATCGGGATTCATGACTGAGGTTGACAACCTGCTTGGTGATGTTGCTTCGCACTACAACAATATTATAAGCAAGAGCGTGATTGACATGACTGAGGAGATCAACATGATAAAAGAAGCCTTCAAGAAGCTTGTAGCGTATAGAAACGCTAAGGACAGTCAAAGCTCACTTAAAAGCTCAGTTGTCCTGCAGTAATTTTCATCATGATTTTTATACCCCAACACCTTTTGAATACTCTCTTCCCCCGACGATAAACGTAACGTCACCATCATAATCCGTAAGCGTCTCCACAATTGCTGAGTCTATGAATGATTCTCTTTCTGTTCCCGTCTCGTCAATTATCTTGCATTTGTATCTTCCCCTTGAAATCTTCACTTGGAAGAAGTATGATGAGCCGTTTATCGTTAAGTCACGCTTAAAGTAGTTTAAAGCGTAAAACTCAAAGGTATCAAGAATAATCTTGACTCCACCAAAAGGTATTGCTTTGCCAGCAAAATCAGCTATATTGCCAGCGCCTTCAATCTCCGTGACGTATGGTAGTCTAAAGTATTTTGCATAGGCGTTCTCGTAGTCAGGCGTCTCAGCTATGTTAACGTCCCTCTTGAATCTAACCAGCAAAGCAGATGAAAGCACCTCTTTGCTGTGCTCAAGAAGGAATCCCTCTATTGGTGTCGCTTCAAACACGAAGACTGGGACTTGAGGGACATTAATAGTTCCCTCTTCATGCTGTAGTGTCGAATATCCGCCTATCTCAGCATTATATGAAGCCTTGAGTGAAGGTGTTTGCGCAGTACTTGCTATTAAGTCACCTTTCTTTATCAGCACTTTATGCTTGTGAATCACGCCTTGCTCATAAGATATGCTCCAAGGCGTAAGGAACTTCTCACGGAACTTTTGTAGTATCAGCTTTGAAGCTTCGACACGATTAAATCTCCACTTGATAATGTCGCTAATTAGCGTGGATTTATAGCCATCAATTGCACTTAAAGTATTTTGAATCTGGGTTTTAGCTTCATCATACGTAACCATGATTCACTAACCTCAAATAGAATTGCATAACAGTAGAATATAGGTGTTTTCATGCGAAGGAAGGGAGGAATCGAAACAAGAAGGCATACGTTAAGGGAAAGGATAAGGCGCAAAATGCTTGAGAGCATAAGGCGAAGAATAAACGAGACCTTCATAGGCGAAATCAGAAGACTAGCGAGACTATATGAGGAGACTAGGAGGGAGCTTGAAGAGCAAGGTGTTAAGCGAAGATCAGCTTTCATACTTGCTTTCTTCAAGCGGATCATTGATGACTACCGTGAAAGTGCAATTAACAGGATTAGGGATCGCATAAGGAGCTACCTTGCATTTTACGATTTGCTGAGGGCTTCACTACCGCTATTTAGGGATAGAGCTAAGATCCTGTTTGAAGTCGAGCGAAGACACTTCTACCATAGGGATAAGACCATTGTTAGGATTAGGGATCAAATGCTGGCTGAGTTGCCAGAGGAAACAAGAAACAGGATCATAGATGCTCTTAGGCAAGCAACCCTAGGCAAACATGTACCAACACAAGTATTGATGGAAGAGCCGTTACTCAGATGGTTTCTGCAGAGATACATGCTTTACTATCAGAGGTATCCCTGTAAGCATTCAAGCTTTGCGATAAAGGTGACGCCTGTAACAATTCATTTCTTCAAAGGTTGGAATACAACTTACTACGTTATGAGATTCATAAGAGTGAAAGACCTCAAGCACGATCCCTACTTAGAAGTTGCGAGACCTGTAGACCTTTACTTCACAATGCAGGTGAGAAAGCCGTATTGGGATATACTTAACACCTTTACTTATGCCGAAAGCGGAACAATGGATTCAAGCGATTATGTGACTATTGCTAGGGATGATAAGAGGCAGAGCTTCATTAGAATCCCTCTTAGAAGAGCAATTTTACAGCCACACCATATCAAAAGAGGATTTGCAAAAGCTGTAGGTGAACCTGAGCTAACGGATTCGGCAAGTCATTGTAGCATTTATGCTATTCTGCAGAGGAGACCTAGGACTTCACGATACTATAGTGCTGGCTTGAGAAGGGATATGATAGCTAAGCGTAAACTTAGAGCTGTAAGGGACGTAACGTGGAGTCTTGGCTTAAGAGGCTAAAAAGAAAAAAATGAAATGAGATTAAAATGTTGGAGTTTTATGCTACTGTTTCAG
>QMMN01000106.1 GCA_003647275.1 Deltaproteobacteria bacterium
AAATCCATGCGTCCAAGCACACAGTGCTTGGCATGTACATCTATCGCCAGATATGCTATCTTCTTCATTGGACGACCTCCTTAGTGGTGTATTTGGTTGATTGCCTAAGTTCCTTATACACCATGGTCGTCCGTTTTTCATATTACCAGAGGCTCAGAGTTTTTGAGCTGAATCCTTGAGAGGAGGATTCAGCTCAAGAATCATCTCTGCGATCTCTGTGTGCTCAAGCGACTGCAAGGAGCGGGCGAGAGAACCTTATAAATGAAACGTCTTTCAATACTCGGATCTACAGGCTCGATCGGCAGGAATGTCTTGCGTGTGGTGGACCAGTTTCCGGAGCGATTCTCGGTTGTTGCTCTGGCAGCAGGAAGAAATGTAGGGCTCTTGGCCGAACAGGTCATGCGTTTCAGCCCTGAGGTGGCAGTCGTGCTGGATGAGGACCTGTCGCGCCAGCTTAAAGAGAGGCTCAAGCCGTCAACTCGCGTAGAAATTTTGCAGGGTTTGGATGGGTATAAAGCTGCTGCGGCGCTGGGTTCGGCTGATCTTGTGGTTTCGGCCATGGTAGGCTCGGCCGGCCTGCTTCCAACAATGGCTGCGATTGAGGCTGGAAAACCTGTTGCCCTTGCCAATAAGGAGAGCCTTGTGATGGCCGGAGAGCTTGTCATGGACACTGCTCGAAAAAAGGGGGTCTCAATCATTCCTGTGGACAGCGAGCACAGCGCCATTTTTCAGTCCCTCTCCGGACACCGCTGGAAAGACCTCAGGGAAATACTCCTGACGGCCTCCGGGGGGCCCTTCCTGGACAAACCCATACAAGATCTTGACGAGATCACCCCGGAGATGGCCCTTAGCCATCCCACATGGGAGATGGGGCCGAAGATTACGATAGACTCGGCCACCCTTATGAACAAGGGGCTTGAGGTGATTGAAGCAAAATGGCTCTTTAGTGTGTCTCAAGAGCTTATCAAGGTGGTGATCCATCCTGAAAGTGTGATTCATTCAATGGTGGTCTACCGGGACGGTTCTGTGATAGCCCAGCTCGGGTTGCCCGACATGAGGGTGCCGATTGCTTATGCCCTGTCTTATCCGGAGCGACTTCCCCTCGGGCTGCCCGTGCCTGATTTTGTTGGTATGGGTTCTCTAACCTTTCGGGAGCCGGATCTGGAAAAGTTCCCCTGCCTTGCTCTGGCCCTTGAGGCGTGCAGAATCGAAAAAACCATGCCTGCCGTGCTAAGTGCTGCAAACGAAGTGGCCGTAGATGCCTTCCTAAACCATCGTATCGGGTTGAGGCGTATTGGAGAGGTGGTTGAACAGGTGATGAGCAAACACAAACCAATTTCCAACCCGGAGCTTTCGGATATCCTGTCTGCAGCGGCTTGGGCGCGCCACACGGCCGAGGAAAGTATATGAGTACGAACATTATATCATTTGCCGTTGTACTGGGTGTCCTGATCTTCGTGCACGAGCTTGGTCATTTCCTCTTGGCAAAGCTCTTGGGTGTTGGGGTGGAAAAGTTCTCCCTGGGATTTGGCCCCAAAATCATTGGCAAGAAGATCGGGATGACCGAGTATAAGATTTCAGCCATTCCCCTAGGTGGATATGTGAAAATGGTAGGGGAGTCGCCAGAAAAAGAGCTGGACGATTCCCTCCTCCACCTGTCCTTTTCACATAAGGGCCTTTTCAGGCGAAGCCTGATCGTCCTGGCGGGTCCGGTATTTAATTTCCTGCTATCGGTGGTGATCTTTTTCGTATTCTTTCAGGTTTCAGGCCTGCCGATCATGAAGCCAGAGGTGGGAGAAGTTCAAGAGGGGATGCCTGCGTATGAGGGCGGTATTCGTCCGGGAGACCGGATTACATCGATTGACGGCAACCCGGTGGCCCAATGGGATGAGATGGCAGCCCTGATCAAACAAAGTCGTGGTCGCCCTTTGCGTATTGAAATATTGCGAGATGACAGCACTGTCTTGGTAAGGGTCGTCCCCAAACTGATTTCTTGCCAGAACCTGTTTGGAGAACAGGTTGAGAAATATGTCATAGGAATAACGGCTTCCGGGGCCTTTACAATACAGCGACTCAACCTGTTTCAGTCCGCAGCCCAGGGGGTGCTGCAGACATGGAGGATTGCCAAGGTCACAGTGTTAGCCATCGAAAAGATCTTTACAGGTACCCTGTCGACCAAGACCTTGGGAGGCCCCATCATGATCGCCCAGCTGGCAGGTCAACAGGCCAAGGCCGGCATCATCAATCTGATCTTTTTTATCGCCTTGTTGAGTATCAACCTAGGCATCATCAACCTGCTGCCGATCCCGGTCCTGGACGGGGGACACCTTCTGTTCTTTTTGATCGAAGCCGTAAGCCGTAGGCCCATCAACATCAAGATACGGGAAATGGCTCAGCAGGTCGGCCTCTTCATTCTAATTCTGCTTATGATCTTTGTGTTTTACAACGATATTTCACGCATCTTGTTTGATTAGAGGCGGTTTCAAAACCAGTTGTCGTCACTCCTTATGAACCGTAAAAGCGAGCGCATTCTCCACAGGAGAGCTAACGCTGCCCCTGCAGGTTCTGCCTGACGGCAGTGCTTCGCGGGCTGCGGGGTTAGCGAGCGAATCTAAACATGGCAAACGTCCTTAAGGTCGAATCCCGCCTGAAACCGGGACTGCAGCAAGCTGCAGGGAGCTTCAACCTTGATCTTATCAGGGCCATTGACAAATGGGTGGGCATCCCGGCCTGCTTTTTTGTTTCCCTTGCATACAAAATCCTTGAGCGTCTCCGGCATGGACGGCACCATGAAGCAGTGCAGGGCACGAGATTCAGGCGAATGCTCTTTATAGAGCTTTCAGAGATGGGAAGTGCCACCCTTGCCTATCCGGCCATGAGGTACGTGCTCAGGCGATATCCAGGAGCCGGGTTATACTTTCTTATCTTTGAGCAGAACCGCTTTTCAGTGGACATCCTCGATGTGATTCCCGCAGATCATGTCCTGACCATAGACATTCGCTCTCCGCTTCGTTTTCTTTTCAGTACGCTCAAGGCCCTGGCAGCAATGCGAAGGGCACAAGTGGACACGGTCTTTGACTTAGAACTTTTTTCGCGCTTTTCATCCTTGTTGAGTGGCCTTTCCGGGGCGCGGGTGCGGGCTGGATACGGAAAATATCACGAGGAAGGACTCTACCGCGGGGATTTCATGACCCACCGGGTCCTTTACAATTCCCATCAACACATGGCCAAAAATTTTCTGGCCCTGGTCAAATCGATTGAGCGAGAGGGCGAATATCCGCTTCTAAAAGAAGTGATTGTTGAACAGGATTTGGTGTATCCACGTTACGAGTCTGCTGAAACAGACCTGAAGAGCCTCAAAGCACGTCTCGCCGCCATCAATCCTGTGGTGGATGAAGCTGAACACCTGGTCCTCCTCAATCCCAATGCCGGCGACCTGCTGCCAGTGCGGGCCTGGCCTGTAGAAAACTATGCGGCCTTAACCCAGAGGATCATCGAGCGATTCAACGCTGTCGTGATCGTGATCGGTCTGAAGGAAGCAGGCCGGGAAGCTGCAAGGATACTCGGTCATGTTGGCCCCGAACGGTGTATCGACTTTACCAATCAGACCTCGTTCAAGGATTTGCTCGATTTGATGAACTTGGCCGATGTGCTGATTACGGCTGACGGTGGCCCTGCGCACTTTGCGGGGCTGACCTCCATCAAGAACATTGCCCTGTTCGGGCCGGAGACTCCTGTGCTTTACGCCCCCGTTGGTCAGAATACGACCTGCCTGTTTGCGGGATTAGCCTGCAGCCCGTGTCTTTCAGCTTATAACCACCGAAAGACCGGTTGCACTGATCCAAAGTGTATGAAAGCGATCACGGTTGATGAGGTTTTTGAGATTGTATCAGGATCCCTTTCGGATGCCAGGGCTAAGTGCTGAAAAGGGCCAGATCGCTCTTGACCATCTCCTCTACAAGACTTTCAAATGATCGTGTGTACCGCCATCCGAGGTTTGCCTGTGCCTTTGCAGCATTCCCCTTTAGCATAATCACTTCTGATGGTCTGTAAAGCCTCGGATCGGTTTCAAGGTAATCTTGAGGGTCCAGGCCCACAAATCCGAAAGCAGTTTCAAGAAATTCCTTGACCGAATGACACGCCCCAGTGGCGATGACATAGTCGTCAGGTTCATCTTGCTGCAGCATCAGCCACATCACCTGCACATAGTCTGCTGCATGGCCCCAGTCCCTTTGGGCATGTATGTTTCCGAGCTTGATCTTTTGTTCCAGGCCCAATTTGATTTTTGCCGCCTGAGAGGTGATCTTTCGCGTCACAAACTCGAATCCACGACGGGGTGACTCATGGTTGAACATAATGCCGCTTGAGGCATGCATGCCGTAGGCCTCACGATAGTTCCTGGTCAGGTCAAATCCGGCCACCTTTGAAATCCCGTAAGGGGAGCGGGGATGAAACGGCGTATTTTCATCCTGGGGTGTCTCTTTGACTTTCCCGAACATCTCGCTTGAGGCTGCAAAATAGAAGCGACATTCACGCGCCTTCTTTTTGAGGGCTGACAGGATGTACTGGGTGCCGTTAATATTCGTATTGATCGTGGAAAACTCGTCTTCAAAAGAATAGCTCACAAAACTTTGTGCTGCAAGGTGATAACATTCATCCGGCCGAACTTCTTCCACCACATTAAAGATACTGGCATAACTTTCCAGCGAGGCTGAATGAAGATGTATCTTGTCGAGGATGTCTTTGATCCGCCACATCCGACGCATTGGATCCTCAAAGGCGACCCGCCGGGCTATGCCGTGGACCTCATATCCCTTTTCGAGCAAAAACTCGGCCAGATAGGAACCGTCCTGGCCCGTGATGCCAGTGATTAATGCCTTTTTCATGTCAAACACCTCGAAGTATCTGGATTATGACATAAAATGCTTCAGCCTTCAACGCTGAAAAAGGGCCACGATTGATCGCGGCCCTTTTTATCTCTCACTACCGCTAATACGATGATTATAAAAACGTCTTGACTGGTTCGCTCCCCGCCACGCGAAGCGCTGCCGTAAGGCAGAACCCCCGCCCGGAAGGGCGGGGAGGCCTCACAATGAAATCTTCCCTCAAGTGAAACGGTCCTCGAACGAAGCGGTCCTCAAACGCCAATATGGAGCGGGCAAGAGACCCGTGAAGGGCTAGAGGCCGCTTGTTCGGATCAGCCGAATGCCTTCTGCAAGGTCTTCCCTCTTTACCCTGCTGGCATTAAGCTCCAGGATCTTAATCATGGAAGATTTCAGAAAGGGTTTGATTTCTTCGTAGTCTATCTCACCTTGCCCCGGGGCAAGGTGGTCTTTAAGCCCCCTGACATCATGGAGGTGGATGCCTATGGTCTGCTCCGAATAAGATTTCAGCAGGTCATTGTGGCGGAGGATGCCCAAATTTTCCTGGA
>QMMN01000107.1 GCA_003647275.1 Deltaproteobacteria bacterium
CAGGCACACGTCAATGTGGCATACAAGCTACCAGCCGATTTGTAAATGGGTCAGGACCGTATGCAAAATATGGTGCCGTTGTGGGGCCTGTCAGGTCATATCAGTGACCTGATCTCAAAAAAAAAGATCTCCCCTCACGGCCCTACAAAAAATAGCCTCTTCAGCTATTTGGGCAACAGTCTGTCTAGATGTAAACGATGAGGTGCTCTCATGAGTCATTTGCTTTTCCGGCCAAGGAAGCAAGGCCGGGCAACTCAGGAAACCACCCACAGGGCCCGGCAGGAGATCCTGTCGAGCACATATCTCGATACGCTTCCCATAAAGAAGGCCTTGTTGATGCCCCGCCTGCCTAGGACCACGGTACCATGGTTTCCCTTTTTGGCCTGATCCAGGATCGCCTTGCCAACATTCATGGTCCGCTTGACCACCTTGAGTTCTATTTGATTGTCTTGGAGGCCTGCTTCCTTAAATTTGCACTGGGCGTACGCATAAAAATCATCAATGCATCGCTTGTTACTTTGGGCAATGATTTGCCCAATGTCGCTTCCCTTTTCATTAAAATGGATGACGAAGTAATCTCTGACCGTTGGCAATACATGAAACAAATGGACTTTGATCTTCTCGTTTCCCCCAACCATGAAGCTGAGGTAATCCACAGCGCGCCGTGAGGCCTCAGAACCGTCCACGGCCAGGATCACCTTCATAGAGGTAACATCTCCGTCCACCACCCACACGGGAACCACCCTGGAATATTCCACCAATTTGGCGGTCGTGCTCCCCATAAAGGTCTTCTGAATGCGCGAAAGCCCCCTTCGCCCCACAAGAATCGCATCATAAAGGCCCTGCTCAGCATGGTCCAGAATATCTTTAGCCATGCCTAACACCTTGGGTCGGGTGGCAGTCTCAATGCGCTTCTCAGCGATCCCCATCCTGATCATCCGGCTTTTGTGCTTTTCCAAAATATGCTGGGCAAGTCTAGCATTTTTTCGGATGACCTTCCTTAGCTCGGCCTTGGCCTTAAGATCGGTTTCAGCCTCATCCAAGAGAAACCGGGAGACGGTCGGCTGCACATGGAACAGCGTATAGGTAAGCTCTTTTATAACCGAAGATATTCTGGCGGCATATGCAACCGCATGGGTTGAATGGATCGAACCGTCAAGGGCCAGCAAGATCTTCTTCTCCATCATGGTAGATTTTCCTTTTTCTCGAAGGTGTTCGGTTGCCGAATGTATCCCTATTCCAATCCGACTTTTTTTCTAAACAGAGATTATAACTACAATCTTGGTGCCAATTTTTGCAACCAAAACTTTGAAGCCTCTCCCGCCCTAAATGCGGGGAGCTTCATGCCTCCAAGATAAACTGCAGATCCAGAACCTTTCCCTTAAAGTCTCTATGTAAGTATGTCAATGTTGCCAAACCAGCTTCCATTATGATATAGAAAATTGAAGTTCCCTGCAGCTTGCTGCAGGGTTAGCGCTCGCTTTTCGGTTCAAGGCCCTAAATAAGAATAGGGACATCCCGTGAAGACCGCTTTCCTTTATACGGAAAAATACTTTGCATATGACTATGGAGCGACCCATCCCCTTAGGATTGAACGGCTACGCCTCACCTATGACCTTTGCAAGGCCTACGACCTTTTTAACCTCCCTGATACAGGCCTGATCCAAACCAGGCCTGCATCCGAATCGGAGATCCTCGGCTTTCATACACCCGACTATGTTGAAGTCTTGAAAAAGGCCAGTTGCGGTCAGACGACCGGCGATTTCTCGTACGGTCTCGGGCCAGGGGACAACCCTGTGTTTCAGGGGCTCTGGGAGTGGTCCCAGCTTCATACGGGCGCATCCCTTCAGTGCGCTGAACTGGTTTTAGAGGGCAAGACCCGCATTGCCTTTAACATCGCAGGTGGACTCCATCATGCTGGCGCCGGGCAGGCCTCGGGTTTTTGCTATATCAACGATCCGGTCCTGGCCATCTACCACCTTGTGGAAAGAGGAAAGCGAGTCATGTATCTGGACATAGATGCCCACCACGGCGATGGCGTCCAATGGGCGTTCTATGAGGAGCCCAGGGTATTGACCGTGTCGTTTCATCAGGATGGGCATACCCTGTTTCCTGGTACCGGTGGACTCAGCGAGATGGGTCGTGGAGAGGGTTTGGGTTATGCTGTCAACATACCCATGCTCCCCGGGACAGACGACCATGTATTCTGGAACGGCTTTAAGTCGGTCGTCCCCGTGCTCATGGACCTGTTCAGCCCAGATGTGATCGTTTCTCAGCTCGGTGTGGACACATTCTTGGATGATCCGTTGGCCGCGCTGGAATTCACCACCAATGGATTCTGCAGGGTCATCACCTACTTGACCGAGAAAGCACGCGCATGGGTGGCCTTGGGGGGCGGCGGCTACAACCCGTGCAATGTGGCGCGCGCATGGACTTTAGCATGGGCAATCATGAACGGGGTGGAACTGCCTGACGACCTTCCCGAGTCCATGGTGGAACCTTTGTCCGACCAGGGCTGCCGGGGTCAAAAACTTCGAGACCCTGAACACCAAAGCCCCCTACAGGAGAAATGCCAGCACCGCATGGAAGAATGCGTGGCGTACCTGGAGACAAAGGTCTTTCCGAAAATCAAATAAACGCCTTTACATGCATTTTGCGTGTCCTCCGAAGCCTTTTTATTGACCCCTTCACCCCAATCTGTTACATATCCATTTCCTGTTCACATAGAAGGAACCCGGACTCTCTTTCTGTCTCAACTTTTATTCTTTTTCACTTTTGCCTTTGCTGACACCCCCCATCGGAGGGCTGTGAAAGTGGCATAGCGTGGAGGATTCATCTGAAAAATGCGCATCTGTGTGATTGACGGTCAGGGTGGAGGCATCGGAAGCGCCATTATCAAGAAACTCAAGGAAGTCTTTGAGGAATCTGTTGAGATTGTTGCGCTCGGGACAAACGCCATTGCCACGGCTCAAATGCTCAAGGCAAAGGCAAATCGGGGGGCGTCCGGAGAAAATGCCATTGTCCGCACGGTTTGGCAAGCCGACCTGGTTGTGGGTCCCATAGGAATCGTGCTGGCTCACGCGATGATGGGTGAGGTCACACCAAGGATTGCCGAGGCCGTAGCCGCATGCCCGGCCAAGAAATTTCTCATCCCACTCACCCAGGAAAAAGTGGAAATTGTCGGGCTGCCGCCCACCCCACTCCCTCCACTGATCGAAACTTTAATCGAAAAACACTTAAAGGAGTTGATATCTGAAGATGTGTGAAGCCAATGCCTACATTATCCGCGATGGTAAGGAAGAACTCGTCATGGAAGCCGTCGACAAGATCGAACCGGAAAATGACGGGATTCAAATGGTCAACATTTTCGGCGATCAAAAGTTCTTGCGCGCCCATATTCATGCCCTCTTCCTTGTGAATCACAAGATCATCTTAAAAGAATAGAAACGGCTTGATACAATATCGAGCACGGGCAACGGATAGGACCTCTTTTGAAAGTCAAACTCGCCAAGACCGCAGGTTTCTGCATGGGTGTCCGCAGGGCGGTCGAGATGGTCCTGGATGCTGCCAACAGCCAACAGGGCCCCATCTATACCTACGGCCCGCTTATCCACAATCCCCAGGTGCTGGAGATTCTGGCAGAAAAGGGTGTTACCATTTTACAGGACATCGCTCATGATATCTCTGGCGCCAAACTTGGAAGTGTGGTCATACGAGCCCATGGGGCGCCACCCCAGGCCAGGCAGGCCCTTGTTGATGCAGGATTTACCATCATCGATGCGACATGTCCCAGGGTCATCAAGGTCCAAACCATCATCAGCAGGCATGCAAAGCAGGGTTATGCTGCCATCATCGTAGGCGACAAGGATCACCCCGAGGTTGTCGGCCTCCTCGGATATGCCAAAGGCATGGGCCACGTCATTACCCGCCCGGAGGACCTTGACAAACTCCCCCATTTTGAGCGCGCCATTGTCGTGGCCCAGACGACCCAGGACGGCCAGCTCTTTGATCGTATTGCCCGTACCATCGCTGCCCGGTTTCCTCACTTCCAGGTATTTAACACCATCTGTGATTCAACGCTCAAACGCCAGGCCGAAGTCAGGGAGATGTCCAAGACTGTGGACGCGGTGGTGGTCGTGGGCGGCCGCAACAGCGGCAACACTCAGCGATTGGCGCAGGTGGTTGAGCAGAAAGGGGTTCCGGCCTTTCATGTTGAGAGTGAGGCAGAACTCGATCGCGAGGCGATCGAGTCCCTGAATGCCGTGGGCATTACGGCCGGGGCTTCTACCCCGAACTGGGTCATCAAGAAAGTTTACAGGACCCTTGAGGCCCTGCCCTATCAGGTAAGAGGGCAATGGCGCCATACAGTTTTCAGGATACAGCGCTGGTTGCTTTTGAGTAATCTCTATCTTGCCCTGGGGGCCGGGTGTCTAAGTTACACGTGTGCGCTTCTGTCGGGAAACAAACCAAGCTTTGCATCAGCCCTGATGGCCGCCTGCTATGTCCTTTCCATGCACATATTAAACAACTTCATCGGAAAAGAGGCCGTCCGGTACAATGATCCGGACCGTGCCGGCTTTTATGACCATAATCGCCTGCTCCTTTTAACCTTAGCCATCATTTCAGGTGCTGTCGGACTATTCATGGCGTTTACCCTGGGGCCTGTCCCATTTCTCATACTTTGCACCATTAGTCTCCTGGGCATATTCTACAAAGTCAAGATCATCCCCGAACGCCTGAAGATCGGGAAAAAGATCCAGCGAATTAGCGACGTGCCAGGCTCAAAAACCGTGCTGATCGCCCTCGCATGGGGCATCGTTACCGTGGTGCTCCCCCACCTTTCAGTCTCTTTGCAAATGACCACGACCTTGATCTTCGTCTCCTTATGGGCATCGGTCATGGCATTTGTACGCACTGCTTTTTTTGATATCCTCGACATGCAGGGCGACCGGATTGTGGGGCAGGAAAGCCTGCCTATTGTGCTGGGCGAGAGGAGAACCTTTCGTATCCTGAAACAGCTCCTGGTCATCTTTCTGGCGGCACACCTTTTTGCACCCATGATGCAGCTTGCCACCACCCTGGCCTATGGCATGATCCTTTCGGTATTCTACATGGCCGCAGTGCTTATGGCCTTTGAACGACATTGGATTGTGCCTGGTTTCAGATTTGAGTTCTTGGTAGAGACCCTGTTTGTCTTCACAGCCGTGGTCTCTGGTGTATGGCAGGTTTTTGCCTGGGGCTATTTTACTTAAAGTACATATGATAGCATAACAAAAAAGGGTGGGGACTGAGTAAAGATCCGAGCCCAGAGGACCCGGCCTTGGCTTAGCCCCCTCAAAGGGGGCCACAGTGACCAAGCCAAGAGTGCCTAAAGTGAACTAAAGTGCCTAAAGTTAAGGAGGCGCTTTCAGCGCACACAGATTTAA
>QMMN01000108.1 GCA_003647275.1 Deltaproteobacteria bacterium
AGCGGGCCGTTTTGGCGTATCTCGTCTATAGCATCGGCGATGCCGGCTTCGGCAATATAATATGCCTGGAGAGAGCACATATGGTTTTTAACGAGACCGGCATCTATCGCCGTCAGGTTCAGTAATCCTATAATCAGCGTTGCTATTATTAAGACCGTGAACAAGACCAATACGAGGACAAAACCTTTTGCACTCTTTACAGGGCAATGCACCCTTTTCGAAGAAAAGGGTGGCACCAGACACCAAACAGTTTTGTTTTTCTCTTTTTTCATTCGGACCACACCGAGCGGACGGATTTACAAAATTCCGCATGGGCAACTGCCTTGGGGCAGAAAAAATAATGTTGCCCATCCTACCGACCCAATGACAAGAAGTGGTGCGATAACTCGCACCTTACCAACTATTTAGCCTTTGGTCAGTCAAGACGTATTAGCTCCTCAGATAATAATTCTATCGTCTAAGAGAGGCGACTGATTCTGGAAAAATTGGCCTTGTTTCGGATTTTGATGCAGCGGCGTGCAACACGAGGACAAATGAGGCGTCAGCCGGGAAAACTTCGTTTTTATCGGTGCTAATAAGAGATAAAGCAAAATGGGGAAAGTTTTTTACAATAGTCCTATAAGTGGTGGGGATTTTGGATTGTATATTTTAGATTGTATATTGAGGTTGAGATTCTTCGCTCCTTCGGCCACGCTCCCTCCTTCGCACTAGGCTACGGAGGGCAGGCAGGATAGGATGCTTTGTGCATACAGGATCGGGCGGCTCTCGTGCTTCGCAGAGTAGTATACACCGCCGCGCTTTTGTAGGAATATCGGCTTAGCTACGTAAGAAGCGCAAAGTGTAAAAATCAAAGTGAAAAACTAAGGAGGCGCTTACTACTTCGTCCTGAGAAATCGGGACTACGAAGTACAGGTCGCGGAGTTATTTGAATAGATTCCTCCGCTTCGCGATGCTGCGCATCGCTTCGGTCGGAATGACACTGGTAACCTCGCTTCAATCAGAAAAACATAGCTGCATTTAGAAGGGTAATTTCGAGACTTTTTAAGGTGCGGGGGCAATGGCGATGGTGAGTGTTCGAGCTTCCTGCGAAGCGGTGAGTGAGAATGTGCTGGTGCCGCTGTCACCGGCAGTAGCTTGTGAAACATATCCGGCACCGCCTGAGACTATACCACCACTACCGGCACCCGGCGCTATAGCAATCGTGACAGCCCGGTACTCCTTCGGTTTTTTGAGCGTGAAGTTGGAGGTGCCGCTGGAGCCGGTGGCTGATTGTGTTACGTATCCTGCGCCGCCGGAGCACTTGTCGCTCTGGTCCATGGTAATGGCGGTATGCCCGCTTAGCCCGGGGGCATCCACTGTGATATCTTTGCCTGCAAAGCCCCCTATCCGTAAAATCATGGCATTGGCGACTGTGGTGGTTACAGCGGGGCTCTGTGGCGTTTTGGACTTGCCGCCGCCGTTCGCCGTGGCATTGATGGCAGAGCTGGTGTCGTGGCCCGTAAAGCGCATTATCCAGCCATAGGCCTTCTTGCTCCCTGACCAGGTGAACTCGTGGGTGCTCGATTCCGAGGCGTCGGCCAGCTTCCACCAGACGCCCAGTGTTACTTTAGTGCCCCGTTGGCCAATGTCTATCTCGGTCCAGCCTTCGCCCCCCGGCGGCGCCAGCGAGCCAGAGGTGTCACCCTCCGTGGCGACCGCCGCAATGAGCAGGTCGTCTTCACTGGTGCCGGCAGGCGTGTCAATGGTAATCGACGTGCCGGCGGTCAACACTTTTTGCTCAGTGAACTCTTCGTATGCCGCTCCACCACCACTGCTGCTGTCCATTGTAATCGCCGTGTGGCCGGAGAGCCCGGGGTCATCGACCGTGATATCGCTGTCGTCAAATGCACCCAGGCGCAGAATCAGGCAATTGTCAATGGTCGTAACGACCGCCGGGCTGTTCGGAGTAACACTGGACTCGCTGTTGGCAGCCCAGAAGTTGACGGGGTCAGATGAGTCATGGCCTGTAAAGCGCATCATCCATCCGTAGGCCTGCTCGTCGCCTGTCCATGTGAACTCGTGCGTTGGCGACTCCGAGGCGCCGGCGTTTTTCCACCAGGCGCCGAGTGTTACCTGGTTGGAGTAATCATCGATATCGATTTGGGTCCAACCCTCGCCACCCGGCGGCGCCAGCGACAATGAGGTATCTCCATCAGTGGCAACGGCCGCAATTAAAAGATCACCTTCGCTTGTTCCACCGGGTGTGCCGATCGTAATTGACGTAGTATCGGAGGCGGCTTTTGCCTCTGTAAACTGGCGGTACCTGAGAATATCTGCTAATTCAGCTACCTCCTCATCACTCAATGTGCAGCCGTAAATACGAACGTCGTCTATTTTACCATGCCAACGTCCGGTCGCCCAATCACCCATTTCTGCAATAGTGAAGTCTCCGCTATCATCTATGGTGCCACTATAATTATCATCCGTACCCTTTACACCATCAATATATACTTTGACGGTGCTTCCATCATAAGTGCCGGCAAAGTGATGCCAGGAACCTGTATCGGTAAAGGCCATATAAGCAACGTTTCGATTCCATCTGTTGACATAAAACCTGGCGGCATCGTCATAAAAGAAGGCCCCCCAGCCATCATCCCAATTGTCATTAGATGATTTACCGCAAAGTGACGGCCAATCGCTTTGGTTGAGAGAGTCGGCATAAAACCAGCATGCAACGGACACCTCTACCCCGGTAATCTGAAGACCTGAAGGATTTCCACAGTCCACAAAATCCTGATTCCCATCGAACTGCAGTGCACCGTTCCGCACCCCGGCAGTCCACTCGGTGCCATCCATATTCTCGAGCGAGCCATCGTAACCATTACCGCTGCTGTCGATGGCGGTCAGGCCGAAACCGTCATCCAGCTTCCACCATGCGAGAAGGCACGGAGGAGTCGCTTCATCGGTCGGGACAAAGACGCGGCCTGAGAGTGTAAAGGTCAAAGATGGGTCTTCGGCGTCTGCGAATTCGGCCTGGATAACTATCGAGCGGATATCGCCGACCTCGGTTTCGTCAAGGGCATTGCCGTCTAAGTCGTAGTAAGTAAAGGTGAGAGAATTTACCGGGCCGGTCAATGCACTTAGAGAACCCGACTCGCCATATTCAAGTTCGTCGGTCCCTGTATTTAGTCTGAATTCTTCTGTAATGTCGTCGACACTTGTAAATGTTATAAAGCCTGCGGGTTCTGAAGGAGCGCTTATTGCGGTGAAATCCTTTGCCTGTCGAAGGGTGCGGACCATAAAATCTATGGCGGCACGGCCGTCCTGGAGGACATTGGAACGGCGGCTGATGACCTGCCAGTCCTGGTAGCTGCTATAGACGATGCCGGTAACGGCAAGTGCGACCACCGCGACCATTCCGACGACGAGCAATACCTCGACCAGTGTAAAGGCCGAACTAAATTTATGATATTTTTTATTCAACCTTCCTCCATCTCGGTAACCTGTGTTGTCAGAGTAACCATAATTTCGGCGGCGCCGAGGGTTCCATTCTTGTCGGCGTCATATCCTACGGAGACCTCGACGACCTTTAAGCTTGGACTTACGTCCGTTTCAGACCTATCGGCAAGGTAATTATTCCCCAGATCGCTCGACCAGCCGGTGAAGTTTTCTTCAAAATCTTCACGAAGAGCGCTTTTTATCTTTTCCATTTCCACTTCAGCTAAGAGTGTGGACTTTAAGGTCTGTTCCAGCTCCATGCTTGCAGCTAATCCGTCCGCGGACCACAGGATAACGGTAACAATGATGCCGGACAAAATTGCCACCGAAGCGAGGACTTCAATCAGGGTAAATGCCTTTGGGTTCAACCTTGTCATTGGGTCGTTATCCTCCCTATCGCAGTAACGGTAACGGTGGAAGTGTTGGTCGATTTGGAAAACTGAAGACTAAGTCCGCTACCTCCCTGTAGTTGGCCGAGAGGGGTGAAGTGAAATTCGGCGTCGCCGGTGCATGTTACGCCGGTAGGTATGTCTATAGGACCTTTTACTGTGGCCATCGAGTCGGCATTGATAATAGTGTATGAGGTGTAGGGCGAAGCCGGCGAGAGTGTTATCTTGTAACCCTGGTTGTTGGTGGCGGAATTTGTTATGGCAAGCGACTTGGTGAGTTTGAGATAATTTGCGAACTCGCGTGCGGCGGTTTTTGACTGTACGACGCCCATTGTGCTCCATCCGGCCCTTGGGATAGCTATGCTTAAAATTATCGCCATCAGGGCTACGGTAAGGAGCAGCTCTATCAGAGTGAAGCCCGCCTTAAGCGCGATGCGTGCTCGCAATCGGCCCGAGAAAAGGACTGGGGCCGGACGGGCTATAGTCATGGCCCTATCTTGATTCAACACTGCACTTTTTAATGACTATGGGACGTTATTGTGTCCGTGGCCGGGACAAAGACATAAGCGTCACCATAGGGACAAACCGGCGCCCCATGCGGAAAGTAAGTGGCGCTGTTCAGGATGTCGCTCTGAAAATCCGCATTACTGGCGGGGTACTCGCCGTCGTTGTTCACTGCATAAAGCTCAAGAGCCCTTCTCAAGTTAGCAATATTTGCATCGCACTTGGCATCTTTTGCGTCACCGGCGGATGAGGCGATTCTGGGTATGACAATTGACGCCAGCACGGCCAGAATCAGGACCACCAACAGCACCTCGACTAATGTAAAGCCTTTTCTCACTTTTTGCTCCTTTTTTAAAAAGTTTTTTTACGCGTTAGGGGCAGTTTAGTGACTATGGGACGTTATTGTGTCCGTGGCCGGGACAAAGACATAAGCGTCACCATAGGGACAAACCGGAGCCCCGTGTGGAAAGTACGCGCTGTTATTTACGATGTCACTCTGGAAATCAGCGTCAGATGCGGGGTAATCACCGCTGTTGGCCACTGCATAACGCTCCAGGGCGCTTCTCAGATTGGCAATGTTTACATCGCACTTGGCGTCTTTGGCATCTCCGGCGGATGAGGCGATTCTGGGTATGACAATTGACGCCAGCACGGCCAGAATCAGGACCACCAACAGCACCTCGACTAATGTAAAGCCTTTTGTCATTTTCATTCTTTTCTCCTTTTTCAGAAATTTTTACCACGTTAAAAGTACTGCTGTACAACAGATAGTCCTATAATACAAATTACGCACGTAACATCTTCATCAAGTCAAATATCGGCAGATATATCGCCATTGCGATAAATCCTATCACCACAGTAAGAATCAATACCAACGCCGGCTCTATTTTTATAACAAGCGCCTTTATAGCGGCATCGACATCCTGCTCGATTCCATCGGCAAAGCTGCCCAATATCTCATCGAGCCTGCCGGCTTCTTCCCCCGCCCCGAATGCGTGCACTATGGTCGGTGGGAA
>QMMN01000109.1 GCA_003647275.1 Deltaproteobacteria bacterium
CAAGCGCCTGCGCTGCGCGTAAGAACAAAACACCTTTTAAACCCAATATTCCATTATTCCAACCTTCCACTATGAGCGCTACGCTTCACTGCGTGTCCAATTGGGGCGAAGCCCCTAAGTTCTAATTATTAACTTTATATTTATAAATTAATCCGGTGAATCTCATTCACCTAAATATTAAATGAAAATACAATAGGGCAATGGTATGATTTTAATGCGTATTTTTAGGCCGGGGAAGGGCTAAGAAAGGCTAAGAAAATAGTATTAGGGAAAAAACGACAGGTAGCACTTTCTTACCAGACGCTCCTTGTGACGTGTCGTGCCTGCCCGGTGAAGTGCACGGCTACTTCACCGGGGTGTAACTACTACACTGTTATAGATGTTTGGCAGCCCAGAGGGCGGCCTGGAGGCGGTTTGGAACATCAATCTTTTTAAAAATATTGTAGATATGGGTCTTAACCGTATGAGGGCTGATGCAAAGTTTGTCAGCAATCTTCTCGTTTTTAGCCCCTACGGCGATCATGGTGAGAATCTCAATCTCCCTTGGGGTAAGTCCTGTTACATCTTTTTTGGAGACAATATCTTTTCCGCTATCTTCCAGGACACATTTCATCATAATCTCCCTGGAAGCCCATAATTCTCCGTTAAAAATAGCCCGAATACCCTTTGGGAGCAGCTTCAAAGGGTCATGTTCATAAAAAAAACCCCGTACCCCTTGCCTTAAAGCTCTTTTTTCAATGCCCAGACCAGGACTTACATTAAAGAGGGCCAAAAAACGTCGAGAGAACATCTTGTTACCCTCTGATTTAAACTCGGGCAGACAGCTCTCCAGATCTTTTTCCAGGCAGTCCCAAAGGATCAGTTCGGATTGGTCGGTATCTTTATCGTTTATGTTTGAAATATGAAAAAGATCCTCACCCTCTACGCACTTTGCACCGGTTTCCCGCTCTAAAAAAAAGGCCATCAGCTCATTTTGCAGCCGCCGAGGGCCAATGATATATATTAATTTATCGGTCAACAGGGCCGGGTTTTTATCTTTTGAAGAAACCTTAGATTTCATGTCCTACAAGTGTCCTACAAGCAATATGGTCCTTTCGCCCGCCCCTTGCAGTGGCTTGAGCACACTTCAATGAAATATGTTTCACATTTCACAGGCAGGCAGAGATCGCAGAGATAATTTTTGGGCGTTTCAATTTGAGCAAATTCCCCTCTTCTGCCTAATGCGGACTCAAAAACTCCGAGGCTTTGTGGGCCTGTGAGAGATGAGAATTGCCACGATTGATTATAACTTTTTTATTGTGACTAAAGCTTATACTCAATACCCGCGGTGTAAAGCTTTCGTCTATAGTCATAGATGGCTATGTTTGAGTCAGCCCTGGTTGTAGAGTACTGTAACACAAGATTTGCATTCTTAAAAAATTCCCATGTGAAACCTAACGAGCCTTGATAAATCTCATCCTCTCTTTCCGTGGCAAATATCGTGTGCATATTTTTATAATCTTGTAACAACGCCTGTCCACTCACTTGTAATTTAAGTTTATCGATCAATGGGATCGTTGTATTCATCGAAAACGCGTGCCCGTGATTGTCCCAGTTTCTCCCATCAGCATCCTCATCACTAAATTCGTATTTCAAGTTGAAAAAGGCCCCTTCTTTGAACAACCATATCCAGCTTATATATGTACTCAATGTGTCTGAATCCCTGTCTTCCTCCGGAATTAATACCGGTCGAAAGTATTCTTTCTTGTTATAACCTGCATATAGTTCCAGGAGGTTATTTTTACCCACAAGTGTTCGAAAAAGAGGGCCAGTACTCAAAGAATCCACATATTTCTTATAACTTGTGCCACGCACGAGTGTATGGTTGTAACGGGCAGCCAGGTTCAGGGCATACCTGCCAAAGTTATACCCGGGCGCTATATAGATGCCATTGTTGATGACATCATGGGTGGTCGAGTGCTTATCATGAAAATTGCCAAAGAAGGAATACTGGGCATTGAAGAGCCATGGTCCTTCAATAATTGGGACATAATCTATTCTGATTGTGTTGGTCGTGGCATAGCTTTTCTCATCCGTAATATCGGCTGCCAATGATGCCTCCGTGGGTTTAAGCACCACATTGGTATCGTATTGACCGAAAAGGCCGAGGGTAAACCGAACTGGCCTTTCAAGAAAGATTCTCTTTTCGACTAAATCCACATATCGCCGGGCAAAATTGGCCAGATCGGTTTGGGGATCATACTGAACGGCCGCCAGAAATCGATCTTTGGCCTTTTTGAGCTTCTTCTCCTTCAGGTAACATAAGGCAATCTGTAACTCTGCTGCTTGTGTGATTGTTGAATCCAGAGATTTCGCCTTTTCGAAAGACTTTACCGCCTCCAGGTTTTTACCCTCCTTTTGAAAGACCAGCCCTTTCAGGAAGACGATCTTGGCAGGGGCAATCTCCTCTTTCTCTGCCACTTCGATCCATTTTTTCGCTTCATCCAGTTTTCCCCATAGATATAGGACATCGATCAGTTCCACCAGGGCTTCTTTAATCCGAGGGGTGAGGGTCACGGCATCCCTCAGGTGTTCTGATGCTTTTTGGTAATCCATCAACTGCTTGTAGGTCATACCTAAAAAAAAGGCTGCACTGGAAGATTTTGGTTCTTCCTTGCGAGCCTTTACCAAGAACTCAATCGCCTCTTCGTAATTTTCCTGTTTGTACTGCTCAATGCCCTCACGCAAGGAAGGACTTTCACTAAATGCATGAGGAGGAAGGATAATAAGAACAAGCAAAAGGATCGGCATCGATAAAACCGCTGCTTTATTCATGGGGGACCTCCTCCTGAGACCTCTTCTTAACGCGCAGTTTTCACAAATTTGCTTTCCTTTTATAACTTTTTCTAAAGATTACCATGCCCTATCTATTAATTAAAGTCAATAAATTTTTTACCATTCCCTCACCTTTTATGTCGTCACCTTTTATGTCGTCAGATCTGCATCCCCTGAAGAATAGATCAGAAGCGTTGTTGGAAGCCCAGAAATACCACGGCCGCATCGTGGGAGTATTTATGAATAAAGGACATCTACGAAGGGTTGATCCGACACCACAATTTCGACCTGTGCGGAGATACGCATGGAACCCATATTTGTAGGACACGCCACCAAACGTGCCGAATGCATGGGTTGTATGACCACACCTTGTCAAACTTCTACCTTGACCCCAAAAAATAACTTGACAGTATTGGTGAAAATGTATATTCGTGCCTTATTATGAGCATATACCTATAACTATATGGAAAGTATTAAAGCTCCTTGCAGGTTCTACCTGACAGCCTGACAGCAGTGCTTCACGGGCTGCGGGGAGCTGCAATCATGTTTCCGGTGACAAGCGGCTCATCTCAAGTTCCTTAATCAGGTTGTATCATCATATTGATTCTAAGGTAACGATTCTACAAGGCAAGCTGTAGGGAATGTGCTTGCTTTTTGCAGCTCTCGGGCAAGCATCCGTGCCATTCTCGTCACATGAACGGATTTTCAGGGCACCTGAAGGTGCAAAGGAGGGCAATGATGGAAAAGGGTCAAAGATTGATTATTATCGGCTGCGGCGGGGTTGGGGGACCTGCTGCAATGCTGGCAAAGAAACTGATGCCAGACATCGATGTGACCATTATTCGGGAGGAAGAGCGATTTATTGTGAGATGAGCCCTGCCGCATGTGGTGGCCGGGCTGGCCACCGTGGATTCCATTACAAATCCCGACAAGATGTTTGCTGATGCGGGTATCAACCTCATCATAGCCAAAGCAACTCATGTGGATACGAAGCAAAAGAAGGTCGAATTATCAGATGGCCGCAAGCTCCCCTATGACAAGCTTATCTTGGGCACCGGGGCAAGTCCGGTAATACCCCTCATTGAAGGCCACGATCTGCAGGGGGTATTTACCTTGAGATCTGCACCAGATGCAGAAGAGATAAGGCACTTCTTGGAAGTGAGAAAGGCCAAAAAGCTGGTGTTCATAGGAGCCGGGTTTATCAGTCTTGAGGTAGCTACACTTCTTATAGCCTCAAAGCCCAACTACTATGACGTAACCGTGATCGAACTTCTAAGCCACCCGCTGCCACTTATGTTAGATGCCGACATGGCGGGGAAGCTGCAGGAATATCTTGTTGAAAAAGGCTGTTGGATGAAAATGGGTGAGAAGGTGGCGAGAATTCTGGGCCAGGATGGGAACGTTTCTGGTGTAGAACTTGCCACTGGAGAAAGAATTGATGCAGACATGGTTTTGCTTTCCGTCGGTGCCAAAGCAAATCTTGAACTGGCAAAGGATATCGGATTGGAGATAGGAAGATTTGGCATAAAGGTGAATAAATTCTTAGAGACCTCAAACCCTGATATCCTTGCAGCAGGAGACTGTGTTGAAAAGGAGCATTTTATTACCAAGAAGCCTGTTCCTGGCCAAATTCGCGGTCCGGCCGTCATACAAGGGCGACTTGCAGCCAAGAGGCTGGCTGGATATGAAATTGAATTTCCAGGCGTGCTCAACAATATGGCGGTCAAACTCTTTAACAAGACCATTGCAGCGACTGGACTCACCGAGGAGCAGGCCCGGCAGGAGGGGTTTGAAACCGTGAGTGCCACGGTTAATTCGAGGAGCAAGCACGGCATGATTCCCGGGGTCAAGCCCTGGATCCTGAAGCTCGTTTTCGACAGGGAGACTCAGAAACTTATTGGTGGACAGATCTTAAGTGACAGTGAGCCTCCCGTAAAAGAGATAGATACGGTTAATGCCCTCATTTTAGGCGGAAAGACCATTGCTGATCTTACCACCCTAATGTGCGCAGGCAACCCGGATTGTTCCTCTGAGCCAAGCCTTGAACCAATCACGATTGCGGCAGAACAAAGCCTACAAAAACTGAAAAAGTAGAGGCCTAGGCCGGATATTTCACGAGCCGAGGTCGCCGCAGCCGCAAGGCGTAGCCCGCGACGCTGTAGTCTGTTACCGCGAGTGGGCTACAACACAGCGGATACAGTGAAATCGGCTCGCCCAAAGGGTAAAAAATGTCGATGGTTTGTTAGCAAAACCTTAGTGACAAATTGTTACCGCAGAAGGTTTAAGCAAAAGCATCCTAACAATGCCAAGCTGTTATCTTTATGAAAC
>QMMN01000110.1 GCA_003647275.1 Deltaproteobacteria bacterium
ACTTCTAAGACGTATCAAAGATGTAAATCCGGGTATTCAAGTCATCATGATGACTGGACAGACAACACTGATGAGAGCATCAGAGTCCATGCAGGATGGGGCCCTGGGGTACCTCTTAAAGCCATTTGATGATATCAGTGAGGTGGATAAGGCCCTTGATGAAGCCATCAAGAAGATTAAAGACTGGAAACATGTTTTTCGTAAAACCATACTGGTTAAAGACAAAAGTCCGTAATATGAAATCGAGGCCAGAGGCAAGATCGGGCTCTTAAACAGTGGCTCAGCGTTTTCACAGGAGCAAATGGACTGACCATGATAGACTTGGATCAAGAGATCATTGATGGGTTTATAAGGGAGTTTCGTGAAGATATTGAAGGCGCAATGCATTATATGCTGATGCTGGAAAAAAGTCCCGGCGACACAGAGTCTGTACATGCCTTATTTCGAAAACTCCACACCATAAAGGGCAACGCAAGCATTCTTGGTCTTGAAAAGATAGTCCGTTTAAGTCACCAGACTGAAGCCCTGTTAGATAATATTCGAGGGCAAACTGTAGAGATCAATTCACAAATCATTGAAACTCTGTTAATGACCGCCGACGCCCTAACAGCCTTAGTGGGTGAGGCTGAAGGTAGAGCCTCATTTGATGAGCACAACCTGAACGCCCTTGTAAATAGACTTTCAAGCTATTCGGCATGTGAAGCACTTCCCAAAAAAGTCGAAGGCAATCAACTCTCACCAGAGGCTCCCCCCACCTTTTATCTTCAGATAGTAGATGAGGTGTCCCAAATATTTGATCAAATAGTCGCCCTGGCCATGTCCAGCAGGTTTAACAGCGCCCTGGTGGATATCCATGAAAAGACGGCCCGGCTCTCCAGGTCTATTGAAGATGCCTTCTATCCCAAGGCAAGCAACCTGCTTAACCTTTTTCAAGATTATATGACGGTAATCAGGGCTCACAACATCCCTTTTTCAGAACAAAACTTTAGACTGTTTAAAAACATCTTCTTGACCTTTATTGACAACTTGATGACCGAGATAGCTGAAATGTTAGGAATTAGGTTGGTTACAAGGGCAGACCTTTTTCGGCAGGACGGACCGATTCCATGGCATGGGTCCTTTGAAAAGGACACTGGGGCATCACCTTTGTATTGCATTATTGACCTGAGCGGCAACGAAGACTTGGATACAGACAAAAGGGCCCGTGCTGAAAAAACAATTAAAGACGTATGTCAAACCTCTCATGTAGTGGCCGTGATAGATCCTTTTCAACGAGTTGTTGTCGGGCCCAAAATACCTGTTTTTGCTTCTTCCATAGAAGCACTTCATCATATTGTTGAGACCATCGGAAAAAGACAAAAGGCTGGTTAAGGAGCAAAAATAATGACAATTGATAAGTCTTACAAGGAAGGGTTTAAGTGGGGGTGACAGGTTTTGAATCTTTGAAGGAGGTTATAATTTACAGGCCCCGGGCAAAAAAGTGTTTGCTTCAAAGCCAAATAGTACTCTAGAGGAATTGAAGCTTTCTGCAGCAAGCTACGGGGAATGCGCTTGCTGTTGCGGTTCAACGAGGTAGCCACGAGCGCCACCAAGGTCGGTGAAATCGCTGCAGCTTCCAATGAGCAGGCTCAAGGGATCGAGCAGGTGAACAAGGCTGTGGCCGAGATGGACAAGGTGACCCAGCAGGCTACTGCCAATGCTGGAGAGCCTGCTTCTGAAGAGATGAACGCCCAGGCCGAGCAGATAAGGGGATTGCTCATGAGTTCATGGCCCAAGCGCGCGAAAACGAGAAAAGAACGAGTGAGGGGGGTGGTGTACGATAAAAATACTACATAAGCTTTTTTCAAGAGGTAAGAGGAAGGAAGAGCCAGAGGATATTATGAAGATATCCAGAACCATCTGGCCCCTGATAGAGGATACAGCGAACAAGATTTTTGTCTCATATAACACAAAGCTGTTGGCAGAGCCAATCACCTATATTGTTCCGGCAGTATGGGGGGCGGCGAAAGAGGGTGAGCTCACACCTACCCAGAAGGATATTAATAAGAAAGTAGCCCCTGTCATAGAGAAGGTATTTGAGTCATTACAGCTCAAGCACTTAAGTGGGGCTCAAGCATTTGCCATTAGGTTTATTATTCGTGGATTAATCATTTCAAGAATCACCTATATGATCGAGGCGGTGAAGAGCAAAATGATCAGGAAAGTGAATTCAGGAGAGCAAGACACTGACATGCTCAACCATTTGGAGCCAATGGGAAATGCATAAAGGTAATAGTGGTGGTTAAGGAATTGAAATTCCCAGTTCCAGTCAATCACTTTGGTGAGACCGGGTACATATTTGTAACGACAAAGTCTCCGGTTATTTGCAGGGCAATATTGCAACGGAAATTTTAAGGAATAGACCCTATGTATAAGGCGTTTGTGGTAAATGATGGCAAAAGCACCCGTTTTTCTTTCCGCAAATTTCTGACGGATGCCAAGTTTGACGTGATCGCGGCTTCACATCCCATTGATGCCCGAGCCATCATGGCGGCCAATGAGTTTGATTAAGGGGGATGCATCATGACAAAGATTCTGATCGTGGATGACCAGCCATGCGTCCGAAAACTCCTTTCGGAGGAACTGGTCTGTGAGGGGTACCGGGTTGTCAGTGTAGGTGATGCCGAATCGGTTATCAGGCACCTCAGATATTCACAGCCGGAGTTAGTGCTTCTCGATCTTTATCTGGATGGACCCAACGGATTTGAGCTATTGTGTGATATCAAGAGGCAAGATCCCCATCTGCCGGTCCTTATCGTTACTGCTTATGACAGCTTTGTGGATGACCCCCGCCTGTCACAGGCCGATGGCTACGTGATAAAGAGTATCAATCTTGATGAACTCAAACAGAAGATAGCCGATGTCCTTAGGCAGAAATCAGCCCTTCAGGGGAAGTCGGAGGCAAAGTCACATTTCCCGCAATTTAGCATAGCTCATGGCTTTTGATTTGCGAAGCGATTGCTTGGGTGGACTCTGAGTCCGGGAAAGGCTCGACATTCTCTTTTACGTTGTCCATAAGGAGAAAAAGGGCCATGGGTCCTCAGAGATCTTGTTGGTAGAAGACAATCCTGGCAATGTGCGACTTATGGTAGAGGCCCTTAAGGAGAGAGCAAGGTGCATAACAAGACCGGGTGTGTGAGCCTGCGAAGGCTTCACTTTGAGCAGTTCATTAGGATGGTGAAGTCCATTGAAAACTTTTGGTTCACCCTCGAGAAACTGGCAGGTGAGTGAAATTGATGAACGATGAAACTATCAAAGTTTTGCTGGTTGAGGACAATCCCGGCGACGCTCACTTGATACAGGAGATGCTGGCCGAAGGGACGGGCGCTTTATTCGATCTGGTATGGGTCGACCGGCTCTCAACAGGGCTGGAGCGTTTGGCCGAAGGAGGCATCGACTTGGTCCTCTTGGATTTATCGTTGCCCGACAGCCGGGGTCTTGAAACGTTTAGCACCGCGGATGCACAAGCGCCGCATGTGCCGATTATCGTGCTGACCAGTCTTGACGATGAAGAGGTGGCCGTTGACGCAGTCCGGGAGGGGGCGCAGGATTATCTGGTCAAGGGGCAGGTAGACGGCAACATGCTGATGCGCGCCATGCAATATGCCATTGAGCGCAAGCGCGCAGAAGAAGAAAAAAGGAAACTTGAAGCCGAACTTCGACAAGCTCAAAAGATGGAGGCGATTGGCACACTTGCTGGAAGCATAGCCCATGAATTCAACAACATCCTCGGGATCATTCTTGGCAATACTGACTCAGCGCTGGATTGCATTCCCGAGTGGAGTCCAGCGCGGTACAATTTGGATGGGGTGCGTAAGGCCTGCTTGCGCGCGAAAGACGTGGTGAAACAAATCCTAATCTTTTCCCGCCAGAGCGTAGAAGGGAAAAAACCATTGCAAATCAGTCTCGTTGTCAAGGATGCCCTTAAACTGCTGCGGGCATCGTTGCCTACGACTATCGAAATTCGGCAAAATATCCAGGACCAGGTAGGCACAATCCTAGCCGATCCAACGCTAATTCATCAGGTGATGATGAATCTTTGCATCAACGCAGCTCATGCCATGCGACAGAAAGACGGTGTGCTGGAAGTAAGCCTTGTTGATCTGGAGCTTGATGCTGATGCCGTGGCTCAATATCCGGATCTAACACCCGGGTCGTACCTTAGATTGAGTGTGAGCGATACGGGCCATGGTATAGAGCCTGAGATCATAGACCGGATTTTTGATCCCTATTTTACCACCAAGGGGTTAGCTGAAGGAACCGGAATGGGTCTGGCGGTGGTCCAAGGGACTGTCAAGAGCCACGGCGGCGTGATTACAGTGCAAAGTAAGCCGGGAGAAGGCACTACTTTTCACATATTCTTTCCCAGGATTGAAAGTCAGGTTACACCGAAATCTGAAGTCGCGACACCCCTTCCCAGAGGCAACGAGCGTATCCTTTTTGTTGACGATGAGGAAATGCTAGCTGACATGGGTCAACGGATGTTGGAGCGCCTCGGCTACGAGGTCGTTGCCACAACGGTCAGCGTCAAGGCCCTTGAGAGCTTTCGGGCACAACCGGATAAATTCGACCTTGTCATCACGGATCAAACCATGCCGCATATGACAGGCGAAATGTTGGCCAAAGAACTCATACGGATTCGTCCCGATATTCCGATTATCCTTTGCACCGGATTTAGCGAGGCGATCACGCCGGAGAGGGCCAAGGCTATGGGCATTCGGGAGTTTATGATGAAGCCCATTGATACCAGCGAGTTAGGCAAGAGCATCCGGCGAGTGCTGGATCATAAACCATGAGGGTACCACAATATATGGCGGCCTGGCAGTACTCGCCAGGGGTTTCGGTACCAGCTATGTATCTTGAAACCAGACGAGGCCCAAAGGGTCTTGTGCTTTTAGGGGGCTGAAGGTTGGACGGAAAAACCCGCACGTTTGGTAAACAACATATCTCGTAAAAATGTGTGCCTTAGTGCTCTAACTCGTAAATACGGTCACGTATTTAATATATATTAGGTGTTAACCTTAGATGGGTTGAAGACTTATAAGTGCCTAAAGTGAACTAAAGTGCCTTGTATACTAGAATTTAGATATAAGAGTTGAAA
>QMMN01000111.1 GCA_003647275.1 Deltaproteobacteria bacterium
CCATCTGGTATAGGTATTCCCTCCTTGACTAAGGTCTCTATCCATCCGAATCCCTCTAGCCTAGCATTGTACTCGATCTCGCCAAGGATAGGGTCGACCACCTTCCTCCAGCTAGATGATGTGTAGAAGCCTTGAACATTCTTTCTTGGTTTAGGGATTTCAATGTTAAGCTTTAGATCCTTCTCCTCTAATGCTAGGAAGAAGCCTAGTACTCTTAGGTACTTCTCTGGCTCTACGATCTTACCCCATGTACCTTTAAGCTTCTTAGCTATAGCCATAACGTACCTAGTGTTTCTCTGAAGCTCCCTAACCCTGCCCCAGCTGGTGTTCTCTAGCATGCGCGGTCTGAAGGGTATTGAGAATGCCTTGATACCGCTGTGGATGCTTAAGTCTAGCCTCGTTATCCTCGCAGCCTCGTATATCTGGGTATCCACGGCGACTTTGATGCCATGCTCTTCGTAGAACTCCTGTACAAGCTTGCTAACTATCGCCTTATGTATCTCTGGCAGCTTCTTCATCACTATCAGAGGCCATTTCTCGATACCTATGGAGTTAAGGTGTAGGAGGTGTAGAGGGAGTAGGGTTACTCTGAGCTGCACTCCTTTAGAAATCAGCACAGTTGGCTCTAAACCAAGCTTCTCCACCATGAAGTCGCAAAGAAGCTTAAGCTTCCTCAAACCATCTTCCTCTTCTAGCCACGGATTGTTCTTTAGGTCTAGGTCTACAACAAAGTCGTAGGCTACTGGGACGAATACAACGTCTCTAAAATCCTCGACATCCTTGATGATGCTCCAAGACATGCCTTCGGGAGCCCCACGATCCCAGAACCACATTACCGAAGCGTATACCTCTGCGAAGAACCCCTTCCTACTGCATTTCTTAGCTACCTGCTTAGGTAATCCATAGATGGCTTTCCTAAAGGTTCTACAGAACTTATCGAAGGCATAGAGGTAGCGATCAGCGGTATGATCCCTATCGTGATAGATGACCCTAACCTTATTGTCACAGGTCTTGAAATCCGCTATCGTAATGAGCTTACGGATTAGCTTTCCATCGATAACCTGTTCTGTCTGTCTATAGAGGGCCTCTGCATATCTCTTGCTCTTAACAGTACTGGAAAACCCCCGGTATACTTCCCTAGAAACTTCTACACTTCCTACACCTTCGCACTCCATAGTCACCACCTTAAGTAGTTGAATCTGTAACAGTTTGTGTAGAAGGTGTAGAGCTACCCTGTACTGGAGTTGGTGTAGCATTCGCGTTGGCACTCCCTCCACTTCCTACACTATGGTCCTGACTCTCAACTACTCTAGATGGCTCACTATCTTGCTGTGATTGTGTAGAGGGTGTAGAGTTCTGTGCTGATGCCCCCCGCTTTGTTCACCAAAAAGCTTCTTTACTATGCTCTTTATCCACTCGTTTTTGTTGAAACCTACACCTTTCCAGTCATACCCAGTTACGTTCTTCAGCTTCTCAAGTTCTTCGTCCGCCAGCATCGATATGTCTACGCCATAGCTTAGTACGTATTGGTAAAGCTTCTCTACGTCGATTAAGTACTTGGTGTAGCCACCGCTCTTCGTCATAGATACTTTGAACGGTGCTTCTCTCAGGAACTTGCCGATCCTTATCCTTGTACTGCTATCGAGCTTCATGCCCAGAGCTGAGGCTATGTCCTTAGTAGATACTGATACTAGCTTCACGGTTCCTTCTAATGTCGAGCTACTAACTACGTGCTCCAGAATCCCGACTATAGCAAGCCTTTGGTGGTGGGTAACACCAGCTCTCTCATCAGCTGTCTTGATCATGTCCTCTAACACTTCTATGAATAGCGAGGGGTCGCTTCTCTCCTTAGATACTAGGTATGCCACGGTCAATAGTGGTAGGTAGGTATCCCTAGTACGAGGATCCGTACCTATGAGCTCGTCACGTAGCATATTGTATGTATCTACAAACTCTTTCCATTTCCTAATCTTGAGCAGTAGCATCATTATGACGGCTTCTTCTCGGTCCTTTGGGTTTATCTCCAGAGGGAATGTCTTGGTTGCTATTCTCTGCATGTATACCTCAACAGTTCTCGATATTGTGTCTTCAGGTAAGCTAAGTTTGCCTGGCCGGGAGACTACGATTTTTGGACTGTAGAAGTTGAATACATCTATGGTTATCTTACCGTCTTCAGTAATCCTTGCCCGAGGAACAAACTTGTCTCTTTCGAACCCAGCATTTAGGAGTAGTGCCATATCCTCGTTTATCTTCGATTCATCTATTATGAGGAGTGGATGGAAAGAGTCCACAAGCCTATAGAGCGCAGCTTCTGATGGCTTTACAACTGTTAGCGCTATAATTGCGCAAGCTGCTATCGCATTGGCTAGCTGACGCTTACCGGAGCCCATCTCACCGATTATCCTTAGAATAGCGAATATGGTTACTAGGTCATAGAATATCTGCGCTATGGCATAGAGCATTGCTATAATCTTATTCCTACCCTCTACATACACGTACTTACTCATAAGCTCCTCCACGAAACTCCATGCCTCGGACCAGGTTACGCTACGCCCCCTCTCAAGCTCCTCACAAATCCTTCTCACTAGATCCGTATCAGGCAACAATCTTTCAATGGCTTCATTAAGGACTATACGCTCAAGGAAATCCTTGTATATTGTTCTGCCATTAACCTCTATAGCAACGGGGTTACGAGTCTTATCCACTCTTTTAACCTCACCGTTACTATCTACAACTATAACTAGTACCAGTAGCCCGCGCCTCATCTCACCATCTTCATCGATGTAGGTAGCGGTGAAGGGAATCATTGTCACGAGCTTATCGTCTACTATTGCGGACGGTAGTACAATATCCTTGGCTTCGCTATCCAGAACAATAACAACGTCTTCACTACTGATAATGCTACTCTCGATGGACTTAAACGCGCTCTGTATTTGACTAACGAGATCTGAAGTCATTGCATCGAGGGGCAAAATCTCTTCAAGCTTCTTGTCGAGATTGCTCCTATCAGCAAGAACCCTCTTATTCCCTAGTTTAAGTACAAGCTTACCGTCATCTCTAAGCCCTATTTCAAGAAGGCCAATTGATGTTTGAATACTCTTCATGATTATTATTCTATGCTTTCTAGATTCCCTGATCTGGGCCTCGTATATTGCAGACCTTATGTACTTAGCGATAAGTTCAGTATAGCGCTCAAGCTCTGTACCCTTGAGCAGCCTCTTCAAGTTGCTTAGACTATCGTAGATCCCGTTGTACTCAATGATAATGCCGCGCCTCTGCGGATTCTGATATATTCTGAACCTATGTAGCTTACCCTCGATCTCGAGATCAACAAAACCGCTACCCCTAGATACGTCGTAACGCTTCCTTCTAACGATGATAGAAATATTAGCTTGTTCAACACTATCTTCTCCACGAGCCACGGATCTGACACCTCGTGATGAAGGTCTGGAGCATTGAGCTAATGCGATGATCAGTCTACAACTTCGATGTAGATCCTGCTTTCTTTCCACTTTTCTTAATAGCTTCCCAAAGCTCGTTATGGTCTTGCGGTAGGTATACTATCCATCGGCTACCTAGACGGACGATTTCTCTAGGCGGTATGTATATTACCTTTGGAAGGAGAGATATGTTCTCTCCCATTGCATATCACCGGTTATAGTACATTCTGTTAAATGCTAACAGAATGAGCAATAAAGATGATAAGTGATTTTCTTTTGAAAAGCGTTTTCTAGTTGCTTACTTGACCATGGTTGCTAGCAGAATGATAGTCTTAGATGAGAAATACTATTCTCGTAGTTATATCTGCTAATATTGCTTTTGACAATTCGTCTAAGAAAAGCCTAACATAGTATTCTGCCCTATCCTTTCCCTTCTCTGCCCTATCTTCTCCAACAGTTTTGGTGTATTTTTGAATAGACCATTTAATAGCTTTTTCCATAACATCGTCCTTGTGCTTACCATATATTTGATAGAGGAATAGCGCATCTCTCTTTAGCAGTTCAGCTGTTTCAGCTACTAACCTGTTGTAGTAAGCCAATGGATGATCTTCTTCTAAGATTCCTAAGAGGTTACGGTTGCGTTTACTCATATTGATTAGCCATTCAAGGACTTCACCAAAACTAACACCCTTAACGTAAAGTTCAAGTAGACTTGCGATTAATGTAAGAAGCCATATAGAGTAGTTGAGAAGCTGTCTAAAGCACTCATCTATAAATTTCTCGCACTTCTTGGGCAGGCATTTTACAGGTATTTGTGCTATGTCCTTGAATCCTCCTACAGCTGCTATGTATGCATCAATAAATTTCTCCAAAGGGGTTCCAAGAGCTTCCACAGCTATTTTCCTTAGCTCTTCTACCTCGTTATCCTGAAGTGCTGGAGCTAGTCTCTTGATTTGCTTGACCCATTTATCCCTCATGTATTTGTAGAGATATAGTATCCATGGAACTGAAATTATGTAGCCACTTCTTGTCTCATATACTAAACCACTTCTCTTTAGGAATGATATCATTTGTCGGCCAACGCTGCTTCCCTTGGATACTTCTTCTATCTCTCCCCTCGTTACTATTGCGTTATATGCTAGTAGCTCTGCAATCTTTCTGACAATACCTCTGCCTCTTATCTTACGTTTATCTATGTTTTCTTTTCTACTGATTTCATCTAGGAATTCATTGAGATCAATAACCTTTACACGTTTATCAGCACCTTCATCTTGAGGCATAGACTACTCCCACACCATAGTGTTAGCAAAGACAATAATAACGCTAACGCAAACAAAAACATCGGTGATAGACAAACCATGAAACATTTAACACCCAACAGTTCGAGGCAAGCCCCCGACCCGGGACACACATACGCTGCGGCGCGGGTGCCTCGAACGCTAGGGTGAGGTGAGTAGTGTTGGCGCTTCGAAGTGTTAGCATGAGGGAAGATGTTAGGGAATATGGGGCTGAGGAAGAATATTCGAGTGCTACAGTACGTAGTCTAGCGCATACTAGTGCTGAAAAGACAGTAGCTCTTTACCCTGGTTCATCTAGACAGCTAACGCTGAGAGTATATGGTCCTAGAGGCCGTGTTGTAGCTATTGAAGAACAAGGATTCCCGTACGACATAGCTAATCTAGAGATATCGCCAA
>QMMN01000112.1 GCA_003647275.1 Deltaproteobacteria bacterium
ATCCCGGCCATATCTTTTGACCTTGTTATGTAATTATGGCACATCGACACAACAAGATAACGGCCGTCCCTGCTCAGGCAAGGGGTTTCGATAGGCCCCCTTGCAGGCCAGATCCAGGATATAGTCCCATCGCGATCAAGCTTGATGAGTGAATTTTCGCGCGGGTGTTTCACGTCAGGCGCCTTGGCCAGCCCCTTTCCCGCCGGGGCTATATAAGTTCGGCCAATGGTAAGAAGCACGCCTCCTTCATCGTCGACAAAGACCTTTCCGCCGTAGGCGTAAATCGGTATACCGCTTACTGAAAGCGGCATAGAAACCGCTTTTTCATAAATTAAACGCGGAATTTTCTTTTCTGCGCATCCTCTTATATCAAAGAGAAAAAGCCTCCCGTCCATGGAACAGCAGGCCACATATTTCCCATTCGGTGAGATATTACAGCCGCTGCCGATTGAGGCCGAACCAAAACCATATTTGCCGGCAGGCGGCACAAAATAGCTCCACAGAAGCTGGCCATTTGCGGCATTGAGCAGATAAAGAGTGTTTTCCGGATATCTTTGCCTGACCCGGCCGTTGGCGGATCCACCCCAACCGCCAAAAACTAGATATTGCCCGTTGGCATCGACAGATACTCTAAGAGGTGCGGTATCAAGAAGGCCGGTGGCCGGGAACCGCCACAAAAGCTTTCCTGTTTTAACCTCAAACGCGTAGAGAATCCCTTTTTTAGGCCAGTATTTTACCTTGCGATTGCCGTCCGCAAGATAATCCTCGGTGGTCATTGTTGCGCCTACATAAACCCTTTTCCCGACAATAGCGATAGAGCAAACTTTTGGCTGGTGCCCATAATATGTCGTTTTGCTTGTGCCTAAATCTTTTGCCGTCGCATATTTCCAGCAAAGTTTGCCTGTGGCCGCCCAAAAAGAGTAGATGTTGCCATCCGGGCTCGCCTCGCCAGCAAACAGGAAATCACCTGTGGGGGAAAATTTCACACACCTTACCACCCCCGTTGGAATCTTGTGCTTCCAGAGGAGCCTTCCTTTCTGGTCATACACCCTTACAGTCTGATCAAAACTGCCAACCCCAATCTTCTTCCGAGCCGAGACATCCACCTCTTCATAGAGTTTTTTGCTCCATTCATCGATTTTTGCTGCTTCCACCTCCTCACATGGACTCCCCAGCCTATCTTCTCCCAACTCAAAAGGTCGTGGTACCTCAAAAGGGCTACTTTCTCTGCTCAGCATTCCGCCGTGAGTCTTTACATTAAAAGTATAACTTTTCCCCTCCTCCCAATTAAAATCGACAAGGAAAGTGTTGACCCTTTCATCAACTTTTTGTTGGGAGACCAGGCGCTTTCCGCATCTTATAGAGATGGATTCGACAGTAGCAGGCCTAGTCAACTTTATACCGGCCCCCATTCGGGTTGGGACAATTTTTTCAATGGCAATCTTTTCTCTTGCCGGACATGCGCATAGAGAAAAGATTAAAAGTAATAGCTCGCCGAAAAGGCGCAAAAATCGCAAAGATTTAAAAACCATTGGCTATCTCTTTAAAAATAAAAAAGGCCACGTGCTTAAAAGGTATACCACTCCCCATTTAAGCCTTCATGGCTGAATTATTATGCAGTGCTTTTATGCCTCATCCCCCATTTTATCTTCAGGTCAGCTCAAACACGATGGTAATCTCTAGGGGGACCTCTCCTTTGAAAAACCGCCAGGGCGGTCTTGGAAAAGGGTCTGCATCCTGTACAGCTTTGAGGGCTGCTGCATTCAGGACCTTGTGCCTCGAAGTTTTTACAACTTCTGCCGACCGGACATGTCCTTCGGGGGTGATTACAAACTGTATGGTGACACGTCCCTCTATTTGTCTGATTCTGGCTGTATCAGGATATTTTTTATATTTTTCTATTTTGAGCCTTACTGTCTCCAGATACTCCTCGGACGTCCCATAATCGTCAGAGGCCTCCTCTACGGACTTCCCCGGGTGCCAGTTTGTAATATACAAACCAGGGACATCAAGCATATCCGGCATGCTGATTCTTTCCACAGGGCTGTCCAGCAAATCTCTTTCAACAGGCTCTATTTTTATCGGTTTAAACTGAAGTATCGGATGAGTGACACTCAGATTTTCTATGTCCTGTGGCTGAGGGAGCGGCTTCGGCCTGTGGTATGGTCTGGGGATACACCTTGCGGGCGGTTTTGATATATCTTGCAATGTCAACTCGATGTAAGTCAGCGTGTTTGACATGTAAGGCCCGGAAATATGCATAAATATGACAAGATGTATACCAAGCGATACGCCCACCAAAGCGCGCAAAAGCCAGTTGGGTTTTGTTTTGGACACGGATTTCACGGATTTCACAGACAAAAACTAGATTTTATCAAATACCTTTCTTTTCACTTGTACTGAATGGCCAAAGTTTATCAGCAATCCCACTTCAATACCGGTTGCTTTCAAATAGTTGACCAGTTGAACTTCATGGATTTCTGCCAAATCTTTGACCGCTTTCAGTTCAAGGATGACCTTATCCTCAACAATTATATCTGCAATATATTCTCCAACAATTTTATTCCGATAATAGACTTTAATGGGCATTTCGCTACTCACTTTCAAGCCCATCCCTTTCAATTCAATCATCAAAGCATTCTGATAAACTTTTTCAAGGAAACCAAAACCAAGCACATTATGGACCTTGTAAGCTGCGTTTATAATTTTCTCTGTTAGGTCAGAATATTTCATTGGGACTCCTCATATTTTTTAGACACGGATTTCACGGATTTCACTGTTCTTAAATCCGTGTCAATCCGTGTAATCCGTGTCTAAAAGTCTTTCTCTGTCGCCAGCACTCGTAGGGTGGGCACTGCCCACCAAAAGGCCTACTCCAATTCTTCGGACTAATCAGATTCGTTTTGGTATTGTGCCAGCTATTTCTTGCCGCAGAAAGGCTGTCATTGGCCTTCAATATAAGTCCAGAGGCTTCTTTGATCCTGCTGGCTATCTCAAATAACCCCTCAGGTTCGAGCCTCTCTGCCAGCCTTAGATATTCGGCCATGTGTTCGCGATTATGCCTGATCCAGTGATCGATCAAAATGATCAGTCGGTCTTTTTCCTTCTTCACTATGAAAGCCTTCTTTTCATCCATCATTTTTAGCCACAAGCCTCTCGCTTCGTGCTTTCTATAAGATTTTTCGGCGTAAGTCATGACGCTTCATTAACGGAGCCACAGAATGACAGATATATCCATCAGGACAAAACAAGATCGGTGACTTGCAACTGGGGCATTTTTTGATTTCACCACATCCCAACGCTCCACCCTTGAACACCACTAGAATTTCCGTTTTGCAGTTCGGACATTGTCTTTTTGCCTGTTCGTTCATTTTTCCTCCTGATTTTCTTCAAGCCTCTGCCCCCCCATACAGGGATTCGCATCACAGCTTATGCCCCGGGCTGGTTGGCCCAAGGCTTCAGACTCATCTTCTTTGCTATGGACAGATTGCCATTAACCCGTTTTCTTTTTGAAAAACAAAAGCCGCAAAGGCTCCTGCAACCTACCAACTGCGTTGGTCACCCTTGTGGCTTCAAACGAAAAGGCCACGCGGTCAAGGGAGACATGCTAACTCCTTTGAGCCTTCGTGGCCCTGTTTTATTTATGGAAATTACTTTTTGGACTAACAGGTATTTCTATCAAGCCTTCGTGGCTTGATAATAAAAGGGATCTAATTTTTGGGGGTATTGTTGGGCTTGAGCCCAAGTTTCAATATCTTCGTATCCCTAAAACTCCTGTGTGTCAAGATTTTCTTAGAGTCTACTGACCCAAATTTGTCATTGAAAATTGTAAGGACTGTGAAGCCTCCCCGCCGCAAACGAGGTGTGGAGCGTCATTCCCAACCTCAAAATCCCTTCTCCGTGGCTAAGCAAAGCCTTTCGGCCCCTGCTGATTTGGCCACATCCATGACTTTTACGGCTTTATTGAGGGCCACCGCCCGGTCGGCTCTGATGACAACCAGCTTGTTTTCTCGGCCCTCGATCATCGCCTTGAGCCGGTCAAACAGCCTGGCAAGGGAGACCTCCTGAGTTCCAAGAAAGGCCCGGCCTTCCCGATCCACATAAACGGTAATCACCTTCTCAGTCTGGGGAGCTGAGGCCTTGGCCTGGGGAAGCTTGATCTTGATTCCTTCATCGACCATAAAGTTTGTGGTGAGTAAGAAGTAGATCAAAAGGAGAAATACAATATCAATCAGTGCGGTCAGGGGGGCCTGAACCTTAATACGGGCTCTGCGTTTGGGATGAACAAGCATATTTGCCTCCTTCAGGATCGCCTGCCCACGGCCTTGATAAAAGTCACCGCCCCATCCTGGAGTTGGGCTTCATATTTGTCCACACGGGAAACGAGGTAGCTGTGGGCCACCATGGTGGGCAAAGCAACAGCTAAGCCCATGGCCGTGGTCAGCATGGCTTCCCAGATACCGCCGGCAAGGACCGCTGCATTCACCTTGCCCCCCATCTGCTGAATCACCATGAAAGCCTTGATCATGCCAAGGACCGTGCCCAGCAAACCAAGTAACGGGGCGATATTTCCAATGGTGGCCAGGGCCTGGAGATAGCGGGAAAGCCCTCTGACCTCCTCCTCTGTGGAGTGGACGATCACAGTCTCCAAAGTCTCGCGATCTTGATCCATGACCTCTATGGCATTTCCCAGGATGCGTCCCATGGGGGAATGGCTTTCTTTTGCCAGCTTAATGGCCCGGTTATGTTCACCATCCCTGATATAGTGGGCTACTTTTTCCACCAATCCGAAGCCCCGGATACGTACCCGTGAAAAACGGATCAACCTTTCCAGAAAAATGGCCAAAGCAAGCACAGAACAAAAAAGGATCGGCCCCACAAGCACGCCCCCTTTTGCGAGAAAATCAATCATATTGTCCTCCCAAAAATAATTTAGTATCTCGGAATTTCTACAACCTATTGACATTATAGCTATTTATTTATCCTATTGCAACCTCGATCAGGGAATGATGGAATGATGGAACAGTGGGCACGAAGTGAAGCTTTGCGC
>QMMN01000113.1 GCA_003647275.1 Deltaproteobacteria bacterium
GAGGAGGGTGTAGAAACTGAGGGAGTAATTGCGGAGGTCGAAGGTGTAGAAACTGAAGTAAGTGGAAAAACTGGAGAGGATTACGCGAAGAGCATCGAAGAGACTTTAAAGGGTTTTGAGAGCAAATGAGATTAATGATATATTAGGCATAATTTTAAATATTTTTATTTCCATGACCTTGTGATGTTATCAATTCTTATATCGGATTCATATACTGCCAAGTGTTTTTAATCGTAGTGTCAGGTAAATAGTAGTATTTACTCTACGTTTATATCATGTAGTACTCGGAAAGCAAGACCTACCCTAGTTACCCAACCTATTCTGCGATACCACGATCCAGGCTTTGATATTAGCTCGCCGCGTATCTCGTTGAACCTCTCCGTTATCATAGTGTAAAATGCTTCAAGTACTTTTTCGGATCTAATGCTGTCAATAGCCTTAGCCACTATGTTAGCGTTCTCTCGCGGCTTTCTAAGAGTAGCTAAAATGACTGTGAATAACATGTGTTTCCAAGCGCTTACCAAGTCTTTGAACACCAGCACTGGAATCAAAGACTTGTATGTCTTGCCCTTGACTTTCACGGGTTTCTCAAAAACTATTCCTTTATAGTTTAGTGTTTTACTGTATCTCCTAAGAGGCTCTAGTGCATCATGGTCTAGAGGTATTATCACGAGTAGGTTGCGGTTCATAAAAAGTTTCCTCAGAGACCGCCATGTCAGCTTACCTACAATGTACTTTTCAAGTTCATCTCCCGAGATCTTATAATAGATCTTATAATATGCCGCCAACCATCTGAAGTAACGGTAGAAGGGGTCCTGTACGTCTGCAAGAGTTCTCCTCTTCTTTAAATGAAATAGAGAATTTTAGTAGAGGAACTCTCCTCAGAAATCATATACATGCATCCTCAGATGTATATAATTCTCACACTTATAATTCTTAAACGCTAACCCCTAGTTGTACATCACACAACATCCGTACCATGTGCATCTGGGGGAGCATGCACTTGTACGGGATATTGTGTGAGGGCGCAATTAAGAGCTCTTAGCAACAACCTATAGTAGAGTGAGCCTGCCTTCGGGTACTCATTGCATAGACCATATGCTTATTATCTTTGGATTCTTCAAGTCATCAATAGAATTTCGAGAAACTAAAAAACTCCCTTCAAGTCTCTGCATAATTGAGATCCTAGGATAGTATTTCACTACTCATAATAGCAACTTTAGGGTCTATCCCTATTATAATCAACAAAGTCGGTAATTGCAAAATTCCTTTAGCGTATTTTCTATAATTGATAACCTTATACATAATTAAAGACAAATTATTTACATAAATATCAACCATGGAGATAGGTATGAATTTATATATTGATTTTCTTAGAATTATCGCTGGGAAAGAATCATGATTATATTTAGGGTACCCCGTAAGGTAAACGGTAACGGCTTGCGTGAATTCATCTTAAACCATATCAAGAAGTTTAAGAGAAACCAAAAGCACAAATACATAAGGTTACAGGGAGAAATCGCGTATTCCAAGGGTTATGTATATTTCATTTTCCCGGATAGAGCACTTGAAATGTCTTTTGCTTTAAGCATATTCTTCAAATGTCAGAATCAAAGCATACCGTGCGAACTGTATTTATCTAATCCTATAGAATTTGATAAGTTACCTCAAGAAATAATAGACTGTGCAAAACAATGGAGTGAAAAGAAGCTTTGGAGGAAGTGTTACAAGCTTAAGAATCTAAAGCTATAGCAAAATCTACAGGTGATGTACGTTAAGCGATCTAGTAATTGCTATAGATCTAAGTGAGGATGGACTATTTGCTTATTTGGTTACTTGAGTTGTTTTAGAAATTTGGATAGTATTTAAACACTTTTGAAACGCTGCATTTATATTTCTTTTTCCCGATAGGTATTAGGGAGCTATCAGGCTTTGCCGATGACGGCTTTACCCCCCCGTAAGACCGCCCAAGTGGTGGCGGTCAATGTAGCCCCCCGATGAGCTACCGAACCACATGAGGTGGCTGAGGGGGAAGCCCGTAGTTTCGAAAATAATCAAAAGATAAAGCACAGGCAACCACCAAGAGTAATAGCTCTAGTGGGAGCTAGGGAACATATCTTAAAGAGAAGAGAATTCCTTGACTACACATCATGGCTTGTACACTTTAGGGAACTGCATCCTAGGAAAAAACGTAGCTATTTAGCGAAGTTCCCTAAACGTTTCTCAAAAATATCAAACCACCTACTATATGTAAGAATCTTTAGATATGAGAACGAACTACAAAACTTCGTCAATCAGTTAGAACCAGCAGTACTACTAGTAGACGATAAACTACTAAACTTATTCCAAGAAACAAACACACCAATAGTTCCCGAGAAAAACATTAGGTATAAACACCACGAAAGACTCATGTTGTTAGCAGATAACCTAGCAAACTACTTTAGGATAATACTCAAAGAGAAACCAAGGAACTACGGAAGAGAATTAAGGAAATTCGAGAAATAGGAGTCGCCAGGTCACGGCAACCCAGCGGAGCATCCGGTACTTACCGCTGGGCGCCACTCCCCGGCGGTATTGTAGTTTGTTTATCTGTCTCAGTAACATATAATGTTTAAATAAGGTATAAAGCTTTCTACACCTCAACCATATCAACAACGTCATGGTCTCTCCAAATCTCTAATCTCATCTCCTTAGTGTATAGAACTATGTAGTGTCTACTTACTTGACTACTATCTATGTATATGTTCTTAACCCCAAACCCGAACCTATACATCTTGAACCCACCCGAATGCATGTGTCCATTGAACACGATCTTGGGCTTGACTATCTTTACAGCTTCTAGTGCTGTTCTTGAGGCGAAATCGTCTCTCATGAAAGGGAATAACTCTGGTAGGTAAGGGGTTTCATGTATAAGCAAGATATCTATGTCTTTACCCTCCAGCTTCTTAGCATACTCAAGGAACTCCTTCAGGTGTTCGTCTTGGAACACCTTTCTTCACTTTCTTTTTCTTAGCTATAATCCCACTTATACCAGATATCCTCAACCCTCCGAACTCATAAATCTTACTATTCTTCATCAGTACAGGTAGATACTTACTACTATTGACGTTGTATAGAGCTCTTAATAACTCCAGGTTTTCATGATTACCATATATGCTGAGGACTATGGTCTTTCTCAGTAATTTGTAGAACTCTTCCGGATTAATCATTGAACCCCAATCACCACAACTCAATAACAGGTCAGGTCTATGATAGTCTATCACCTCCATTAACCAACTCCACGTCTTAGACTCATCTATTCCGCGAAAGACTCTCTTCTCATAATGTAAGTCACTTATAATCGCTATCTTCAATATTGAATTCCCTCTAATTTCATACCTACCAGATAGATATAAATCTATTACTGCATTACATTCTACATAAATTATGAAATTATGAACGTATTAGTATGTCAGGTTCTACTTCCTCTTTCTTTTAGCACTTAAGTTCCTCTCAGACATGTAGTGAATCACTCTTCCTTCCTTAAGGTATATTAATACTATGTGAGGGTAGTCAAACTCGCATTCAGAAATTATGACTATGTCAGCACCGTAGCTCTTCAAACACTTAATTAATTCATCACTAACATTGATTTCCTCACTCATCTCACCCTTAATACACTTAAACTCTTTAATGTCTCTAGCAACTACCTTAAATCTTAAAGCTCCTAATTTATTGACAACATCATAAATATCAACATCGCACCATTCACTTGAAAACATCTTAATTAACAGAATACATAATCACCTCCTAACTTAGATTTCAATAATTATAGGTATTGGTGAAGCACAGTTGCAACACTTAATTCCATTTATTTCTCTGCATATCCTAGTTTCTACGCTGACACATACTTCACAGTATTCTTTAACAGTATTTTCAATAAAATCTACTAACCACTCCCTAGATCCACTATAGTGCAAGTCTCCAAGACAACACATCTTCATTTCCTACTCCTACCTTTGATTTATAACTACCTGGTAGATATAAATTTATACTCTAGCCTCATCATTTGCAATAATAAGCTAACATAAAGAAATGGCACAAGTTTATAAAAAATGTGTCAAAACAGCTTAAAAATTTGTGTCAATTCTGGGGAAGGTAATGGTTTTATCCCTGTGGGTGATAATTTCTACCTGATGCCTAGGCATGTCGAATCCTTCTCATCGTAAAGACTCTAAGGTCTTGAGTGCTGAGCCTTCCTTCCATGAACAGTCGATGAATGGGATCTTACGTAGCGGCCTTGACTCATTTATAAACGAGGTCTTTGAAAGAGTAAAAAGGGATTTAGTGTCGGTAACAAGGCAACAGGAGATTGGTAAACGTAGAAACTAAAAGAGAAACTATGAAGAAATAGATAATAGATTAACCTACATATTCTGAAATTAGAGCTAAAGCTGATAATACTTGTACTATACATAGCCATGCTGCAATGATCCATAGGGATCCTAAGACAACGGATAGAGTAATAGATGTGATAATGCCAGTCACTATAAGACCTATTAGCTTTTTGTACACCTCGCTTTTACTTAAGCTAAAGGTTACTCTAAAGAGTAATTTGAGGTAGATATTTCTATTGTAACGTCTATATTCATAAAGTCTATTTAACTCTTTGATACCCTGTTCTGTTAGCCTATAGTATATCTTTTTCCTTTTTACGAATGGTATTATAGGTATTTTTGGTCCATATTTGATTACTTTCTCGAAAAGACAAAGCCTCTTAAATTTATTATTAACGAATAACTCTATGTATGACATGAGCCTTACCTTACTTATACCAATTAATTTGGATAACTTATCCAGTGATGCTTCATGATTCTTTGCGTAGCCAAGAGCTAAAATAATATCATATAGGTACTTGGCCATTACAATTCTCTCTATTATTACCCTTAAATTTCTAAGTTCCTCAACATTGCATCTTAAAGAGGTATTGCCTGAGAAGAGCGTACAGAGGTTTCTTACAAATTCACGTCC
>QMMN01000114.1 GCA_003647275.1 Deltaproteobacteria bacterium
ACCCATTCCCAGCCCAACCCATATACTTGAACAGGACAAGTAAAAGAATAGAGGGAGGAACCCCCACATAAACACAGCTGTGCACCCAAAAAAACAGAAGAAAGTGCACCCCACAAAACAATAGAGAACACACCATGATAAACCAAACAGTGAAAAACACGGAAAAACAGATAGGGAACATGATAAAAAAGAGGAACATAGAGAAAAACAAGGAAAAATTATACACTCCAAATTTCAGTATCGTCAAACCAACACGCGTTTGTTCCAGTTGCATAGCTACCTGCAAAACCCACCCTGTTTATCTCTGAATCCTTCCACTTATCAGCAGGATCTGTAAGGTCTTCGCATTCCTTCTGCCACTCGCTATCAACCATCCTCTCCACTCTAACAAAAACTCCGCCACCACCTACATCACTCCACCAAGTGAACCTCTCTAAATACCATGTGTATGCCTTCCATATCTCTAGTAATGGTGTTTTGAGCATTTCGTATTTTTTAGCACCACCTTCAAATCTAAATAAAGCTATTCTTTTTGTATATGGATATAGCCAAGCAAGGTATGTGTTACCTACATTTGCTGTTCCAACCTGAGCTTGGTTTCTGAAAGATACACCAACCTGCATATCAGTTGTTGCAACCCTGAAATATGTAATAATCATACCCTGCGGAATATTAAGAGTTTCAGAAGCCTTGCACAAGATAGGGCTCCATTCCCCACTTTTGAATGCAACTCTAAGGCTTGAAGGGGGTGACACGTAGACTTCACTATCTAGGTAGTAAGCAGAAACATTGAAATCCCAATCAGCAATAACATCTGGGAAAACCACTTTATCAAGCTCTATTATCTCACCTCTAATGAACAGCAGCGGTTTTCTTGGTAATACAGGTCTCATAGGTGGTGGCTCACTATAACCCCAATGCTCGAAACCAACTAGTCTTAGCCTTTTAAAGAACCTGTAATACATTTCCTCTCTTTTTATATCTCTCTCCTTGTTCAAACCTCTATACTCGATTAGCCTTTTTTCCAACTTGTATATCTCTTGATTATGTTCCTCCAACCTTCTAGCTAGGTATTTCTCTATCCATTCTACCAATTCTCAACACCTGTTCACTATTCCTATCCACTCCAATCTTCAAATTTTATACGTACCATAGCAGGTGGTGGTGAATAAGACCACTCTTCCTCTAAGATAAAACTCATTGAAGGCTTTGGAGAGTAGCCCCAATCTTCAAAGTATACTCTTCTCATAAATCTCTGCGCTATATAATCTCGAATCAGAACAGCAGCGTTGTATATAGCTAATATAGCTTCTACCAACAGATTGTGGTGTTTAACCGTGATCACATCTCCCGAGGCTACGGTCTCAAGAAGGCCCACCCTATACTCTGCTTCGCTATACGCAGACTGTATCTCAGCGGATATCGTGTAACCCTTAGACTCGATCCACTCCAAAACATTTTTAAGGTACTCTAGGGCTTTCCTACAAGTCTCAACAGCGTCGTTTATATCCTTAGACCTAACCTCGTCACCAATAGTAACAATCCTAAGCCTACCAACGTACTCCATGACACTATTAAGCAGCAGCTTCAGATCGTAGAGAGTTACTTCACTAGCCACCTGAGATCTCCTCCAACCTTCGGTAGATCTCCTCCAGAATAGAAGCGATAAACTTCAGAGCTTGTACACGCTCGTTGTTATCTTCGGGAAGTATTATATCTCCATGAAAAGCGTAGCAGATCCTGTTGTTGTCTATGTATATACAGCTTCTTGTGAAGTTCCTAGTATCGAAGCCTGTAGCACTATCATAAACACGCTTGAACTGCGCTACAACAATCTTTGATACGATCTCAAGTATTTCAACAGCCTTACCATAGTCGCCCGTAACAACGATTTTCTTTGATAATTCTGTTCCTGTAGCAGAGTCGAGAGTTATAATAGTTCTCGATAAGACTTCAGAGCCCTTCGCATAGTCTAGAGTTAGAACTATCTTCTTTGAAACCTCTTCACCTTTACCGTATTCTGTAACATGTACAATCCTCCGCAGAGCTTCCGAGCCAACTCCGTAATCTGAAAGAATGAAGACTCTTAACGCAGCTCTCTCAAATCCCTTACCTGTATCAACGGATAGCAGAACACCGATAACATAAGAAAACTTAACTGTATTTGTCGGAAATGTTGAGATAAAAGACATTTTCTATCACGCTGAGCCCATCACCTCCTTTATAAAACTGTATGGGAACGTCCGCAGGGTTCCTGCTCTCTGTATCAAGGTTACCTTGTATTTCATAGATGATAATAACGTCTTTGCGTGGAACCTCACCACGGGCTGCTCCTGAACACCACTAAATGTAGCCTTTAGAAATATCCGATAGTTTGTTCCATCAACAGCTATGTATTCCCTAACCTCAACCTCGTCACCTGACTGCATCTGTGATAGGTCTATGTAGCCTTCAACTATGTAATCATCTGATTCACCTGTTATCTCAATAACCGTTGTCTCAACATTTAGATCAGTTGGTGTTACTGAACCGCTGTAAGGAGTCTTCGAAGCTATAACTACAGGATCACCAAAGAGAAGCGCTTTCAATTTTACTAAGATTTTACGTAGTAAGTCTATCATTATGATCACCTCGCTTATCTACATTAGATCCATATCTTTTCTAATATATACGCTGGGCTGTATTTCAACCAAGGGTTCGACAGAAGCATATTTCCTAACCCTGATCCAATCAATCTGAGCGTCAGAATCAGTTCTATAATCAGCCGCACCAACACCAACATAGAAGCTCGACACAGCAGGAGTGTTAGCAATTTCAAGATCATCTTCTATAGATCCATCTAGGTTAAAGTCAAACTGTGCTCTCTGTCTATCGGAAAGGATAATTGCTCTTATCAGACACCATTTACCAAGATTATCACTATATGAACCGTATGCATGGTTTCCGCTTACAAAGTCGTATATCATGTTGTACCTACCATAGTATGTGTATCTGTGAATTGTTGCAAGTATAACTCTGGTAGGATAGTAGTAGTACGGATCAAACGACGTACCATCCCAATCAGAGTAGACAAGCATAATTCCCGTGCCCCTCTCGCCACCGCTATAGGCGTTGTGTCGTATTGCCTTAGCCTCAACTATGAAGGGTATGTCAAATAACTTTTTGCTCCATATCCATGCACCTGAGTAGGTAGTTGTAGATGTGTGTATCATCAGAAGCCCGTTCTGGACAGACAGCGTTGCACCACCGCCCGTGTTAGAGTTCCATTTATTGGTGTCCAGAGCGGTACCTAGAAAATCATCGAATAGATCAAAAACGTTTTCGGGATCCCTATACGCTTTGTATGGGTTAATTCCACCGAAGTGCATGTAGATCGTTTTTGTGTCGTTAGCGGGTAGCAACGGGATTTTAACCCATAGTACAGCAGACCTGTTTGCATAGTCAAAAACCTCGATCCAGTAATAAATTGGGTTACCTTGTTCATCTAGGAAGAATATATCAGATCCGTCAGGCTTAACAATATCCCATCCATCCCACGCAGAATCTAAGATGATCCTAACTTGGTAATTTAGGAGATCGACACCACTTTGTTCTGTAATCTTTACAGGAGTCCTAGCTGCGGGTTGAAAATACACTAGTTTTGCTAGTGAAGGCATTTTTACATCCTCAATCTAATGACACTTCAACTTATTGATAACTCAACTTCTATTACCCATGTTGAGCCTTGTGATTTTGTTCCTAGGCTCTCTACCTTCCTGTTCAAGTTGGTATATTCATCCCCAGCACCGTTTGCAACAGTCCATTCATTCCAAGTGAAATTCGCTTCATCTGCTCCAAAAGTGGCTCTGAAAGTAATCTTGTTATCACTCACAACGGGATAACCTGTATCAACCTTCTTGTAATACTTGTTAGTTCCTGTTAAACCTGTTTGACTCGGATCTTCAGGATCGGTTCCATCACCAACACCAATGTGAGAGTTAGCTTCATCAAAAGGTGGGCTACAAGAACCGTTCTTAATACAGTTCCACATAAAGTTCACACCCTCGATAAGGAACACGTTTCCGTGAACCTCCTTCTGCTCCAATAACCTTGTTCTATACTTTGAGATTATTTTATCTAGGCTCTCACCTTTTCTCAACAGGTTTGCTACTTCATTGTCTGGATCGTAAAACTTGTATATGCGAGTAACAGTCCTAACTTTAGCTCTCTCAGACATAGCTCTCAACTCAATTTATATAATCAGTAAACGAATTTATAACATTCATCATGTATAGTTCAAGAAGAACAACAACTAGGAGAAAAAATCTATATCCTAGGTAGGACTTCAAGTAAAGGCCTAAACGTTTTCCTAAAGTCAAATTTCTCTGCGTGTTCCCTTGCTCTAGCACCGAGTACCTCCAGCTTCTTCTCATCTTTCAGCAGGGTGTGAACAACTTCTCTTATCTTCGGTATGTTGGGTTTGCAGAAGTAGAATGGTACACCTCTATCAACTTTCTCTTCACATGTTACAGGCTCTACACCGATTCCAAAGGCTAGGTCTTTAGTTCCACAAGCCTTGTTGAACACAGCTGGGATCCCACACGCATTAGCTTCAAGAACAGGGATGTTACCGCCTTCACATGCTGATAACGATACGTATAGCCTAGAAGCATTGTACAGCTCTGGAAGCATATCGTAGGGTAAAGTTGGTCTTGTATGTATGTAGTGTGTATACGGGAAAGCTACCTCGGTAACTCTATTCATAAACTTCCTATCATCCCATGTAGATTCCCATATCCCTATTGACAACACGTCTATGAACTTCATAATTGGTAGTGGTTTGAACAGCTGTGTATCAATACCTAGCCACATCATAATGTATGGAACATCTATCCTTTCCAGCTCTTCAGCTACGAATTTCGTAGGAGCCAATACG
>QMMN01000115.1 GCA_003647275.1 Deltaproteobacteria bacterium
GGGGACAATCCTATATTATCCTGTCAAGAAAAAAATGAAGAGATTGTAAGATCAACAACTTAAAAATTACGTCTGATTTTAGACACACCTCTTGGTAAAGCTCTACCAGGAACTTTAGTAGGTTTTTCGGTGAGTCTCTCACTTTTTCACGAACCCTGCACCTAATCGTTACCAATATCCGGCATGCTGTATTTGACAGCCACCAATAATCCCTTATCCAGATTGCAAAGTTCAGTGAGAGGCCCAGGATTGTCCCGCCCGAGGTCAAAAGCCCCTACGTCCATAAACGGGCTCTCTCACCGAAATTGAAAATCTGTCAATCTATATGCAGAAAGTCTGGATTAAACGGCTCCTCCTTCTTCATCAAGGTCCAGGCAATCACCAAGAGCTTGGCAGCCAGTTTTACCCTCATCTTGGTCTTGATACCTTTTTCCTTTTCCCTGCCACGAAGCTTGTTCGTGTAATACATGACAAAGAACTGATTCCGGGTAGAAGCGATAAGAGCTGCCTGGTAAAGGGCATATCTCAGTTCAGCCTTGCCCTTTTTCGAGATGACAGGTCTTATGGCATTTGAGTTCTTTCCACTACGTGTGGCGCTAAGATCCCATCCGGCCAATTTCAGCACCTGGGTTTCATTATCAAACCGAAATGGATTACCAATAGCAGCAAGAACCTTGGAAGAAACATCAGGACCAAAGCCTGGTATGGTGCGCAGATAGCTGTATTCAGGAAAATGAAGGCAAACTCCCTTGATCTTTTCATCGGTTACCCTAATAGCCTCTCTAACCTGTTTTAAACCTTCTACCATCATCCGGGCCTCAAATTCCAAAGCTTCACCAACTTCACATCCAATAGAGTCAGTCGCCTTCTGCCAAATCGCTTTCAATCGTTCTTGCTGGCTCAGGTTCATACGGCTACCTGGGACAATCAAGCGTTCAAATTGCTCATATTCCATCCCCGCTATCGCTGAGGGGGATAAACACCATCTCACTATGGAAAGGCCTCCTCGCTCCCATTGGCCATAATACCTGTCCAGCTCAGGAAAATACTGGGCCAGCAGGTGATTGCGGATCCTCACCTTCAATCCATGCTCTTGCTTCTTCAACCGCCTCTTCAATGACAACAAATTCCTCAAATCCCTCAAAGGAAGAACTGGATGATCGTAATACATGAATTTGCCCTGTGAGATCAGATCCGCTATGTTGGCTGGGTCTTTCGTATCATTCTTGTCCCACCGATTATCCAGCATCTCCCGGTTGTTCTTAACCGCCTTTCCAGAGACTAACACTACACTAAGACCACGCTTGACAAGATATTCTCCCAACGGCTTATGATAGTTGGCTGTTGGCTCAAATCCAAATACCACTTCCTCAAGAGCATGTTTCACTTTCATCGATTCGGAAAAGGTAAGCAATTTCTCAAATCCTTCTATGTTGTTTTCAAAGACCAATCGCTTCAATAAGGTATGTCCTCTGGCTGTGCCAAAAAAAGCATTATGTTTGTCCTTGGCAACGTCTATGCCCACAATCAAATGCCTTTCCGAACCTCGAATCTCTTTCTTCAGTTGACGAAACGCCTCCACTCTGATACAATCCTTTACGTCCATGATATACCTCCTGTTTAAGAATTTTGTCGTTCTTCACTTTCTTCTTAACAGGAGGTTTCTTTTTTTCATAGCTATTAAATAATTTTTTTCTATGTTATTTGGGGGAATAGATTCTTTTGTTAATCTGATATATAACGTCCATGTTTTCATGCCTTTCTTGTGGGACTTTGAGGGAAGGCTGATGGGTGAGGCCGATGCCCAAGGGGTGGTCAAGACCGAGTACCTGTATCATGGCAGGAACCTGTTGGCCATGGTGGTCATTGACATCCTGCCTTTCTCGGTTTCCTCGGCGCCGAAGGGGGACGCGCCTCGGATCAAAGGTTCTCATTGCAATATCGAGGAGGTTGAGGAACCGCGAAGTGTGAGAGAAGAGAGCATATTCCCCATGGCATGCTCTTCTGGATCATCCATCCAACAGTGACACCCCCAAACGGAGCCCATGAGCAACGCTCTTCGGGCGACCCCGACCTAAAACAACATGTAACTCACAAATCAAGATCTGACCCCATCACCATCAATGAAGATGGAGAAGAAATGAGGGGCTTCCAACTTATTCCTCGATAGGGCGACAGGATCTCAAGGTGTTTTGGTTCCCCGGCCTGCAGATCGGTTCGAGGAACGCTAGTCGGTGTCAGGGCCGGATTACGGATCGAAATATCGAACATACTGGAAGGGTTTTTGGGATTACATGAAAAATCTAGAAGGGATAGACGGAAAAGCCTATTTTTTCCAAGGCCGCACGAAATTTACGGTCAAAGGTCGCCACCACGGCTCCCTTTCTGGCCTTGCAGACGGAGGCAACAATAGCATCGCCGTAGTCCGGTATCTTATCAGGCCAGTACGAAAAGAGGATTCTGAGATTTACCTCGTGGACAATTTCTATACCGGGCATGGAAACAAAATCAGTGATTATTCCTTTTATAGCCGATTTTGAAATATCGTATACTTTCTCAAGCACATAGACAAATTCGGTTAGCACATTCTGCGGGCATAAAATCGACTTCCGCAATCGGGCGGCGTCTTCAAAGAGTTCGGCTATTTTGTCCTGCTGGTCCTTGTTTCGGTCCGTTACGAACGAAATAAGGGTGTTGGTATCTATTATAATGGTCTGTCTTTTCACAGGTATCTCTGTGCTCGCCGTTTCCTTGCTGATCTGATATCGTCTTCGATATTTCCAACACCGGTTTTGATGGTGTTTTTGTACTTGAGAAACTTCTTTTGCATGGGAACACCGACGATCTTTCCATTTTGGACCTTCCATTCAATCGTATCGTTTATGGATAGTCGAAGGCGTTCCCGAATGGCTTTCGGTATGGTTGTTTGATATTTAGAAGTGATAATGGTTCTCATGAGTTTCATTCTCTTACATCAATACCATATTTCTTACAAAAATAACATATCGTAAGAAATAACAGCTGTCAAGATGAAAAAAGGGAAATGGGGACGTCCATGTTTTCATGCCTTTCTTGGTTTCCTTGCGGCCGAAGGGGGGGTGGGTCATTTTTCGGTTGCCATTTACACTACCTGCCAGGACCCGTCAAAGGTTGCCCTTGCCCTTGCCATGTCGAGGAAGTTCAAGGAACTTATTGCCCTGGCCGAGCAGGTGATGAATCAAACCACGCGAAGGGTGGTCTACGGCGAGCAGATCCCTGCCGAGGAAAAGGTTGTTTCCATCTTCGAGCCCCATTACGGATATTATCAAGAAGGACCGCGGGGAGATCTACTATGGGCACAAGATTTGTTTGACCACTGGAAGGTCCAACCTCATCTCCGACTGTCTGATCGTGAAAGGTAACCCCGCCGACTCCTCCCTTACTGTTGAGATGCTGGATCGTCATGATCAAATCTATGGTCGTTATCCTCTGAAAGTAGCATTAGACGGTGGTTTTGCATCCAAAGCCAATCTCAAAGCCGCCAAGGCCAGACAGATCAAAGACGTCTGCTTTGCCAAGAAGAGGGGCTTAAAAGAAGAGGACATGTGCCGGAGTGTGTGGATGTACAAAAAGCTGCGGCGTTTCCGGGCCGGTATCGAATCCTCTATTTCCTGGCTCAAGCGCTGCTTTGGGTTGTGGCGGTGTACGTGGAAATCGTTTGAGTCCTTCAAGAGCTACGTATGGGTGTCGGTGGTCTCGGCGAACCTGTTCACGCTGGCCCGAGGGGCCCGAATGGCGAATGCCTGACAAACAGTAGCGTTTCAGGATCATGACTTCAGGCACAAGGGACAATAACGCCGAAATAGCATCAATTTAACAGAATTTGATAGCTTGACGGCCCTGAACGCTCCGCTTTGGCCGCCGGCGGGCGCCAACGCCTTTGGGCCCCCTTGCCCAAGGCGCAAATTTTCCCCATTTATGGATGGACACTAGGCAATTACTCATTGTCTCTGTCTTCCTTGTCTTCCCCACGGGCATATTTCTCCTCCAACTGCCGCAGAGTTTCTTTAAGCACAGGAAGCCGCTGCTTGTCTTTGGGATCTGTCGAAGTCTTCTTGAGTTCGATTAACGTCTTTAGGTCCAGTACTCGAAGCCTGTGGCCCCTGAAATCAATTTCGATAGTGTGCTCCAGGAGTTCCTCATAGGATCTCCCCCACTCAATAGCTCCCAATATGTCTAACGGGCCGATCCGGGTCGTAAGAAGCACGTGGCCCTTCCCAGATAGGTCGCGCTCCTTCGGCTCAATCAATTTGTCATCCAAGCGCCGATGAACAGCCTCAACCGATTTAAGGAAGGCGAGTAGTCTGGAGATATTTTCGGGGGATTGGCTGTGAACGATATCCACATCCATTGTTGTGACTGGAGCTCCCTGAATTACGGCTGCAAGGCCTCCGACAAGAATAAAATCGACACCTGCATCTAACAGCCCCTCCAGAACTTCACCTAGGCTTGCGCTCGTTGGCTTTCTGCCGTCTGTAGGCATCTCTCAACTCCTGAATTGTGCGGAAGGCGTTGTCGTTGGCCCGCAGTCGCTCCTCGGGCGACATCCTTAAGAACATGCAGACTAGTCCCCTGTCCACGCTGGATCGCCCATCAATTTTTGTTTTCTCAGACATGGTATGCCCTTTGCGGTTGGTCGGTTGGGTCGTCGGTTGTCGGTTTGCCGGCGGTTGGGGTTGCCGCGGTTGGGCGGTTGTCGGTTGGGGTCGGGCCAAGCCAACCCATTGATTCCTATAGATTAACATCCCATAAATAGGTGTTTTCAGGCCCTATATCGCGCTTTTTGACCCCAAAATGTGCCCCATACGGAGTGGCAGGTTCTCGAAGCACATAGGATTCCCCAACTTCAACAC
>QMMN01000116.1 GCA_003647275.1 Deltaproteobacteria bacterium
ACCACAAAACTTACATTTGCGAACACAGCCTCTCATAGCATGAGTTACATGGTGGTTAATATCACCATTTAACAATGAATAGTCTGGATAGTGCTTTTCAGCTTGCTTATGCAACCCAACATGACATCTTACCCTATAGAGTTTCAATTTGTGTTTAAAGTATCTTCTATGTGAATGAAGTGTAGCGTAAATACCTCCGAGCCATATTCTGGCTTCGGGATATAAATCTCTGTAATATGCAATTGCATCCCAAACGTATTCAGACCAGTAGGTAAATATAGAAGTAACTAAAATTAATGAAGGCTTGAAATACCTAAATTTGCGCTTAGGCTGATTACCTCTGACTAACCTGACTTTATGACCTTGGTATTTATAATATGCTCCTAATTTAAGCAAGCCAACGGGAACAAAGTTCTTATGGATACTATTTGCTTGATTTTTGCTTTTCCTCGGGTATGGGAAGTCTGGTTCAACCAACAATACTCTCAAACTATTTAAACTCACTTTCTCAAGTTCTTAGGGATATGGATCTTGATATTTAATTCTCTACACAACTTAATCAACTCTTTGGCAAGTTGTTCTATCTTGACACAGTCGCGTCTATTTTTCTGGAGACCTTCTCTGTCTGCACGCTTAAGTTCCTTTGTTCTTTTGATCAGTCCCTCAACATCTTTCATGAAAGGCGAATCTGTCATTGGGGCCTTAGCTTTTAAATCGTGGTATACTTGCCCAATATTTTCCCCGTTCACAAACAATCTTTTTCTTGCTTTCTTGTGTTTATGGATGTCTCCAATTAGCCTTACGTCTGTAGCTTTCGGAATTTTATCTTCCTTAATTAGCTTAACAATGTGCTGCTCTATTTTCGGGTTTCTTTTTTTTATATCCTGAACATCAGGATTTCTCACTAACTGTTCAAAATGACTATATTTATTCTTTTCAATTACACCATTTTTTACCATTAACTTATAAGCCTTGATTCGATATCCTACTGTGGGTGTAGACTCTCCGACTATCGCCGATATTTGTTCGAGAGTCATATTCTCCTCATTTTTCATCTTGCAATAAAGATTTGCTTTTTCATATGCATCCCATTCAATCTTTCCTTCAATATGTTCTGTGCATAACAAGCGGTAAATCTGGCTTTGCTCCAAATCATCTAGTATCAGATGACACTTAATGTATTTCCATTTTTCATTTTTTGTCGTTCTGTACAAGTGTCTGTAACAACAGAGCCTTGTGTTTCCTTCTAGAACTTCACCATGATATACTAGTACTGGATGTATCAGCCCTCCATCGCGTTCAATTTGACCACGTAGCCTGTGTGTTTCGTTTCTATCCCACAACAATTTGTCTATCACTTCGTCTGTTATTGGACCAGTACGTTCAGACACTATTGTAGCAATTCTCGGGTTTTTTTTGTAAAAACTTAGCTTGTCAATATCAATCGCATTATGCTCATAGTTGATCTCTTTTCCTTGAACTGATAAAGTTATCTTGGTTTTGCTCTTCTCACTCATATTTCTATCCCAATATCTCAATAAGATCTTCTTTTGATAAACAAGGTCTTTTCATATCGATATGTTCATGGTCTCCAAGGGTGTATCCTGCAATTAGTTCCTTTTTTTCTAAAATCTCATCAGTATACTTATCTATCGTGTTCCGAGCCACCAACTTTATAATGTTGCATTTCTTTGTCTGACCAACTCTATGTATTCGGTCCTGGGATTGCAGGTAGTCATCCATTTTGAAGTTTCTGTCGAGATAAATCGCATTATTGGCTGGGTTTAATGTTAGCCCTTCTTTAGCTGCGGCAGGATTTGCTATCAAAACCATATACTTTCTAATGGTCGTGAATTTCACTACTATGTTGTTTCGTTCATCTATAGGAATTTCGCCAAAAAGCATCAATGCACCAAAACTCTTGTACCTCGATCTCAGTAACCTTATATTCTTCTTGAAACTAGTCCATATTATTACCTTTTCTCCTCTATCCGTTATCTCTTGAATCAACTCATCCAACTTTATGAATTTTGATGGTGTCTCATCATAATCATCTATTAGCAGTTTTGGGTTACTCGCAATTTGAGTTAGTCGTAAAAGCTTGACTAGATAATTATCAATTTCTTTTATAACACTATCTCCATCTATATTCTCTATCTCATAATACAATTCACTTTTGGCCACGTCATAAATTTCTTGCTGCTTTGGTGAAAGAACCACGTCTACGTTGAGATATTTCTTTTCTGGTAGATCCAGTACATCTTTCGTTCTCCTAACCGATACCTCATCGATTCGGCTACGGAGGTCTATGAGCTGCTTTTCAAAATTTGCTAAAGACTCATTGCCCTTTAGCTTTATTTCGTATTTTGTCTTGAACTCAATATAATCGCTACCCATAGTTTTACCTTGGTCAAGGAAATAGAACTGAGACCAAATGTCCTCAGGCCTATTTGCTATAGGGGTTCCCGTAATTATTACCCTCTTTTTACTGAGAGAACTGAGAGACAGTATTGCTTTAGTTGTTTTGGCATTCGGATTCTTTATTCTTTGCGACTCATCGAGAACGATTGCAAAATCTTTGTGTTTGAGTATCAATTGTACTAACTCCAGTTCTTGAAGCACGGCTTCGTAGTTCACAATATAGAAATGACCGAACGTCAAGAATGAACGTCCCCTTTGGCGTTTTGAACCTGAAAGGACTACTGGGAACAAATGAGAGTGCTTGAGAATCTCATTTCTCCAGGTATGCAAGAGTGATTTCTTACAAATGATTAGCGCGCCATCAATTTCTTTGCTTCTGATATTTGAGCATAAAGCATCTATAACCATTTTACTCTTCCCTAATCCTTGCTCATCGAAGAGTGGTACGATGTTGTGTCTTCTAATGAAATCTATTGCCTCTATTTGGTGACTTAGAGGAATTGTTTTGGAAGAATAATCAAATTTGAGTTTTTCAATCATCTCCAACAAGCTCCTCGGGTAACCAGACATAGGTGATAAAATCTTTTTCGAATAGGTTAAGTTTGTGTAGAAGATTTAATAGCACTTCTTCTGCTGACTTGGGAATCCCGAGTACTATTCTTATGTTTTCACCGGATGAGATTCCTATTGAATTAGAGTAGTCTAGAAGTTGTTCCCTAGTCCTTTCGGAGTACAGATCCCTTTCGGTTTTGGCTTCACCAATACATACTTCTTTTGTCTCAAATCTAAAACCAATAAGGTCAGGCCTGTGCTTCTTGATGGTCACGGGGACTTTCAACTTTTGTCCATCAAATAAATATTCATTACCATCAAATGCAACGATATTGTAACCCTCTTCACGCATCTTTCTTCCTATCAAGCCAACAAGCATTTGGTGTAGTCTCGTAGCCATATCTTTTTAGCTCTCATACTTCTTAAGCATCTCCATGAATTTGCCCAGTTCCCGATATAATTCTTGAATCTTAGTTTTTTTGGCTGGTTCTTCTCCACCCAATATACTTTCTTCTTCTTCTCGAGTCATTTTCTTCAAACCGACTATGCACTTCTCGATATGCTCAAACAGTCGAGAACCATATGCCGGAATATTTAGACTCAACTCATATTTTGCTTCTTGGAATCCTTCTTCCTTAAGAATTTTTGCGATATCATCATTCTCAAATATCTTACGTAGATCTCTTACGTCTTGAGCACGAGTAATTTCTTCGTTTCCAACCCAGTCACAGAAGTTTTTGACCGTCAGTTTATTTTTGTGCATACCATCTTGAATCTTCCTATTTTCAAACTCTACAAAATATGAGAACTTCAGGAAAGGATTGGGTATATGAGAGTAGTTGGGAAGAAACTGTTCGGTCATATTTTCATATGCCTTTCGCCATTTTCTGATATTACCCAACTTGAGTTTTGTCTTGTTTTTAAGTTCTTCTTCGGTAGCTCCTCTTTGCCATAAAATATATAATATCCTTGCTCTGTCATACGTTTGCCAATCATTCTCTCCTCTAAGGTGCGAGATCAATCTTATGAAATTTTTTCCTTCCTCAGTTATGTTCGAAGGTACAATTTTACATCTTATCTTCTTGTAAATACCTTTGTGGGGGTACTTTTTTCTGAGGTCTTGATAAATCAACAACCTTGTATTACCGTCTATTATCTTGTAGTTCTCTGTGTCAATTGGGTAAATCCAAATTTCTTTCATTATCCCTTCGTTTACCTCAATGCTTCTTCTGAGACGAGTGTACTCATCGGATAAACCTGCCTTTAGTGCAATCTCTAAGTCTCCCTGAGAAGTGATATCAGTAACCCTCATTATGTTATCTCTCCAGTAACCTAGTCTTGGGTTCTCTTCGTCTAAAGTTAATTTATCTATTTCTATTTCGCCAATTTTTACTTCTTCCGGTATCCCAGCAATTGGTATTTCCAATTTGACCTTTTCCAAGCTCATGCTAAAAAACCTCCCTTCTGATACAGCAACTCATGTTTGTTCTAACGTATACCAGACTCATGGCAAACTCATTTCCGCTTCAAATATCTTTCTAACGAATGGGCAGCAAGCTCCCATGGCTCCTGAAGTGAGTTATGTATAATGTCTCTGCCATTCAGCTTGTTCTCCCATGTCTTTACAAGAGCACATTTACCCACATATTACAATACCGAATCAGGGTGTGCAAGCGTTTTCTTTTTACTCCCGCACCAATCTACAATCTAAAATCTCAAATCTTCAATCACAACAGCCGTCCCTTTTGCCGAGGCCATTAGCAGCCCGTCGATACTGTCGTAATCTAAGCTGAAATCAACAATAGCGTTTGCGCCTCTTTTGGCGGCCTCGGCCTTGACCTCAGCCATAACATCGGCTTCCATCTTTTTCATCAGCCCCTGATATGAGCCGGACCGGCCGCCGACT
>QMMN01000117.1 GCA_003647275.1 Deltaproteobacteria bacterium
GCGTCATTTTTCAAAACCCTGGCCCAGACCGCATTTTTCTCTCCTTGGCATTGTCCAGCTTCTGTCGCGCCCGGCCCGCCCTGGCGCGACAGAAGCTGGACAATGCCAAGGAGAGAAAAATGCGGTCTGGGCCAGGGTTTTGAAAAATGACGCAACCGATAGCCGTTAAACGTGACGAGCAGCGCAACCGCTGGACGATACACGTTAACTTGAATAACGGTGCCTTCTATGAAAAACATAAACAAGCCACCTCCTCTGGTGGCGGTAATTTGAGTATGACTGGGGAAAGATCATGAAGAGCGCTGTCTACTTTGCAGATCTCAGAACAAAGCCGGGCGAAAATCTTGTGGACAAGGTCAAACGCCTGCTCGAGAGAGTGGATCTGGCAGCCAGGATTGAGGAAAGGGCCCTGGTGGCCGTGAAGCTTCATTTTGGTGAGGCAGGAAACACCGCTTACATACGACCTGTTTTTATCCGCAAGATTGTTGACGTTTTAAAGGAAGTGGGAGGCCGTCCTTTTTTAACCGATGCCAATACCCTGTATGTGGGGAGTCGGAGTGATTCGGTTGCCCACTTGACAACCGCCATTCGCAACGGGTTCACCTATGCTGTGGTGGATGCTCCCCTGATCATTGCCGATGGACTTCGGGGTGGCAATGAAACAGCTATCACGGTAAACTTGAAGCGGTTTAAGAGGGTCTATATCGGTGCAGAGATTGTCCGTGCGGACGCTATTGTGAGTGTGGCCCATTTTAAAGGTCATGAGCTTTCAGGTTTCGGGGGTGCCATTAAGAATCTTGGGATGGGATGCGCCTCTCGAAAGGGAAAGCTGGCTCAGCATTCCACAGTCTCTCCTAAAGTGAGGCGGAAGAAGTGTGAGGGCTGTGGGGAATGTGTGACTTACTGTGCTCAGGATGCCATTGCCCTAATTGATGAAAAGGCCAACATTGATTCAAAGAAATGTGTAGGGTGCGGGGAGTGTATTATTATCTGCCCGAATCAAGCCATCCAAATTCAGTGGGACCAGGCAATTCCCGTTTTTTTGGAAAACATGGTGGAATATACGGCCGGGGTGTTGAAAGGAAAAAGAGACTCGGCCATCTTTCTTAACTTTATCACCCAGGTATCACCTGCCTGCGACTGTTATGCCAATAACGATGCCCCCATTGTCCCCGACATCGGTATTCTATCCTCAACTGATCCAGTGGCAATTGACCAAGCCTCGGCCGACTTGGTCAATAACGCAGAGGGGCTGAAACACTCATGTCTTACCAGAAACTTCAAACCTGGAGAGGATAAATTCCGAGCGATCTATCCGAACGTGGACTGGGAAATCCAGTTAAAATATGCAGAAGAGATCGGATTGGGGAGCAGAACCTACGAGCTTGTCAGGATTTAACAGGCTCAAACCGGCACGATCTACATCATACCAGGCCCCCAACGGGCTTCCGTCAAAAAAAATCCCTTTAGGCTCATTGCACATCAAACAGCCCGTAACAGGCTGGTTCCAAAACATATGAGCAGTACTCCTTACAAAAGAGGTCCTTGCACACCATTAGAGAGAAAAGACGGGACAGAGCGCGCCTTTCGATCTTGGTGGCTAAAGACAATCCCGAAGACGCTCAGCTGATCTGGAAGATGCTGGCTGAGGGGAGGGGCGCTTCGTTTGAACTGGAGGAGGCTGATCGACTATTGACAGGGCTTGAGCGCCTAGTCGGAGGAGATATTGACATGGTCCTGTTGAATCTCTCTCTGCTGGACAGCCAGGGACTTGACCAGCCTCCTCCTCGGCTGGCATAGCAAAAGACTGCTTGGAAGCAGGCTTCAACGGGTTCTTATCCAAGCCTATCCATTGAAGAAAACTTTTTAAGATGATGAAACGATTACTGGGGGACAGGGAAGATGATGACCCGAGAAAGAAAGTGGAAACAATCCTCACTCAGTATTCTTTGTATGAAAAAGCCAAATGCTCGGTATGTATTCTGCTGGCAGAGGACAATTTTGTCTGCCAGAAGTTGGACAAGGCGATGCTCACAGGAGGTTATCGTGTAGAGGTCGCCCATAACGGGACAGAGGCGGTGGAGAAGTTTACGGCCAGCCCGGATAAGTTGATCTGATCTTCATGGACGTCCAGATGCCGGAGATGGACGGTATGGAAGCAACAAAGGTCATCAGAGGTAAAGGGTTTAACAACATTTCGATTGTAGCCATGACGGCATCCGGCATAAAAACTGACCGGGAAAAATGTCTTGAGGCGAGGATGGATGGCTATGTAGGGAAACCCATCAAAAGAGAGGTTGTTTTTGATGGTAATAAATAGTAATAAATAGATGGGTGTTAATAGGGAGGAAGTATGAATTTCAGGAAATTAGCTGAAAGCCAAGGTTTAGAGGAAGATGAATTTTTGGAACTGGTGGAACTCTTTGTAGAGACCTGCGCTTCTGATTTGGACAGATTGCAATCCGCCATTGCCAGAGGGGATACACAGCTGGCCGTTCAGGCCGCCCATTCCATAAAGGGCGCCTCTGGGAATCTCGGGTTGCATGAAATATACGAAATGGCAAAGTCGGTTGAAGAGAAGGCCCGGGAAAAAAGTCTGGAGGGGGCTACAGAGGCTGTTAAGGCAATGAGAGAAAAAAATGACCAGCTATCCGAGAGCCTCAGAAAATTAGGATAGATTAGGGCAAGACTGCCCAAGGAAAGGGATAAAATGTTGGCACCGGAATTGCAATAAAAATTGTGACATTTTTTTCAAACATCATTAAGTGGTCTGTTGGTCGTTTGAAAATGCACAGCGAGCGCATCTAAAAAGTGGTCTTTTCCCTTACATTTCGAAGATTCCCTGCAGCTTGCTGCAGGGAGCTTCAACCAATACGGTCGACGCAGCTGCTTAACGGGTCGGTGAACCTTGCCCTTCGGGGACAACATGGAAGAAAAACAAAATCTAACAATACTCATTGTTGATGACAACCCCGTGAGCGTAAAACTGTTGGAGGCAATGCTCCGTAAAGAGGGGTACCAGGTGATCACGGCCAGTGACGGACCCCAGGCACGAGAGGTTGCTTTTGAAGAACAGCCCGATCTCATTATACTTGACGTGATGATGCCTGGAGAAGATGGATTTGAAGTCATCACACACCTCAAGAAAAATGCCCGAACTGCATCCATCCCCGTCATATTTTTGACGGGAAGGTACGAATTGGATGCCAAACTGGCAGGTTTTGATTTGGGGGCTGTTGATTATATAACAAAACCATTTCAAGCACCGGAGGTATTGGCCCGGGTTCAACTCCACTTGAAGCTGTCTCGTGCCACCAACTCCTTGATTGCAAGCCAGGCGAGTAGGTTAAAGCAGCTTGAGGAGGCGCAAACTTCCATGCTAACAGCGCCGGAGGAGCTTCCGAGAGCACATTTTAGCGTGTATTATTCGGCGCTTCTGGAAGCGGGGGGCGATTTTTATGATGTTTTCCGAATATCCGATGATATGTTTGGATATTTTGTGGTTGATGTGTCGGGCCACAATATAGCAACTAGCTACATTACGGCCGCAGTTAAGGCCCTGTTAAAACAAAACTGTACACCCATCTACAAGCCGGTGGAAAGCATGAGAATGATTAATGATGTCCTGGCGGAGATATTGCCTGAAGGGATATACCTGACTGCCTGTTATGCCAAACTGAACCGTAAGAAAAAACTCCTGTCAATCGTTAACGCGGGTCATCCACCGGCCGTCTATCTTCCTAAAGAAGGTGAGGCGAGGCTCACAGAAGTGGATGGCGATATTCTCGGCATTTTCAACGAGGTCTATTACGGGCAGCAAGATATCAAGGTGACCACAGGCGACCGGTTTTTTCTTTATTCCGATGGACTTATTGAAAGGCCTGCATTGAAGAAGGTATGGTTCGAATGCCTGCCCGACCTGCTGGAGGCGTGTTCTCACCTCAAGGATGTCCCCATCCAGGAAGCCGCAGAACAATTAACGCGCCTGATGATTGGCCAAAATTGCAAACCTGAGGACGACATCGTGGTTCTTGGGGTTGAGGTATAACTATATTTGGATTTGGTCATTAGTTGTTAGCTGCTCGTCAATGGTAAAGAGAGATGACATATTTACAGTTTCTCGGGGGGCGAGTAGTCTTAATATGTCTTTCTCTTCAACGCTGGAGAACATCGATCAGGCCGATGAAGAAACCAAAAGGTTTTTGTGCAGCGCGGGGCTTGAGGCAGAGGCTTTTGGCATCCGGTTGGCTATGCGCGAAGGCCTGATAAATGCCGTGGTGCACGGAAGTCGCGGCGATCGACATAAGATCGTTAAATATGGCCTGCGATTGGAAAACAACCATCTGATTGTCGAAATTGAGGATCAAGGGGGTGGATTTGACTGGCAATTCCATATGGGAAAAGAGCCGGCATTGACTTCAGAATCCGGTCGAGGGTTGGCTATCATGAGAAGCTATTGTACGGACGTTGCGTACAATGGTAAGGGGAATAAGTTAGTTTTAAGAAAGAAGATAGGTGAAGAACTTCTCGCGAGTAAAATTGCAAAACAAAGGGATCAGGCCATTGTAAAACCTGGGACGGATGTAGTTGCCTCTATGGCGCAGGGGTTTAGAAATGAGTTGCGATCTTTGGTGGAAAAAGGCCTCAAGGAACTGGTCATAGATCTGGCTGGCGTGGAAATGATCGACTCGATCGGTCTGGGTGTCTTTATTGCCACGCACAACTCGTTGAGCAAGACTGGCGGAAAATTGATTGTAACGA
>QMMN01000118.1 GCA_003647275.1 Deltaproteobacteria bacterium
CGGCGCGCCGAAGCGGTCGCTGCCGGCGGTGATAGCGGCGTACCTGTGGCACCGCGTACTGATGGAAAGGGCTAAGGCGCACGGCTTCAGAGAGGACGTCGATACGATGATACACTGCTCGGTCTACACCATACCCACGGACGTGCGTCCGATACGGCGCAAACGAGGGTACCGGTTCACCGAGGCGTGCGTCGGACGGTTCTGCGTCAGACGCATACGCATACCGACGAACGAGGTGATAGAGTGATGAAATGGCTGCCCCTCGCCGTCGTCAAGCACGTGCGTCGATACAAGCACCTGTGCAGCGACGTGTGCCGCCAGTACAGGTCGACGGTTCGATACGTCTGTATCGCCAGTTGCATCCGTATCGTCAAGCGCTGCGACCCGACGGTCGGGTCGGCGTACGCGGCGTGCGTCGAGGAGGCGAAGCGCCAAGTCCTTGCGTTGGTGGAGCGTATAAGGGATAGGGTAACATATTAGCGCCGACGCCCCGCGACCTTTTTACCGCGCCCGTTCTACGAATATCCCGGGTGCGGACGATGAGCGAGGCGAAGACCTTCCCGCCGTGGTACGAGCGAATGGGCGTGCAGTTCATCGCGCAGGTGCAGGGCGAGAAGGGCTTCAAGTACGAGATCGGTATCAAGGAGGATGAGGTCGGTACGAAGTACGTGTACATCGCCAAGGTCGTGCCGAGCGGTAACTACGCGAAGTCGCTGATGCGGATACCATTGAAGGTCGCCAAGGAGATCGCCCAGAAGATCCTCGAACTCGGCTGAACGTCCGTCGTCCCGTCTGGATCCCCCTCCTACCAAATTCCTTTTTATCCTTTCTAATACCCCGCGTCAATCCGTTTACGAACCGAAGGGTTTTTTACCCCGGTTAGTACGAAATTAGATCGGGCGGGACGCATGAGGTCGAGACCCGTACTCAATCCCCGGTTCCGAGAAGACGAGATCCAGACCCAATCCCTGATCTATCCGTATAAATGCCCGATATGCGGCGCCCGGGCGAGGACGCTCGAGGAGCTCGACGACCATATGCGTTTCATGCACGGCGTCCCGGCGCTCGTCGAGCCCGAGGAGGCGATACATCGAAACGCGTACGAGCTGATCGAAGACCTGCTGGGGTGACGAGACGGTGGCGGACGCGCTCTTCGAGCTCGTAATGAACCGCAACCCGATGATCAAGACGCGCGACCACGGCATCCTCAGCGTGAACATCACGTCGGACGGAAAGATAATGATTCGGTGGGGCGAGAAGGCGATAACGATAGCGCCCGAGAAGGCCGAGAAGTTTTTCGCGGGCTGCGTAATGCTCTGCGAAATCGCTCGAAGGCTCGGCGATGACGTGGATTGGTCGAAGTATTGGGACGCGAAGCTCGGAAAGGCGAAGACGTCGAAGACGAAGGCGAAAGCAAAAAGGGTGCGGGTCGTAGAGGAGGAAGAGGGAGAAACGGAGGAGGAGACCGAAGGCGAGGAAATCGGTGACGAGGTCGAGGTGCTATGAGCGTCGAGCACGTCACGATCGTTGTCGTGCGTTATAAGGACGGAGACGTCGCCTACAGCATCGGTAAGCGCCTCGACCGCGATAAGCTGCTGATAGCGAAGACGGTCGCCGACGACATCAAGCTGACGATCCTCGAACGCGGCACCGCACCGCGCGCCGTCGCGGGCGACGCGGGTGCCTACCACTATGAGGCGCTCCTCCGGACGACGAAGCGTATAAACGACAACGACGTGTACGTCTATGTATTGCGTATAGAGAAGCGGGTGTAACCATGCAGATCTGCATCGATGTACCGAAGTGGATATTCGCCGAGGTCGATCAGAACCAGTTCCTCTACGAAATCAGCCGTATGATCCGCGAAACGATATCGACGCTGACGGAACGCCCGAGGACGAATCCGGAGAAGGTCGTACGACGTGCCGTGACGAGGCTGGTGATCGCCCGCATCGCCGTGGAGACGCTCATCGCCGTGAAGAAGGACATCGACCGCGAGATAGCGATGGAGGTGATAAACGAGCTGAACGAGGCGATGAAGCGCATCGAGGAGAAGGTGAGGACGCGATGAAGTACGACCGCGAGTTTTACATCCTTTCCGAGATCGCCAACGATGATATGAACACGCTCGTCGCCAGGGCTATCGCCGGAAGACATCGCATGAGGGTGAAGCTAATAATGAAATCGCGCCTCGTCGCTGAGTCGTACGGGATATTCGCGGCGGTATTCGACGACGCGCTTACACGTATCATCGACGACATGTTCCGCGAAATCGAGGACGTTCCGACCGTCGTGGCGTACTCGTTCGACGTCGCGTACGGTCGATGACCCTTTTTCCATCCGTTATTGATGCGTAGGGTTTATTACCCCGGTTAGTACGGAATTAGTACCGGATGAGACGTATGGCGTCCGGGCCCGAAACCCAACCCAAACCCGAGGCGAGGAAAACGCTCGAACCCGTCGTTCCGTTCATCAAGGTCGATCCCAGGCTGCGCGTTGTGTCGCTGCGCTACAAGGTTCCGATCGAGATACTCGCCTCGATAAAGCTCGATCCCGAGAAGGTCGCGAGGGCGTACCGAACCGGAAACGATAGGACGTACTTCGAGCTGGCGAGCGTCAAGGGCAAGGTCACGATCATGGGCCGCCCGCTGGCGTTCGGCGCCGTCGCGAAGGAGGACGAGGTGTGGATCAAGCTGACGCTACCCGTGGGAACGTTCTACTGGGTCATGCCGAGAACCGAGTTCGTTAAGACGACGCCGGAGCAGTGGTACGAAAAGCTATCGTCTTGGTTCATCGCGACCGCCGAGCGCCGACCGATAAAGAAGACCAAGAACGGAACCATCTACGGATGGTTCATCCGCAAGATCGCGTGGCTCAAGATAGACGAAGACGTCGAGTCGTTCAAGTGGCTCGTCGAGAAGCTGCGCGGCGCCGGCCACGACGATCCGATACTCAACGCTATGCTCCTGCTGCTCCGCTACAACCCGAAGGTGCTGTCCGAGGACGCGAAATCGACGCTCGTCGCTAGGATAATACCGCTCGTAGCGACGGAACCGATACACACGATCGAGCTGACGATACCCGGAACCGGCAAATCGACCGTCGCAACGATGTACTCGTTCACGCTCAACTGGCTGTACTTCACCGAGCCGCCGAGCGTGGCGACGCTGATCGGCGACGCGCGAACCGGCAAATCGACGATCGCCGGGGCGCGCGGAGTATGGCTCGACGAGATCGATAAGTGGACGCGCGGAACGACGAAGCGCGAAGACCTGAGGCAGGCGATAGAAGCGATGCTGACGGGTATGGAGCAGGGCCTGTGGATACGCGGCAAGGGCGGCGAGAAGCAGATCAAGGTCTACAACCCGATACCGGTCTACCTCAGCGGAAACGTCGGGCTGACGCCGGCCCACCCGCGCGAGGTGGTCATGAGCGTCATCGAGGCGATCGTCGGGAGGCCCGGCGCCCTCGCCTTCAACGAGCGTATAACCGTCGCCGTCAGCGTGCACAAGGACGTCGCCGACGAGATTCAGCGCAGCGTGCTACCGACGATAGTGCGCCCGAGCGTGCTGCGCGGCGCGGTCAAGTACCTCCAGATGAAGTACGCCGAGCTCAACGACCCGCCGGATCACGTCGTGGATTCGAGGTTCAAGGGTAGGTTCCGGCGGCACGTCAAGCGCGTGGCGAAGGCCCTCGCCGTGCTCTTCGAGAGGACGCCGGACGACCCGGACGTGATCGAGGTGGCACAAAAGCTCGTCGAGGGGTACGTAGCATGCTGAACGACCTCCACGCCTTGATACGATACTTCGTCGTCCTCAAATACATCGACGACATGCAGAGGTTGAAAGCGATTCGGTGCTACTTCGAGGGGTTCAACTACCGCCGCTGCGCCGAGCGCTACATGATGTCGCCGACGACGCTGAAGAACATCGTGCGCCGGCTGCCGATCGACCGGTCGAGGCCGGGATACATACGTCTGACGCTCGCTATAATCGACGCCGCGCTCAGGCTCGTGCCTACGCGCGTCGATAACTTCGTCGGTGTGCGGATATGCCGCCTGTGCAGGCACGTGGGTAGGAACGACGTCGGTGCGTGGATAGTGCACTTCGAGAACAAGCACCACGACGTGCTGGCGTACGATATACACCGCGTCACGGAGTACCTTAGGGCGCGCCGCTACATCTAGCTCGAACCGCCCACGATCTTTTTACGTAACACCGTCCAACGTTTTTCCCGGGTGTCTGCGTGCGTATCGTGGTCGTCCGCGACGAACCCTACTTTTGGATAGCGCGCATCCTATGCCGTAACCGCCGCAAGGTACGTATCGAGACGCTACGATATAAGCTCGGTCTACGTATGACGTCAGACGAGATAGACCGCGTTTTGAGGTTCTACGCCGAGCGGAAGATGATCGTCGTTACGTCGAAGCACGTCAGGCTCCCGCACGACATCGACATCGTCTTCACGTACTTCGAGAAGGTGTACCTGTTTCGTGCGACGAACCGCGACGATATTAACCCCGAGAAGCAATAGAAGGGACGGGGGGCAGCATGGGGGTCGTACACCGTAAGCTCGACCGTCTGCTTGATATATTCGCGGAACTGGTACGCTGTTACTACTTCGACGAGTGTCATCGGATAGACGAGGTGCTGCGCGCGGCGAGGGACGACGAGGCGATACTGACGATTGATGCCGAATACATCAGGCTGAAGGTCGAGGAGTTCAAGAACGGAAAC
>QMMN01000119.1 GCA_003647275.1 Deltaproteobacteria bacterium
AGGTTTAACTTCTTTTGTCACAGGAGCAGCTACTTGTTTGGCCTTGGTCTTTTTTGTCGGCGCTGCAAGGGCCTTTCGGATTACGCCACCGGCCCCGAGTGTCTTTTGCTGTGTGCTTTCTCTGTACTGCCTGCCGTCTGATTTGCTTCCACTTCCGCCCACCAAGGCTACCAACTCTCCTACAACTCCCTTCATCTGCTCGGCCTGGGCATTCAACTCCTCAGAGGCAGAAGCAGACTCCTCGGCATTGGCTGCGTTCTGCTGGGTCACCTTGTCCATCTCGGCCACGGCCTTGTTCACCTGCTCAATCCCCTGGGCCTGCTCCTGGGAGGCCGCAGTGATCTCACCGACCAGCTCACCTACTTTCTTTGCACCATCTGCCACCTTGGAGAATGCCTCATTGGTCTTTGTCACAACATCCGAACCACCTTTGACCTTTTTCAGCGTATCTTCGATCATAACCGCTGTGTTCTTGGCTGCCTCGGCCGAGCGCATGGCAAGGTTCCTGACCTCTTCGGCTACGACCGCAAATCCGGCACCTGCCTCACCAGCCCGGGCTGCCTCAACCGCCGCATTTAAAGCCAGAAGATTCGTCTGAAAGGCGATCTCATCAATCGTCTTGATGATCTTGGAGGTCTCTTCGCTTGCCGTAGATATCTCTTGCATTGAACCGATCAACTCGGTCATAGAGGCATTGGCCTGTTCAACTACACGCGAGGTCTCTGTCATCAGGCTATTTGCCTGATTGGCATTGTCGGCATTCTGCTTGGTCATGGAGGCCATCTCCTCTATTGAAGAAGACGTCTCTTCTATCCCTGCTGCCTGCTCGGCTGCCCCTTCGGCCAAGGACTGACTGGCAGATGATACCTGACCAGAGGCAGCGGCTACCTGGTCAGCACATTCGGACAGGGATTCAGAGATTCTGTTTAGTACTCGATTGATCCCTCTTGTGATAAAAAAGGACAAACCTATTCCGATAAGAATGCCTCCGATTAAAACAACTAGTAACAGGCCCTCCACGGTTGATGCCACTGACTTGGCCTCCTCTCCGGATGCATCAGCTTCCTCCATTTCTTTTTCCATAACCTCATTAGTCAGTCTTTCAATCTCCTCCAGAGTCCTGTCCGTTTTTTCCATATATTGATGGGCTTTTTCTAAAAATCCTAGGGCGACTTTGTCCTCTGCCGTGAGTTCGTGTTTGCTTTCCTGAAGTGCTTTCTTGTGATGTGCCATCACATCCCTTGCGGCTTCGTGAAACAGTGAATGGTAATCGTTCGCCTCTTTGACAAGGGCCACCAGTTCCTTGTTGTGCACTTTCATCAGGAATTCAGCATTCTTATTGAAAGTTTTTTCGAATTCGTTAAATCTCTTCTCTATCTCCGGCAGTTTGCCAAATTCAACCTCTATAAGATACTCAGCCAAAGTATCACTGGCGCTGATCGCCGCGATCTCGCCATGCAGCGCGGCTTCAACAATAGGCATCTCCACTTTAACAATGTCATCCACATCATCTCCCATAATCCCGATCAGATTATTTAATTTTTTGACACTGAAATAACCTGACACCCCGGCCATACTAATAAGAACAATCATGGCTACAAAGCCCAGGATGATCTTTCTTCCAATCGTCATTTTCATCGTAACTCCTCCTTTCAGTTCTAACCGTCTAAATTTTAAGAATTCCCTTGCTGAACATCTTCCTCCTGTGGTAAGGAATCCACATTTTTCTTGACCTGACCCACCAGGGATATCTCTTCTCCGGTCAGCACCCGATCAATATCGAGCAGGATCTTTACCCCTCCTTCCATCTTGGCCATGCCGAGGATGTAATCTGTGTTCAGCTTGGTGCCGAATGTCGGCGTATCCTCGATGTCTTCGCCCTTGATGTTTAGTACTTCGGACACCGAATCGACCACGATACCGATCAGCACGGTGCCGGCCTGGCCTGCAATCTCCACTACGATAATGCAGGTACGCTCCGTATACTCAATTTCCTCCATCCCGAACCTCAGCCTCAGGTCGACCACAGGGATCACCTTGCCTCTTAAATTGATCACGCCCTTGACAAACTCCGGTGTCTGGGGCACTGGAGTGATCGGCATCATCCCGATGATCTCCTTGATCTTCAAAATACCAATACCGTACTCTTCGTTGGCCAACGTAAAAGTCAGGTATTTCCCTTCCCTCTCTCCCATGGCCTTTACTGCCTGATCCATTGTTTCAACTTGTTCTGTCATCCTTTGTTCACCTCCTTCTTTATTGTCTGTTGTATGTAAGCTCTTTTATGCCTCCCCTGCTTAAGTAAAACAGAACATGCCTTGCATAATAGGTTTTGCTGCTAAATAGTGCCTTTTCCTGTTATAAATCATCTCCTTTTCCTGCTGCTATTTTCCGAAGATAGTTGTTTCCAAGCATCTTGCTCAGGACGGCGGCCACCGCTGCAAAATTGCTGTCAGCATAGGTCAAAAAACGTGGCTGCAAGCTATGTCCTTTTGCAATCGTGTCGCGTTTTTTGTCGGGTAGCACGAGTATAATCCGAATATCAGCAAACAAATCACGAAGTGAAAGAAGGTCAAAAAGCTCTTTCTGGTTGGTCGCTAAAAGAACAGCAATGGACAAATCATGTGAGGGTTGGCGAAGCCTGCGGGTCAGACTCTCGATCGTTCGGCAAATCTTTGTCTTTTCCCGCGGAACCAGCCCCTCAACCACCCTCTGAAGTCGCGCTCCAGCGCCGTCTGTTATCGTTGCATAGAGCAGCAAATTCATCATACGCCTTCCTGCTTTTGGCTATCTCAACAGGATATTCGATTTCAGATGACCAACGGTAAATGGCAAAAGCTGTGCCAAGACTTGTGCTGGGTGCACATCGAAAAAACATGTATGACTTTATGGGCTTAAAGAAGGTAAGCATAAAATGGAAGGGCTATCTACCGCGAGGATCGGTTCGAAAAAATCGGACAGAGTTCGAAAAAATCGGACTGGGTTCGAAAAAATCGGACAGACGCCTGTTTCATAGGATCTTGGGAAGGCAACAGGATGGGGCTTAGCCGGGAATGGATATCTTGTGCTTTTTCAGGAGCTCATAAAAACGAGACCGGGACAACTTTGATATCCGACAGGCTTCTTTGACGTTTTCACTGGTGAGCGATACTAGATGTTGCAAATATTGTCTTTCCGCTTCAGTAGCAGCAGCCATTCGAAAATCCCGCAGCGATGGAAGCATACCGGAAGGATCGGCACTCGCCTTTGCGCTCCCTTGAGCTCGAGCCTCTTTACCAATCGAGTCTCGTACAGCCTGAATGCGTATGTGGGTCGGCAAATGCTTGGGAAACAGGGTCGGGTTGTGGCGTGCTGAGGCCAGTACCCTCTCCAAGGTATTAAACAATTCCCGCACATTTCCCGGCCAGTCATATGCAGTGAGTGCGTCTAAAAATTCAGGAGAGACCCCCTTTGTCCCTGTACCATGACGATGGTTAAGTTTTGCTATATAGTGCAAGGCCAATTCTCTGATATCTTCTCGACGCTCCCTCAGTGGAGGCAGTTCAATGGCAAAGGTCCGAAGGCGAAATAGTAGGTCTCTCCTAAACTGCCCGTGTTGTACCATTTCATCCAGATTCCGATTGGTTGCCGCCACAACCCTAAAGTTACTCTCTGCTTCTCGCTTGCCGCCTATGGGGCGAAAACGCCGCTCCTGAAGGACCCGAAGAAAGGCTTTCTGAATGGGCATGGGGAGTTCACCTGCCTCATCAAGAAAGAGCGTCCCACCATCTGCCTGCTTGACCAGGCCTTCCTGGGCCTTGTCTGCCCCTGTAAAAGCCCCCTTTTCATGCCCGAAAAGCATGCTTTCAACGAGTGTATCGGGTAATGCTGCACAATCGACCACCACAAAATTCTTGTTGGCACGGGGGCTGTTGTCATGGATGGCACGGGCAAAGAGTTCTTTGCCCGTGCCGGTTTCACCCGTGATGAGAACACTGGCATCACTGTTTGCCGCCTGGGCCAGAAGGTCAAGACAGGCTTTCACCTGGGGACTGTGTCCAACAATACCTTCCCGTTTTAAGGCCACTGGTGGCTTTCTGGCCTTCTTTTCCTCCCGGTATTGGAGCGAGCGAACGAGTGACAGAGTCATCGCTTCGACCAAAAGTGGCTTTTCAACATAGTCCCACGCACCACTTTTAATTGCAAGTTCGGCGCCATCAGGATCGCCTTCGCCTGTGATAATGATCACCTCGGGAGCGGATGTCGTCTCCCGAATCCTTGGCAAGGCATCCAGTCCGTTTCCATCGGGCAAGCGTACATCCAGAAAGACAACATCAAATGCTTCAGAGGCCGCCTCCTTGAGCCCCTCCTTAAGGGTGAGCGCATATGTGGCATGATGCCCCATACGCATTATCATACGG
>QMMN01000120.1 GCA_003647275.1 Deltaproteobacteria bacterium
ACGAACCAGGTCATCAAGGCGAAGACAAAACTGAGTCTGCAGGTACAGCCGCTCTAGGCTTAGCCCTGTTTTACGAGAAGCAATATTTTTTATCTATTTTTCGTTTGTATTCTTTGGGGGTAGACATGATTATCGTGAGGGATTTTCCGCGTGTCTTGATATCGGCTACGTGTCCTATTATACCTACCAAGGTTGTTGGTCACGGCGGGAGGAAGCTTAGGGTAAGGTCTATCGACTATGTTACGAGGAGTGTGATAGGGGAGAAGACGGTTGATATTACTAGCGATCCGTTCGAGCTGAACCTTACCTTCGATACGCCGGGCTATAACACGATTATAATAGGTCAGATCATAGTCGAGGATGGGAGCGGAAACATCTATGAGTACTACGAAACGCATATCATCTACATACCGGACAGCGACAAGTATGAGCTTGACGATGAGTACGAGATCTGGTACATAAGTAAGGCGGGGTTTGCAGCGAAAGTTAAAGCAACGTACATGGGTATGCCTAGAGACGGGAGCTGTATTGTGATAGCGTGGAAGAAAGGTAAGCTGGTAGTCTTCGACGGCGAGCTGAAGACCTTTGTCGGTAGGTCGGCTCTGATAAAGCTTAGCTTCACCATAAGCAGGACACTGGCCAGTATGTTTGCTAACAACATAGAGGATTCTAGTGTAGCAAACGTGATATATAAGGTGCCGGATTTAGCATCTATTGTAGGAGCTGTAAGGATGCTGAAGTTCTTCTACGAGGACAGGAGGTTTACACCTGTAGCGATATCTGTAGCATACGACGATTTCTACGTGTACATAGATGTGACAACACATGTAGACCTAGCGTCACCTCTAGACCTCTTCGGCGTTATCAAGATCATAACCGGCGTAGGAGCCATCATAGCGGGTGCGTTATTGTTGATGGGTACTCTAGGAGTGTCGTTACCCCTGTCGTGGACGTTGATAGTGTCGGGGTTGTCGATTGCATGTGGCGTGATATCGATATTTACGTCAGAGATGAGGGAAGCACCGACGACTATCACACAGCAAGCCAGAAACGTTAGAATCGAAGCCGAGAGCAAAATAGATCAGACAAGAATGGATCTTGAAGCATATTTAGATCAGTTGGTTAGCCAGGGTAAGATAACTGAAGACGAGAAGAACACCATTCTAGCGTATGTCGATTCAATTATAGGTGAAGCTAAGAAGGCTATGTCTGAGCTCGAAGATATGGTGAACAAGGCGTACAGCGAGGGATACAACAAGGCTAGGAGCGAGATGATGCCTTGGATAGCGACGGCGGGCGTTGCTGGGTTTGCAATAGGTGTTCTGCTAAGTTCGAGGTGAGTAGAATGGATGGGATAACGATTACTATAGATGCTTCTACGATCGGTATATTGCTAATCATTTTATATAAGCTTGTTCAGCTTGAATACAGGGTTAGGCGCATTGAAGAGAAGCTTTTAAATCCGGAGGAAAGATAGTTGTAGTGGGTAGGTGAAGTTATGGTTTCGATCCAGAAACTTGTGTCTATAACTACTCTTGGTGATGTTGAAATATCGTCGGGTATACATGTACTGCACGGTCTTCCAGAGGACTGGATATATATTGGATGGTATCATGAATTCAACTACGGCAGCGACGAGTATGGTTGTACATCGCTGCCCAACATCTTCCATCATTGGCTCATGAAGAGGGCTGATATCGAGGCTGGCCAGCTAACGCACGTGAATGCGCTGGGTAGGGAGTGTACGGACTTTGTAGGAATGGAGACTACCTACGATCCCGCAAAGAAGATTCTGGTTATAGGTGGGTACAGGTATACTGCTGGTGATCAAGGGTATCCAAAGATTGCTATTATCGATGTGAGCGATCCTAGCAGTCCTAGGGTTCTAAAGGAGCTTGAGCACTCACAATCGTTTTCAAGTCCGAGGGCTAGACCGTACTACAATCCTAAGCATAACATACTTATGATAGGTGTTCATCCAGAGAATAGGATATACTACGATACGTTTGAAAACGTTCTCAATGCGTCGTCGATAGATGCTATACCGAACCGTTTAGATGGCTATGATTGGATTAGTCCAGTTGATGAGGATAGAGTGCTGGTGGCAAATCCATCTACTGGAAGAAATGACGTACTTGATCTAACAACGATGCAGACTTCACCAACTGATATATCGGGATGGTTTATAGTTAGAGCACCTAACTATGTTGTAGCCTTGTATAAGACTGCAAACAACACGATAGGTGTAAAGTTCTTCAATATAAGCGATCTGTCCCTAGCCAAAGATGTTGATACTGGTAAGTCTGCACCATCGAATGGGGAACAGCTCAGTCTACTTGCTGTGGGTGACAAGGTTGTTATATTCAACAACGAGTCGCTAGAGATATATGTTGTGGATCCTGTCAATGGTCTTGAAGCGACGTTTAGCCTACCAGAGAAGTGTGGTTGGCTAGATAGGTTTAGTGATGGTGTGGTGATATGTACACATCCGTTTAGAGGTAATGGCGATATCAAGGAGTTTCTAGCGGATGTATACTATGCTGTGGTGGTAAACGGTACAAAGGCATGTATAAAGGATCAGGCAGGTAACCCTGTGACCAACAAGACGGTATATGTATCAGAACCATATGGGCAACAATGCAGTAGAGATGTACAGAAATTGTATGGACTATTAAAGTCAGTAACACAGCTAACGACCGATAGCGAAGGATGTGTTGATCTATCGCAGTTTGTAGGAAAGACCGTTGTTATCATAGTACCGCCGTAAAGGTGGTACACTATGTCGCTTAATCTAGGCGGATATGCAACGGCAGAGATCCAGCAAGTGCAGCAGCAGCAGCTCAATCTCGGAGGGTACGCGGTTGCAAGAGTAGAAGCACCGCAGCAGCTCAACATAGGTGGCTACGCGGTTGTGAGGGTTGGTAAGATACCGACGAAGCTAACGTTGGAGGTAAGACCGCTCTAGCTTTTACATTAGATATATATCTTGCTACAAAAACGTTTTTATGGGTGGAAACATGGTGTCCCTTAAACTGATTGCAACGCTTACGGATACCAGCGGAAACCCTCTTCCTTCCAGGACGATAGAGTTCTACAGATCTACCGACGGTGTAAACTATACCCTTATCGGAATCGCGATAACCGATTCAAATGGTCAGGCTTCGCTGATAGACGAGGTAACGGAACCGGGGAGGTACTACTACAAGGCGAGGTTCCCGGGTGACGAGCTTTACGAGGCTAGCGAGGCCACCGCTACATACGAGTACGCGGTACCTGCGGCGAAGCCGATATGGCAGCAGCCGTGGTTCTGGCTATTGCTGTTCATACTGTTCATACTGCTCTTCGCTGGAGGAGGAGGGGGAGGAGCGGGCGGTACACCCGGTGCCACAACAAGACGTGTTGCATAAACAAAACACATCTTTTTTAGGTGGTATCCATGTTTAAACGCGTCGTTTTCGACGGTGCTACGTCGGTTATCCACGTTGTTCTCGGCTTCGTGTCGAAGGTGCTTGCACTGATATGTATGCCGCTGGGGTGGGTGCTGGCTATTGTATACATGTGGTACCAGATGCTCGACCGCGACGAACCAACGAAAAAATTGGGTGATTTTATAGAGTTTATGTACGGATATCTGCTTGCGGACATACTGTTTTCGGTGGTGTAGATGTCGGTTAGATGGGACAGGCTGGCTGATTCGCTTTTCGAAATATATATTCGGCAGTTCCACGAGAGGCCAGATTCGTGGTCTAATCTTCTGTTTCTCATCAACTCGTTTATAACGGACGAGTACTACTATCCGATTACAAAGCAGGAGATGGATGGCTTCCTGTCGCATTGGGTAAACAACGTGCTGCCTAATCTACACTACAAGCTAGATGTCTACGACTGCGATGACTTCGCTATGCACATGAAGGTGAAGGCTATGGAGTACTTCAACTACCAGTACAACTCCTTTGGCTTTGCGTGGGGTTTTCTGTGCTACGAAGGTGTCTGCGTAGGTCATGCTTGGCACCTGTTTGTACTTAAGGACTATGGGTATGGATTGGAGAAGTATGGATTTGGAATCGCTATGGTAGAGCCGCAGACAGGTGATGAGCTGATGTTTGTCGAGAAGAACGGCTATCTAAAAATTAAGTCTCCAGACGACTTCAACTACATCTTTATGGGGGTCATAATCTAGTGATGAGGTGGGCTCAGATGTTCAGCAAGTACGATATCGTTACATATTTTGGTGGTTATTACTACGTTGTTGTTGCTTTGGGTGTTGATCCAAAGAAGGTAGTGGAGGAGAAAGATGGAGAGAACGATAAAGCTATAGAGGAACCGTATTGGATATCCAATCTGCTCTGCAGTGCTACATAAATAACGCTACAACGCTTTCTAG
>QMMN01000121.1 GCA_003647275.1 Deltaproteobacteria bacterium
AAACTCGGCCCAAGGGCCTCAAACAGTTTAGGATTTGCCCACTGGCGTGGGCCGTTTGCTTCGCCCGGATGGGTCCCCAAAAAGTTCATGATGGCCGCTCAAAGAAGTTCTGCAAAGCTCTCGCAGTTATGCCCTTAAAGAGATGAAAAATCTTGATGCGGGCAAAGGGGAGACAATACCCACGCTTCAGGAAGTCATCGACTTGATCGGCGACAAGGTGAAGCTAGTCATTGAGTTGAAGGAAGAAGGGACGGAAGGGGGGGTTGTCGAACTGATAAAGAGGAACAATCTTGACGACAACGTCTACGTGATCTTTTTTTGGCATGGGCTTGTAAAGACTGTAAAAGAGATGGATAGCCGTATCAAAACGGGCGTGCTCCTTATCCGCAAGGCGACCTCGGCTCGTGAAATATCCGGGTTAGGTAACACATCTGTTTCGCCTGTCTCGACCTGGGACTCCCCCAAGGATGATAAAGACGTGGGCCGCGAGCCCATGCCGCTCGATTTATCCTTTATCTTTAATCAGCATGGTTGAAGGGTCCAGCAGCAATGCAGGGTGATCTGAAGGCGCTGTTCCCCCCTTTAAACCCCTTACATGGATCTCTTTTCCTACGGGCTGGAGCTGTATTGCAACCTCAAACAGATCGGCAACTTGCAAAAGTGGGGCCGGCATGCCGTCCGGGCCTGGCCTTTCATGCCGGTGGATGCGTACGGCAAACCAGACATGCATTGAATGGTTTATTGCAAGCGTTTTCAAATCGGAAAGGGGCTTTCTGACCGTTTCATCAAAAGGGAGTCCATCAATCAGGATCATATGGGGGAGGAATATGCCCTGTTCTGTAAGGTCGGTTAGCCTTTCTTCGAGCTTGGGCACGCTAAAACCCTCGACCTTGAAAGTCATGATGAACCTATATGGCAGGATGGCCTCCCAGAGCTGATCTGTCTGTTTAACATTGTATTGATGTGCAATGTTTCGGAAAACCTCTTCGTACCAAAGACAAACCTTTTTTACAGGGTCATCCAGGCTGATATGCAGCACATTCTTGTTCCTGAGCAGGCTGTTAAAGGCAAGCTGAACCAGGAAAGCTGTTTTGCCCACACCAGCGCGTGCCAGGACAGCACCAAATCCTCCTTTGGGGAGGATGTCTTCGGTTTCATGTCCCATGAGCCTCAAGGGGTTGCGGAGGATAAGGTCTTTTTTAAACATGTTGAAGTTCCTTTTTTTAAGATAAATGACCCGCGCCGGGTCGGGTTTCGGGCCTCGGGTTTCGAGTTCCGAGTTTGGCGCAAGGTTGTGCCTTGACGGCTTGACACGAAGTGGAGCCTGCGCCGAAATATGCGCTTTGTGTCGGGTTCCGGATTCGTCGGTATCCTCGAATCTTTCAATTCTCGCCATGACCCGCCTCCAACTCGGAACTCAAGACTCGGAACTCGGAACTCGGATTTTTTTATGCAACATTCTTTTTTTCTTCTGCGGCCTTCTTGATCAGTTCATCAGCGACCCCCTTCGGGACCTGTCTGTAAGTGGCGAACTCCATGGTAAACTGGGCCTTGCCCTGAGTCGCTGATCTTAGAACCGTTGAATAGCCGAACATTTCTGCAAGGGGAACCTGGGCTTCAATAACACACATGTGGCCTTCATCCTGTGTACCTACAATCATGCCCCTGCGCTGATTCAAGGTGCCCATGACGGTACCCTGAAACTCTACCGGCGTTTCCACGACGACTTTCATGATGGGCTCATGAATAACCGGCTTGGCCTTGGCGTAGCCTTCAAGAAATGCGCCGCGGGCGGCCGCCTGGAATGCCATATCAGAAGAGTCAACAGGATGTGAGGATCCATCATTGATGACCACCTTGATGCCGGTCACAGGGAATTCCATTTTAGGCCCCTTTGCAAGGCATTTTCTAAAACCCTTTTCACATGCGGGGATGAACTGGGTTGGAATAGCACCGCCAACGATCTTGCTTTCAAATACGAAATCTTCTTCGGTGATGGGTTCCATGTAACCGGCTACCCGGGCGAACTGGCCGGCGCCACCGGTCTGTTTTTTATGTGTATAGTTGAATTCAGCCCGATTAGTGATTGTCTCCCTGTAGGCCACTCGAGGCATGCCGGTCGTTACCTCGGCGTTGTATTCTCGACGCATCCGCTCCAGGTAGACCTCAAGGTGCAGTTCTCCCATGCCAGAGATAATCGTATCCCCGGTCTGATCATTGACATACGCCTTGAAAGTAGGATCCTCCTTGGTAAAGCGGGCAAGGGCCTTGGATATATTGACCTCGGCTTTGTGATCCTTAGGGATAATCGCCAGGGAGATGACAGGATCCGGCACATGCATGGATGTCATGGTCAGGCCGATACCAGGAGACACAAAAGTATCCCCGGAAGCACAGTCGATACCAAAAAGGGCCCCGATATATCCTGAAGGCATGACCTCGATATCTTCCATCTGGGCTGCATGCATTCGAACAACCCTGCCGACCTTGACCTTTTTTCCGGTACGGACATTGACGATCGTGTCCCCCTTGGCAAGTGTTCCCTGATATACCCGTATGTATGTGAGCTGGCCATACGGACCGTCTTCCAGTTTGAAGGCAAAGGCAACAAGGGGTTTTTGCGGATCACAAGAAAGGGTGACCGGTACTTCGTCGTTGTCCGTGTCAAGTGCCTGGTTTTCAATGTCAGACGGGCAGGGCAGCAATTTTGTCACGGCGTCAAGGAGAGGCTGGACGCCCTTGTTTTTGTAAGCGGATCCCATAAAGACCGGCGTCATTTCACGGGTAAGTGTTGCCTTGCGTATGGCCTGAAGGAGCAGATCTTCCGTGACTTCACCTTCAAGGGCCGCCTCTGTTAGTTCATCTGAAAACATCGAAGCGGCATCGATCAGTACCTCACGGCGTTGCATGGCTTCAGAAAGAAGATCCTGTGGTATGGGCTCAATCCGTAAATGTTCTCCGTTATCGCCATCAAAATAGATCGCTTTCATGGAGACAAGATCCACAACCCCATTGAAATCTGCCTCCAGCCCAATGGGAATCTGCACGGCCACGGCATTGTGCCCCAGTTTTTCCTTAAGCTGATCAATGACCCGGGCGGGGTTTGCCCCACTTCGGTCGCACTTGTTGATAAAAGCGATACACGGCACTTTGTACCTGGCCATCTGCTGGTCAACAGTGATGGACTGGGACTGAACGCCACCGACAGAACACAGAACCAGTATGCCTCCGTCAAGTACTCTGAGAGATCGTTCAACCTCTATTGTAAAATCGACATGGCCGGGCGTATCGATGATGTTGATTTCATGACCCTGCCATTCACAGTAGGTGGCAGCAGAGGTTATGGTGATACCACGCTCCTTCTCAAGTTCCATAAAGTCCATTGTTGCCCCGACACCATCTTTTCCTTTGACGTCGTGAATGGCATGTATTCGTCTGGTGTAGTAAAGGATTCGCTCGGTAAGCGTCGTTTTACCCGCATCAATATGTGCGCTTATACCGATGTTTCTTACTTTCTGAATGTCGTTTTTCATGGTGCTGTTTCCTTTGACCGAACTGGTTGTCATTTACAGACTTTTCCTTTTACAGAAAATAAAAAACCCCTCATTTGGAAGCTTATACCAGATGGGGGATTAGCTTTACAATTAGCTAACTTTTCACAAAATATAAAAAATAATTGTTATTAATTATTTTGTCAAGAGATTTTTTTAAAAAACGGCGGGGAGGCTTCACATCAGGGAGTTTCCCTGTCGTGATCATCCTGAGAAGCACATGGCATAAAACATCTTTACAAGAAAGACACAATCTTCTATAAAAAGAGGGGGTTTCAATCATTAGCCCGGATATTTCACGAGCCGAAGTCGCCGTAGCCGCAAGGCGTAGCCCGCGACGCTGTAGTTCTGTTACCGCGAGTGGGCTACAACACAGCGGATGCGGTGAGATCGGCTCGCCCAAAGGGTAAAAAATGTCGATGGTTTGTTAGCAAAACCTTAGTGACAAATTATTGTTACCGCAGAAGGTTTAAGCAAAATCATCCTAACAATGCCAAGCTGTTATCTTTATGAAACTCTATCGACATTTTTTATGAAATGTTCGGGTTAGGTCCATGTCAGACTCAGAGGTTGGTCATTGTTTACCCTAACGTTGCAAAAGTCGAGGATGCTGCAGATGCAAGGCGTCAAGGGTGAGGCTGTAGTAATTTACGCCGAACCCTTGACAACGCAGCAGATGCGGTATCCTCGGCTTTCCCGCAGGGTG
>QMMN01000122.1 GCA_003647275.1 Deltaproteobacteria bacterium
CGTGCATCCCAGATTTCAACCACGTACACTCCGATTGCCCTGACGAGGTCGTGGTACGACGAAACTGAGTCAGGCGATCCCTAACGTCATCTCCTACCTGAAGCAGAAGCTGCAGGACAAGGGCTACGAGGTGCAGACGTCCAAACGGTACTCCCAGCGCAGGCTCGGCTCGAAAGTCATCGTCATCGACGCGGACACAGTCGACATCGCCTTCCAAACCATCGGTGGAACAGGCTTCTTCGAATGGATGCTCCCAGTTCACTTGATTGCCAAGGAACGCACACCCACCCTGAGCGAGCAGTCCACCCTCCAGGAGATGCTGGGTGCCCTCGAAGACGTCCTCCACGAGGACCCGTCTCTCGGTGGGAACGCCATCGACGCATACATTGTTCGTCTCCAGATGCAGGAGCTCCCTGAGTGGGAGAGAGACGTGCTCACGGCTGTCGTGAGAATCCGCCTCCAGGTGTGGTAGGATGCCCAGATGGGTTGTCGCCAGAGTCAGGGTTGCACGCAGGTACACCCGCCTCGAAATCCGTCTCAGCGGCTTCTACAGCTGGCTCCAACGCATTTCGAACGCAACGGACAGACAGATAAAGCACTTCGCAACCATCCTCGGACATGTCATCCGACGCCACTGGATCGTGTTCTTTACCTGGCGCTTCTCTTGGCACTGGGAGCACGCACGGACTGACAGGGGTAAGCGAGGTGGACCCATCGCGCTGTCGCTACGCTTCTACCAGCGCTCCTACCACCACCTGGTCTTCTACGTACCACGCAAGGTATGCCCGTACTTCCAGGCAGTCGATCAGGGTGCGAGACCCCATCTTATCTGGGCGAAACGCTGGAAGCCTAGACCGTTCCTTCCGCCCATGCTCTACATTCCTCCGGAGCGAACCTATTACCCCGCTGCTGCAGGCTTCCACCGCGTCGTCCGACACCCAGGTGTCCGACCCATGCATCTTGTTGCGAAGTTCAACGCTTACCTTAAAGATGAGTTCCCAGAGATACTCCGTGAGGTGAAGGAAAAGTTCTTCGAATACCTAAAACGCCGAGGAGTACGATTCAAGAGGTGAACAGTGGGTGAGAGCCTTCCTAATCGGTGAGCAAACTGCTAAGGGAGAAGCTGCTACGTCGTTCACACACGTACCTAATGTCAGGAGCATGAACCTGCAGCCCAACGTTGAAACGCTGATAGAGCAGACAATTGAGCAGCGCTTGTCCGTTGCCTATGCTGAAGGAGGCATTCGTGCAAGTGGAAGCGTCGAAGCCTTCGTATCAACAGCCGCGTTGAAGGCGTTTCTCAAGGCGTTCTTCCTCAAAGATCCATCTACGACATCGGGTGATGGCTACACAGAGTACACCTTCACACCATGGGACTATGGTGACACGCTCAAATATCATACGGTCGTCGGAGTTTACGACAGCAACACCGCACTGAGGCTGATAGATGCGGCTTTCGACAGTCTCGAGCTATCCATCGAGGCAGGTGACATACCGACCATAAGCGGTGATGTGCTGGCTGCGAAGGCGGAGAAGACCACGCCTCCGACATTCACGCCGCAGACAGCACCTGTGCATGGATTCCATCTTGGAAGTGTCAAGATAGGCGGAGTAGCTGTGAAGGCGAAGTCAGTCACACTGACAATGGAGAACAACCTAGCAGATGACTACTTCCTCGTCGGTGCAAGGGAGCTAGCAGACCTCCTTCCAGCTGAGTTCAACGTTGAGGCAGAAGTCGAAATCCAACCTGCTGACTGGAGCCTTGTCGAACAGTATCTCAGCCAGCCATCGCCAGTGTCGGTCGAAATAGCGATCGTAAAGGACGAGAACAATGAGTTCCTCAGAGTCAGCTTCGATGCCGTCATAACGGAAACGGAGTTCCCAGTTGAAGGAGCGGAGGTACCGTCGATAACGGTTAGACTCAGAGCCGTGAGCAACCTTTCAGTAGTGCTCCGAGAACCAGCGTAGAGGTGATGATGGATGAACGTTGACGAGTACAAGAAGTGGAGGCAGAAGACAAAGCAGGTAACGCTGCCAAGTGGTCTCACAGTCACCATTAGGCAGATTCCAACGTTGACGATGCTTGAGATACTTGACCTTGGCGAAACAGCTGCGTCGAAGCCAAGCGCCGTCGCAGAGAAGCTCATTCCAGCATGTCTCGTCGAACCCAAGCTGAAGCTCGACGAAATCCATCCCAGAGACCTGCTGGTACTGCTTCAGGAAATCGTGGACTTCAGCGGTCTAACCGACATGCCCTTTCCTGCCAAAGCGAGCACGCCTGCTCCTGGCATCACTCGCAAAGGACACGGCCCGTAGACCCAGCGAACTAGTCGACCATCCGTTCACACCTGCAAGTGCACTTCTTTTCGACCTCTACGTCCTAGGTACACTCCGACAGGAGGAACTGAAGGCGCTTAGACGATATGGCAGAAAACCGTTTGGTACTCGTCTTCCAACTCGTAGATGAAGTATCGGCGAAGCTACGGCAGATAGCTGCCAGTGTCAGACAGTTCGGAGCCAGACTTCAGGCGTCAATGCAGGCTGCCACAACGCGTGTACAGCGAGCCATCAAGCCCCTGCCTGAGTGGGCAAGAGACTACATCGAAGGAGTACCGCTCGAAATCATTGCCAAGAAGTACAACATTTCCCTTGAGGAACTGTACCAGCAGCTCGAGCAGTTCCGAACCCTGCGAGCCATACGCACAATGAGGAACTTCGGCACATCGCTCACGCACACTGCGGATAGGGTCCGACGTCTGAACTGGCAGTTCACCTACATGTTACTGTCCATGCTTGGAATCATGTTCAACGCGACCATCCTGGGTAGGACACTTCTCACCTGGTTCACCCGTGTTCTGCAACCAGTCGAGGACATAGCGAAGAACCTCTCGCTTGCAGCTCTCGCACTCGGCCTCATGGGCGAGAAGCTCCAGCCAGACGAGGTCAAGAAGTACGTTCAGGCATTCCTCAACCTCAAGGAGGCAACTGGTTTATGGGCAGCTGTGTTCGTGCGTCTCTCACCCGTACTGGACAAGATGACAGCTGGTCTGAAAGATCTGGCGAAGGCACTGCTTGACTTCCTGAGTCGTGAAGACGTCAAGTCCATGCTGGAAGACCTCGCCAATGGGTTCAGAGAAACATCCAGGAAGATCGCACAGTTCCTCGGCAAGCTCAAACCCGAAGAACTTGAGCCGTTTGCCAATGCGCTACGTGGACTCGCATCCGCCTTCTCCATCGTAACCGACGCACTGAGCCGCATTCTCCCGTCACCCATCGGTGACTTCTTCGCCGAGCTAACGTATGTGCTTCGCAACCTCGACGAGGGCTTTCGCGGAGTCGGCCAATCCATCCTACCTGTCCTGGCAACTCTGTTCGTGCTTGGAACCGTCGCATCCGTCTGTATGCTCCCGCTAGGCATGCTCACCTTCACCCTCGCATCACTTTCCAACATCCTGACTCTCGTAGGTGGAGCAGCTCGCATGTTCTCCAGCATCCTCACAACCCTGGCAGGTCCAGCTGCCTCCTCCTTCGCCGCTGCACTCTCAGGTCCTCACGGTTGGCTCATCCTCCTCGCAGCGGCTCTCGCAGCAGTCATAACCTATCTCTACCTGACAAACGATGCGTTCAGAAACGTAGTCAACCAGGGGATTGCAGCAGTCGTTGCAGGCTTTCAAAACCTCGTCGCGTTCCTTCAGGCATCCGTCGCACCTGTTTGGCCGTACTTGCAAACCACGGTCGCCAACTTCACCGTTTCACTCCAGGGTCTCTATCAGTCCGTTGCCGAGCTCATTGGCGTCTTCTACGAGTTCGCAGCAGCCATCTGGGAGCAGGTGATAGCTGCCTTCGAAGCACTCTGGCCGTACGTGAAGGATCTGGCAGCAGGCGCAGTTCAGGAGCTCGTTGGAGCGGCACAAGCCGTCATAGCGTCCTGGACAACCATGGTTGAAACGCTCAAGACACTGCTGAAGATCCTCACCGCTGCCGTGAAGGGCGAGTGGAGCAAGATCCCACAGATTCTCCAGCAGTACACCCAGCGACTCATACAAATATGGCAGCCCGTCATCGACACGTGGAAGCAAGCTCTCATGTCGTTCGTCAACTGGGTCAAGACGATATGTCAGGGCATTGTCGAGCACTTCCGTAAGATGGTTGACGACCTAATTGGACTCGCAACGAGGCTGGCAGCGCGCATCTCCGGTATGCTAAGTGGTGCGGCAGCAGGCATCCAGAACGTGTTCGAAGGTTTGAGGC
>QMMN01000123.1 GCA_003647275.1 Deltaproteobacteria bacterium
GCTTATAGGGTTGTTTATAGGAAAAAATAAAAAGGAGTTAATGTAGATGAGTAGGGGAAGAAGGAGAACAAGAAGAAGCAAAAAATACTGGATTCAAAAAGCAATCAAGAAACCAGGAGCCTACAGGCGAAGCGTCTATCGAAGATATGGAGAAAAAGGATTCACGGAGAGAGGAACCATAAAGGTTAGCGTAATGCGTGAGGACGCCAAGAAACCAGGGAAGATCGGTCAAAGAGCAAGACTAGCTTTAAGGCTTAGAGAATTACGGAAATAACCCTAAAACTCTATACAGAAAAGCTCGGCAAACATCCAATTTTTTAGTGAGTTAGCTTTAAAAATCGCCTATTTTCAATTTTTTAGACATGAACCGAAAAGCAATACTGAAAATCATACTATTGATTTCCCTCTGTCTCCTTGCAACCATAGCGATTGACAGAGCAATCCAAATCTACACTGCAACATTCAATTACACCGTTAAACCAATCGGAACATCCTCATGGAACGGTAACCCGTATGATTTGGGAACTTTGATGGCTGGAGAAACATACGCAAAAGTCTATGAGAACATCTTGAAAGTAACCGCCTACAAGTCTGGAAAGGTCACAATCAACTTCAGACTGAACGTAACGGAACCTTCAGACTTTCAAAACTTAGAAATCACCATATTGGATGATTCGAATTTTGAAATCGCAAAACTCACACCATCCAACCCAACCGCATCTTACGAGATTAACAGTCCGCAATCTATGACTTTCACTATCAAAATAGTCTTGACGGTAAGTAGTGACGTTTCAGAGCATGCTGGAACCTTCCAAATAAACGTATGGATAACCTAAACTTCCCCTCTTTTTTATCCAACATTCTCGACTAAAACGTTAAAAATTTTAAATATGAGAACAATCAAATCATAAATGAACAACCATGACAGATTCTAAACATGAAAAACGTGAAATCCAATTTACCGTGAAATCGTTTTTCGTATTCTTCTTAACTTTCATGCTTGCACTATCGTTCTTTGCATACCAAATAAACATTCTGGAAAATACAAACCTCATTCTATCCGAGAAACTTGCTCAACTGGAAGAGAAACAGACAGAACTCCAATCATTTCTAGAAAAGAATTATGGAGTCTCCAGCCTAGAAGAATTAGAACAGAAACTCAAAATGCGATATACGGGCAACCCATTCACAACAGAACTATGGTCTGGACAACTACAAGCAGAGAACATTACTGGTATGCACTGGTACACCTACCTGTCTGGAGTATTGCAGAACAGAACGGATGTCCTTGCATATCCAGAACAGACCGCAACATTCATCATCTGGAACGACACTTCGACAAACGATGTTTATGCCAAGAACACTACGAGCGGTCAGATTCAGTATGGTGGAGCTTGGGATGCTGGCGGAGTTGACGGAGCTAACGGAACTGCGGTTATTCAAGCTTGTGCCAATTCCTTATCTTCAGGGGGAACGATATTAATAAAAAATTCTATTGATCTTGGTTCTAGTGGTTTAGTGATAAATAAAAACGGAGTTTACATAAAAGGAGAAGGAAAAAACAAAACAGTTATATCTTATTCAGGTACGGGAGATGCAATTCGATTTGAACCTTCTTCGGGGAGAGGATTGTATGGCGGGGTCGAAGACTTAACAATCAACTTGTCATCAGGAGCTAGAAGCGGTCTTCACATAAAAACATTTGACTTTGTCGAAGTAGATGTCGCCATTATTAACATCCCAAGCGGAGGATACGGAGTTATAATTGACGGATCGTTTCTAGGTCAATATAGCATCAGAGCTATAGGAGCTTCAACCTCAACTCCCTTTGTAGGTACGGGGTTACTTATGACTGGGGGAGGTAGCACTATAATTTCTGGGACGTCATCGACGAGAGCAAATAGTAATGTAATAGTGCGATTTTATGGGGAATACTTGGATGTGTTGCTGTATTTAGACGCCGCTCATCAAAACATAATAAATCTTGATTCAGACTACACCAAATATGGTATTCGGCTTAACGATGCATATCGAAACCAGATATATGGCAACATGGAGTTTCAAGGGTTGCCTGACACAGTAGGATTAGATTTCGTATCTAACCAGAATGGATTATCTGCATCGCCATCAGATAACTACTTGGTTCTTCCTCTAATTTTGAACTGTGCCAATAAAAGTCGTGGTCATCGGACAAACGGTGGACATGGTAATGTATTATTCACAATGAGATACTTGATAATGGATATGGCTAACGCTTTGATGCCAGATCCTTGGGATGGTAGTGACTTGGGCGGAACTTTTGCATCAATCGTTTTAAGTGATGTTAGAGGAACTCCTTCGGACAATTTGGCTGGAAGCTTGGATGCTGGTATGGTGTATGATAGTGTTAATCACCGGGTATGGATTAGGGATGGAGGAACATGGTATTATGTAAACTTAACTGCTGGATAGGTATATCGATGATAACCTATTGGCAAGCAGAATATAAACCATAAAATGAGGGGTTGAAAGCGTGAATGTCCAATCCAAAAAACTTCTCCTTACCTTTCTTCTCATCTTTCTCTTTATTCCTTATCTTTCTTGTCTTGGCTGGATGGTAAATACTGGAATTAAATTTCATACTGGAACTGGAACCATACTCTTTGAAAACTCAATAAGCATAGGAAAAATAAAATTCACATCTACAAGAGTAGAGTTCACCAGTATTCGGATGGATGGTTTAACATTAGACACTTGGCATATCAAAGCGTCTGGCGGAACAGTCACGATAAATGATCTCTTTTTGGATAAGAAGGTTAAATTTACTGTTTCTGGTGACGCTGGAGACAGTTATTCAGTCACGTTCTACACTGCTGGACTTGGAAGACCATCCGTTGTCTATAAGAATGGTGTTGATGTTGATGAGGGAAAAGGATGGGACATAGACGCTAACGATGACATTACGGTTACTGGGACTTTCGCTTCATCTGATACTTGGGAGTTTCTCTGGTCTGAGGCTCCAAGCGAATCTGCAGGTAGCGTGGGAGGAACTGGGGTAAGTGAAACAGAAGGAGCAAGGTATGTTCCCATCGTTCCTATTGTTCGCCCCGAAGTTGATTTGAGGACTTGGGGAGTCGTCGCCGTCGCTGGAGTCATCGGTTTCGCCGTGCTTGTGAGTCAATACCAAGAAAGTAAGCGGACTTGGAAGACCAGAACTGTTAAGGGTGGAAGATGGAAATCCAAGAAGGAAAAGAAGGTCAAATGGAAACGGAAAAAGAAGGTCTTCGACTAAACCTAAAAATTTATAAATGTCTAATTAATTATACTTATTTATGACATCTACACATGAAAGTTTATTATTGAGAGAGCAGAAGAAATATTCGAAAAAAGGATGGATGACTTTAAGAGAAGTAAATTACAAAGGATATATTTTTGACTTAGTAGCATTAAATCCAGAAACGAGGGAATTACACATCATCGAAATTGATTTAGCTCATGAAACACCTAAAGACAAAATTGATTTTGCTCGAAAATTAGGAACTCTTAAAATTTTTAGACCTTATGCAAACTTGGGGAACAAAATAAAATACAAATCAATTCAACCTTTATTGAATGCTTTAGCAAATCCTATTAGAATTTCAATATTGGAGATACTGTCGAACGAATCGTTACGTTATAGTCAAATTCTTACTAATCTAGGTTTTAAACCATCAAAGGATGGGGGAAGATTTGGTTATCATTTACGACTCCTTCTTAATAACAGGTTAATTGTGGAAAACAGAAATAAAAAATATGAAATAACAGAAAAAGGACTTAAAATTTTGGAAATCCTTAGAAAGTTAGAGAAGATTGTCTAGATTTTTTGACAGTTAATTTTATATACGATGTATAAGAAATTAACTGTCCGATGAATGATGGGTAAGAAACCGATTCCCTTAACCCGATTATCCAGTGAAGTCATACAGAAAATCGATGTGTGGGCTGACGTTTTCAATTCTTCCCGTTCAGAAATAATGCGGAACTGGATGGAAGACATACTGAGGTTTCTTGAGAAAGACTTTTTGGAGATGAACGAGAAACGACATCTGGAACCCTCTGAAAAACTCAAAAAAATCCTAAAGGAATCCGCTGAAGCTCTCTATTACGTTTCCGAAAATGGAGACTCGAAA
>QMMN01000124.1 GCA_003647275.1 Deltaproteobacteria bacterium
CTACAATAGTGTATGAGCCAGGGCTATAGAACCTTAGCGTGACCTTAGATACGTTAAAGTACGTTAGATTTAGTTTGAGTATCGTTATATTGCCGATCTCAGGTAGCTCTATGGTTAGAGGCTCCCCGACCAGAATCGTTTCGGTATCATAGCCTCTTGCATGGGTTCTGAATGTCTTGAAGACGTTCTCCAAGAGGGCGTAGATATTGTAGGTACCCGTGTAGTCCGCCGGCTCGATCCTATAAACCCTGAAGGTGTTGCCTCCTATAGTCTCATTTCCGATATAAATCGGCTCTACTGGGTAATCGGTTGTATCATATATTAGGTATTCTATGAGCTTGAACTTTATGATGGTCCTGTTTAGGTATTCAGATGAGCTAAGCTCTACGCTGAAAGATGCCGAGCAGTTGAAGTATTCCACATTAGGCGGAAGGGTTTCAACAACAACCTCTGGGTTAGCCGAGTACTCTACAAACAGCATCACATCCCTAACCGCAATCTCTTCACCAGCCGTAGCCGTTGATGCCACAGTAGCGTTTATCCAGATTGTTACCTGCCCACTAACGTTGGCATTTATAGGTAGCGAGACCTCAGTCCAGCTTGTACCTATTGTAGCATTAGTCAATTCAGCAATAACGGCTCCGGTAGAGTTAAGCACCCTTATCCGTAGTTGCCTAAATGCACCAGTACCATTAGTCTTGGCTAGGAGTGTTAGGTTTTCAGCAAGAACGCTTGCATAAGGCAACGTTATGTTGACCTCGCTTATCAATATGGCTTTATTTTCTGTAGAGTCGAAGGGGTTGGCGTAAACCCTCCATCCATAGACATCGGTGTAATTGATCTCGTAGCCGGCTGTGGAAGTGTTTACAGCCGTGAACGTATGGGTGAACTGTGTGGAGTTCGGGCTATAAGCAATATCATGTACGAGTATCAAGCTACTTGATGGCAGTCTCAACCCAGTTACAACACGTACAATACTACCAATACTTACAGCAGGCTCGGGGACAACAAGTTTTCTTATCAGGGTCCTGCCATGGGCTTCCACATTATCTGGGGCTTCAAATGGATAGTAGTTGTATAGATCGCTTATTTCCTCTAGGGTTAATGAACGATTATAGACACGGCACCAAGCTATATAGCCAACATAGTAGAATTCATAGGCGCCAACATGCATACCCAGCCTAAACGTCTCAGAAGAACCCCATGCACCGCTAGGGGCATCTGTAGCACTTGCCACCTCTGTAACGTTAAAATATGCTCTTACCGTTGACACGTTCCTAGTGAAAGTTATCATCGTCCATTTCCCATAATTCCCAGCAAAAGACGGGTTAAGATCCCTAATGCTACCCTCAACATTAACCCTCATCTCCAAGTTATCGGAATTTGCTAAATGAAGAATGTAGAAGTCGTTGCCACCACGCCAACCGGCAATATGAGCATAATCTCCCGGTCTGCTATCTGTTTTTACCCATACGACTATAGTTGCCGAGTCCAAGCCCGATAGTAGGTTACTGGTATCATCTACTTCAACATAGCTGTTGCCATCAAAGTATAGTGCATACCCTAGCCTAGGATCACCAGTATCAACCCACGTCGCTCCATAAATTGTACCATGATACCCGTTGCCCGAATAGTCATACGCTACTGTGCCCTCGCCCTCATCTAGAGGGAACGACAACATCAGACCATCGATCACTCTAACAAAAACCATCGACATATTACGGTACATGCTGTACGGGTTATATGGATCACCAAAATACATCCGTATGGTGATTTCACTACCCGCTGGAAGCTGGGGAACCTTAACCCATATCACAGCCCTCTTTGCACTTAGGTCAAAGCTTTCTATCCAGAAATATAGCGGGTTGCCCTCGTCATCTAGAAAGTAGACATCCTTCCCTACAGCACTTGCGAAATTGTTCCAGCCGTCAAAATTACTTTCGTTGAGAACTATCTTTACCGAGTAGTCGGTTAGATTGGAACCGCTTCTCTCGCAAACCGTTACCGGCACAAAGAAACTGCCTTTATATCCTTGCTCGAACCCATAGATGATCCTAGGTGCGGGTTCAACATAGCTTCGAACTCTAATCCAGTCATACTTCACGGTGTCCGGTGTTCCACTAATAACATCTATCATTATATGTGTTATTCTATCGAGCGTAAGAGTGTCATCTGCAAGTTCAACATATATGTTGCCTGTTGCACTACTATTGAACCCACCACGTATCTTGCCATTCTCTACAATTGTGTATAAGAGACCCTCAACCTCTGTGAAATCACCTATATCTTCACTACTATTGCAAAGTTCAAAGTGTGTAGAGGTTGTATTCATTCTAATTGACTGGACTATGAGATTACTATTAAGTATGATAGCCCATATTTTGTCTGCGTTGATGTCGTACACACATAGGAAGGCATCTGCATCGTTGTTCAGTATGTCGTCCCATACCCAAGCCTCAAGTATTACTGGTTGATCGATTTTTATCGGTGTTATGTATGAGCTATTTGCTACGTTGTCGAAGACTAACCAACCATTTTCGATATACGCTTCTGCACCTTTGAAGTGAGACCACTTCGTGAGATCGTTGAAGTCATCGTAGAAGAGAAATACCTTCTCCGGGTCGTTATAGGAAGCATACGGGTTGCCACCACCATAATGCATGAAGACCGTGACTGCATCTCCGGCAGGAAGGTGCTGAATCTTCAGCCATATCACAGCCCTCTGCTCAGTCTTATTGAAGTATTCTATCCAGAAGTACAACGGATTACCAGCTTCATCCGTGAAATAAATATCGGAGCCGTTCTCATACAATATATATTGCCATCCATCGAAGTTTGTACTATTCAATACTATTTTAATAGTGTAGTTTACTAGATCATTGCCCGATCTCTCGACGACCGTTATCGGTACATAGTATGGATCCTGAGTTGCCGTAGACGAGGGGATGGTTATTGCCGAAGCAATCCCGGTGAGTATAAGCAATATTGATACTATGGAGAATAAACTCCTACTTTTTCCCGAAACCACTATGCGTCCCCAATATATTTTCTGTAAACTAATGCTTTAAATTTCTCCTTGGGAAAATATATTCTCGGGTTAGGAGAATGTTGACTCGGAAAATCCCTTCAGCAATACTGCTTGTCATGTTAGCACTATCCATGATAGTGCCGTTCGCACTACACGTTGCGACAACAAGCCCCCCGATCACTATGCCTAGGGCTACCCTGATAAAGCTATGGAGCGTAACACACCAGGCATACATGGCTAAGTTTGTCGGTGAAGACTATGTAGTGGTCTTCGAGAGCCATGGCGACGTGAGCTTAGATGGAAAATACATTTCATCATGGAAAACAGCTTACGTCTATAGAGTGGATACAGGGGAGCTTCTCGGCACGCTAACACCCGATACGGGTGACAACTACGGTGACACATGGGAGGTGTTGTCATGGGAGCCTTTCCAAGCCCAAAAGGTATGGGATAGAATGGGGTTCTTCTCGGCAGACTCCAAGAGAATGATTGAAAATATCAAAGCACTTGGAACAAATGCGAGAGTAGTAGATACTACTTCATGGACCACTATACCTATAGATTGGGGCTTCACTGACACGAATGGAAACAACTTCTATGCAGTCCAGCTAGACTATTCCGGCTCAACGCTCTTCGTAGGACATATAAGTGATGGAACAATATATGTGTACAAGTACGATCCAGAGCAAGGAAGGTATGTTCTGGTCTTCAGCCACCAGGAGAGCGGGAACTACGGCAGAAGGGTGCAGATGACGCTCGACGGGAAATACATTGTGGTCGGGGGACTGGACTACGGATACCTAGACATCTGGGAATGGAACGGGACAGCATACACTAGGGTTGTCCACTACCAGCTTCCAGACAGCGGGGGCTTGGGAGGACTAGGCATAAGCGATCCATATAATGTAGGATATGTTATAGGCGGAACAAAGAATGGTTGGGTCATAATAGCCCACTTCAACACCACGACAAAGGAGTTCAAAGTAATATACCAGAACAAGGA
>QMMN01000125.1 GCA_003647275.1 Deltaproteobacteria bacterium
ACTACCAGATACTTCGGTCGATCACAAAAAAGAAGCGGAATATACACGTAAGCTGAAAGAACTGGTTCTGAATATCTGCCGCGACTTTGATTGCCGGATATTCTGTTACCTGCCAGGTGTAATTTCAAAACCATGCCAGCTTAGATTTCCTCTTCTTGCCACAGCAGGATACGGCTTCTATCCTTGAAGAGTGTTTGCGCTGAAATCTTTAAAAGGAAACAAGGTGAGGAGAAGATGACAGACTTCTCCTCATTGGTGTACTCAATCTGACAGATCATCAAGGATTAGATTCTTCGAATCGATGATGTTGATCTCCTTGAGGGCGGCGTTGACGATTGAGCGATAGCAGATGAGGTTGATCCTGCGGGGAATGCCCTCAGAGCTACGATATATCTCACCTTTTGCATCGTCAGCGAAGATGGGGGTGGGTTTCCCGGCTATTTTGGTGTGGTGGTCTATGTAGGCGCAGGTCTCCTGAAGGCTTATACCCTGCATGTGGAAGAACAGGCGGATGCGCTGTTTAAGAGCTTGAAACTGCGACATTTTCAGGATTGCTTTAAGTTCTGGTTGTCCGCAGAGCACAAAACTTATTCTGTGCTGCGAATCGGAGCCGAAGTTGACCATGGATTTAAGAGCCAGTAGGGCTGTCTCTTTCATCTCTTGTGCATCGTCGATGAAGACAACGGGCTGTTTGGAAAGCTCAGGGATGAGCCGGTAGAATAATCGTTTAGATGCGCCTGAGAAGTAAGGGGGTTGGTGGTCTAAGGCGTAGAGAATTGTCTTGTACAGTTCTGCCTCGCTTATGTTGTTACCTCGCACATAGATGGGGCAGTACCGGTTTACATCCAGTGCATGCATCACTGCATTCAAGACCACAGACTTCCCACAGCCCACCTGACCGCTTAACAGCATGATATCTTCCACAGGGATACCGTACTCAAGCTGGGCGAAGGCAGCCTTGTAGCATATGGAGAGAAACAGCTGTTTGGGTAAGAGGGTTTTTGAGAAAGGCAGTTGCGAGAAGCCGAAGAAATCGAGTACCGCATTACTCATTGGTGTTCTCCTTTTCGTGATTGAAGAGCTTGGAGAAAGGCATTTGCTGGGATTCTTTGAGCTGCCTTCGATGCTTCTCCCTCAGACGGCTGAAAAGAGCCACACTCTGCTGGGAGACCTTCTGAGAGCTTAAGCGGGACTCCTCAGGGATGTTCGGTGCAGTTGATGTTACCTTTTTGGTCGGCGAAGTGGTTTCCAGATAACGGTTATTAGCATCGTAGATGTAGACCTCATCCAGATCGAAGGGATCGAAGCGTACCCAGACAGCTGTTCCGTGAGGGGCATTCTGCACAGGGTACTGATTGGAGTAGAGTTTGATCTTACCGTACTTGCTGACTGTACGGGTTTCCTTCCAGAGGAACAGGCGGTTGAAGGATTCCAGGTCGCTGATCCGCTTGTGGTTTTCAGGCAAGTTCTTCAAAAAGCGTTCGTCAGGGCTCTCACCGGTGGCCGAATGAACCCTTTTGTTGTAAACCACTTCGACCCAGGCCCAGAAGGCGCTGTTCAACTCCTCGAGGGTATGGAAGTCAGCCACTTGGGCTTCTTGTTGAAACTCCTGCTTCACAGTCCTCATTACCGATTCTACCTTACCTTTTGCATGGGCCTGGTAGGGTTTGTGGCGAAGCTGCTTGATCTGCAGCTCTGCCAGAACCCCCATGAAATGCCTGGAGATGTAGACCTTACCGTTATCCACGTAGATCCTTAAAGGTATCCCCCACCTCAAGATCATGTACTTAAAGGAATCCTCGAGGCAGGGAAGTTTCTCCGAATCGTAATACTTACCGAACAAGATTTTACGGGAGAAATCATCGAGCCATAGAAACAGATAGCTCTTCCTGGTCTTACCGTCGGGAAACTGAAGCCAGATTCCATCACGGGCATCCCCTTGCACCAGAGCCAGGGAATGAGGCGCCTCGAAGCCATGATAGGACAGCCTGCCATCCTGCTTAAGCAGCCTGAAGCGTTCTCTCATGCTCAACCCGTTCTCTGTCAAGAAACGGTAGATCGTCCTGTCCGAGAGGCACCCGATTTTCTCTGCGTAGAGTTCATCCTCACTTAAGAGCCTCCTTAGGGTGGGCACACTGCGGGTAGGAATCTCATGCACCAGCTCTATAATCTTGTCCCTCAACTGCTCATCGTGGATTCGTGGTGATTTCGGCCTGGAACGGTAGAATAGAAGCCCTGCCGGCCCCTTCTGCCGGTATCGCCTGAAGTAGTTGGCTACCGTGCGCATGCTCACTCCGTTCTCTTCGCAGTATCTCAGTCGGAGCCTTTTCTTGGTCTCTGTATCTATGCTGCCGTCCAGGATGAGCTCTACGATCTCCAGACGCTTTTTGTAAGCCTCGTATTCGGTTTCCGGGATCGCATCCCAGTCAATCTCTCTCTTCATAGCGCTACCTCCTCATCCAGAGCCTGATCCAAGAGCCAGTTCTCATACCCATCCTGTAGTGCCTCAATACCGCCTGAGTCAGTGATGATTTCGTTTATCAGGCTAAACTCCCTGAACAGCTTGTGGTTTAAGTAAGTGGTATACACTGTGCTGTCCTCGGATTCTCTCCATAGCCCTTTCTCCCGTTCCAGGAAGAAGTACAGAAGCAGCTCACTCACATACTCCAACCTCTTAAGGAACTGCCTCCTGAAGCTAAGAAGCGCTATGAAATCGCCCAGAGTCGCCCCCGGAAGCTTCCCTATCAGCTCAAGTATCCTTTGCCTTAGCCTCTGCTGTTTGTACTCAAAGAGGCAATATTGCTCCTCTCCGGCCAGCAGACCGGCGGGCCCCTGTTGTCTGTACAGCGCAAGCTTCTCCCACATGCTGCTTTCTCTAAGACCTTCAGTCCGGCAATACTCGAGCAGCAGCTTTCGATTCTGCTCGGCATCCCCCATACCGTCAAGAATCTCGCCTAAAAGCCTAAGGCACACCTTTACTTCCGAAAGCTTACCGGTGATCTGTTCTCTGCCATTCTTATGGTTTTCCATCACAAGACCTCCTGTATCTTATTGTTCTCTCAACTTGTATCAAAGAATGGCAGATTGCTGATTACACGATTCAATGGATTTTTCAAGGGATTGCGGGCTCTGTGGAACACATAGCTGCTGTGCACATATCCAATAACAGGCATCTCCGAACGGACAGCCCCATCCATTCGCCTGACCGCACCACCCAGCTCATTCACTGTATCGATCAGAGCTTCATAGAGTTCCGTTCCAGGTTTCTGCTCCGGCAGACGCCCGAAGCCAGGTAGCTCGGTGAGCACCCGGGTCAGCTCAAGATTGGTCTTCTCGATGATCTTCCGACCTTCAAGAATATGTTCACGTATGGTTCTACGATCCCTTGCTCCCAGCACCATTTGCGCTTTCGCATAGTTGATACGTTGCTGCGGATACTCAGCGAGATAGAACAGCACACACTCAAGCATGATGTTACATTCTGGAGTCACAAACGGTGGCAGGATCCTCTTTGTATACTGATCTCCCCTTCTCTTGGCAGTCTTGCAAAATATAGAGAAAATGGTGATCCCTTCATTCTCCCAGGTGTCAGGATTACGGATTTTACGGATAAAGTAGGCGTGTATTCGAACTCCATGAATCTCTTCACACAGCGGACACGGATGGCGGGATAATATCCTGATAACGAGCAGTCTAAACTCTTGCCAATTGTATTTATTTGCAGTAATATTTTATCAGTTGTGGGGGAGGATACTTTATTCAATGCCTTGATTGTGAGTATCCTCTCCTTTTTCCTTTCTTCTTTATTCTGGCAGATCAGTGTAATGGTTTCTGTCAAGTTTGCAAAGCTTCAGGAAATCCTATTTGGCAGGTTACACAGCGGTTCGCTAACTCATTACACAAGCATGGTATCGGAGGACGTAACGTCCCTTCTATAACTTAACCGTGGCCTTGTTGCCAAACTGCCAAGTGTAGCCAAAGTGTAGCCAAACAAAAAACAAATAGTGGCAC
>QMMN01000126.1 GCA_003647275.1 Deltaproteobacteria bacterium
AAATCTTCTTTCTTGCCTTGACTGCCTCGATCAGATTTAACTCAGGGTACTTAAAAATACACACAGCGGCAATTGCCTCATCATCAGAAAAAGCAACATCCACCCCGGCAATCTTCTTGATTTTAGGTAATTTATCGCTCAGGATAATCTTTTTTCTTAGCTTCTGCTGGATTGAGATTGCTTTCTGAATATTAACCTTCCAAGGATGTAGATTTGGGTAATTCATAATAATAAAATAACACGGATGGGATAATTTGAAAAGATTTTTTCTTGAGGTGAGATTTTAGAACTTTATCTTTTAATATCCAAAAGAAATCACTGTAGGGTAACCAGAACTACAATCTTACCTTTCCCTTCCTCCAATGGCTCTAAGGCCTTGCCTAAGAGCATGCCGGGCTTAAGGTTATCAGCGTCGGCTCTCATGGCATAGCCAGGGATTGAAGAAGTGGTGAGTAAGTCACCGATTTCTATAGCTCCATTTTCAGTTGTAACCTTAGCTTTCACTCTCCCTGCTAAGGCTAAAGGTAAACCTTCTCCATTCCCCTGAATTAAAAAGCCGGGCTCTCCCGAGATAACTCCAGCAACTAAGGTATCATATGGTTTAGTTGATTTTTTTACCTTTATTTTATTTTCCGTATCGATAATAACCACGTCGCCATCTTCTAATCCTTCTTCGGCTGGAATATTTTCAGCTATGTCATGAGTCCCTCCCTCCAAAGCCAAGGTGTCATCCCCTGTCAAACGAAGCCTCACATCGTAATCCGTAGTCATGTCATTAGAAAAATCTATATAAGGCGTCCCACTTCCACCTAATTCTATAGAAGAACCTTGATCTGAAGACAGGGTTCCTCTTGTGTCAGGATAATCTCCCCATTTCAATTCCCTATAACTGCCATACGGACTCGGATAATAGGTAGTGACGGTGATCTCTTCTTCTGCCTGTGCGTAACAGAAGCTTATCCCAAAAAATGAAATTATACCCGCCAAAACAACGATCTTGTGCATTGTGCACCTCTGGTTTTAAATTAGATTTTTATCTTTTCTTCCAAGGTATAAAAACTATATATTTAAAATGCCTAATGCGGACTAATCGTATTGGATAGCTCGGGATATAGTCCGGGATGAATATATTCTCCCTTCTTATAGAGATTCCCTTCTCCCTTTATCTGTTCAACGACTAACGGGTGACTTCTGGCAAAAGGATCATTTCTTACTGTATAAACAACCCAGCTAAATTCTTGCTTAGGATTACCCCCAGCTGTTGTCTTAACTACAAATTTATTTTCATCAAAATTCTCTATAAAATAGAGCGGAGACCACCCGTTAATACAACTCAAAAACACCTCAGTATCAGCCACGTGATTCAGAGCCGCAAAATAATCAGGCAGATTTATCTCCGCAACACCATTTTCCAACTTCCCCCTTCCTTTGTAAATATTCATCATTTGATTGCTCTCTACAAAACTATGTTGCAAAACTTGATTTTCGGGATCCAGAGGATGATCTATCACAAACCCTCCGCTACCTTTACTCAAATTTCCATGCACAGTCAAATTACCCACAATTTCCCAATTTCCGTCTTCGCTTATTGAACCTCGATCGTTATTACCCGAAGTTAAAAAAACAATCCTGCCTGCCGACTCCAAATGAAGATTTGGTGTCGCATAAACACCATCGTAATATGTCCCGCCGGCCCCTTGTCCCATACTTACATAAACCGACCCCCAAGGCTCTGGATAATCTACGGGGTGAACTATGAGAGCACCATTATTAACTATGAGGTTTTCTCCGGCAGGTAGATACAATTTCCCGCTTAGCATTAAATCACCATTAATATCTAAAGTCGCTTGCGGATCTGTCGTCCTAATTCCCACATTGCCGGAAACAATCAGATTACCATCCGGAGGCGATTCGCTCTGATAGGCACTGCCGACAGCCAGACTATTAGCCTTTAAATCTTCATATACTCCATACGGACTCGGATAATAGGTGGTAATAGTGATTTCTTCTTGGGCAAGACAGAAACTCACCCCAAAAAATAAAATCATACCCATAAAAACAATAATCTTGCGCATTGCACACCTCCTGTCTTACATTGCCAAATTGTTATATTGTTAAATTGCTTATAAAAATTATATTACTGGATGAATTTTAACACATAAAATGTGCAGAATCAACAAACTTATAGATAGAAATAAGCCCAGGGGATTTGATTGAAGAACTTAACTATCTGTATCAAAATCACAGTGGAGAGATTTGCCGGCGCAGCAAAAACAGGAGCCAAGAAAGGTGCGGTAATACCGGCAATCAATAAACTAAATCCTAATGCAATCATCAAGGCAAGATAAGGAACAACCACAAGATTTGCCAGCACGGTTACTGGGGAGATAATCTTAAAGTAATAAGCAACAAAAGGCAGGATCCCTAACCAGGCGGCGAGAGAAACACCAAAGGCAGAAATAAGAAACCTCTTAATTGCGGATGTCGGCGGATTCTTTTTACGGATATCCGAGGATTTATCCGTGGCAATCCGCGCACTATATCTGTGGCAATCCGCGTTAAATAATTTCCTAATTACCGGAGAAAGGTAAACTATAGAAATAACGCTAACAAAGGAAAGTTGAAATCCAAGATTAAATAGTTGCCGGGGATTTGCTGTTAAAATTATTAAAGCTGTCACGGCAAGAGAATGAGAGATTAGTATCTCTCTTTTTAACAGAAAGCTGAGCAGTAGAACAACCGCCATAATTGTCGCACGGATAACCGAAGGCCGCGCTCCGGTTAAAAAGCAATAAAAGATTAATAAAAAGATAATCACTAAATAACGCCAGCGTCGCCTGAAACCTAAGACCTTAAGAAACAATTCCATTATGAAAGCGATAATTCCTACATGCAGGCCGCTAATTGCCAGTATGTGCATTGTACCGGTTTGGATGAATAATCGCCTCAGCTGAGGCGAGATTCTGCTGCGGTCGCCTAAAATCATTGCTGAAAGCACTCCTGCCTGCGCTGAACTAAGATTTTCAATTAGAACACTCGAGCTTTTACGTCTTAGCTTATAGGCAAGATATTTTAAAGGATTAAACTTACTCTTTCCTAAGTATTTTATCGGCTTGTGCTTACCTATCATAAGAATCGAATATATCCCCTGACCTTCAAGGTAATCCCGGTATGAGAAGCGGCTTTTTTCTGCCTGATAAGGCCGAAAGAGTCTGCCTTCTAAGATTAATTGCTCAGCATAAGAGATTTTTTGCTCACGAGGAATTCTTACCAAGACCTTCCCGCAGACAGGATAAATCTTCCCTGCCCAAGTGAGCTCCTGGGCGAATAAGACGAAACTGCTGAAGTTAGGTTTGATTACGGGACAATCTGCAACTGTGCCGCGGATTGTTACCGGTTCAGATTTACAGAAAGTGAAATTGCGGATATGAGGAAAAGGCAAAGCATAGGTGTTGGATAAAAATAAACCACCCATAAATATTGCCAATATAAACAGAGGCCGGATAGAGTTAGTGTATTTGAAAAATTTCGTATTTACATGCCACGGTAAGAAAAATATGAAACAAAAAATTAGAAAAATCCATGTAAGGCCGTATAAAAACACAAAAGGAATACGCGTCCATTTCATTAAAAATATTCCCAGACAAAAACAGACAGTAAATAAAGGCAAAAAGCGAGATTTATTCAACTGTAAAATAGTCCTTAATCGCCTCGTATTTGGATTTGCCGATGCCCTTGATATTCTTTAACTCGGCAATATCTTTGAACTTCCCGTTTTCCCTCCGGTAATCAATTATCCTTTGGGAGAGTTTTTCGCCTATCCCCCACACATCCATAAGATTTTCTTTTGCGGCCTGATTAAGATTGATTTTACCGACACCCTGGCTGACGTAGCCAATA
>QMMN01000127.1 GCA_003647275.1 Deltaproteobacteria bacterium
GGATAGGGTTCCTCCTGAGGTTGAACCCTTTTCGCCCGATAATCTGCTCATATTCAGCACCGGTCTTTTGAACGCCACACTGGTTCCCGGCGCCAATCGTACCGCGGTGAATGCCTTTTCTCCCCAGACAAACCTGCATTCGCATTCATTATTTGGAGGATTTTGGGGACCGGAACTGAAACATGCCGGATATGACAAAATAATCATTCGCGGCAAGTCCCCCAACCTGGTTTATCTGTGGATAAACAATGACAACGTAGAAATCCGTGATGCCGGCCATCTCCAGGGGAAAGGCTGTTGGGAAACCACAGCACTTATTCGACAGGAGCTGAAGCAACAAAAAGCTCAGGTGGCCGCTATCGGCCTGGCCGGTGAAAACAGGGTCTATATGGCCACCATAGAGCACTCCAATGCCAGCGCCTCGCGAGGTGTAGGCGTGATCATGGGAGATAAAAGGTTAAAGGCGATAGCTGTTCATGGAACAAAAGACATCCATATTGCCCGGCCGGCTGAACTTTCTGCGTTATGCCTCCGCCTGAGAAAGGAGATCTACGAGAACCCGATTTGTGGGGATCCTATGGCCCACAACGATGATGAAACCTTCCACGTCGATAATTTCGCATGGGGCAATGCGCGTGTGCGGAAAAAGGGGTATTGGAATAAAGATCTTGAAGAGAAGTGGGGGGCGTTGACTCGAGAGCTGAAAGATCGAGACATCAGTTGCTATAACTGTCCGAAGGATTGCCATGCAGTGATTAACTACCCGGGACGGCAACGATATTCCTTAAAATGCTTCAGCAAACTTACCTACTTGATGGCAGCCCATAAAGAGCTTGACTTTAACTATAACATCCTTGGCCTTACGCAGGAGTACGGGCTGGACGGATACTCAACGCCGCAAGTGTTAGCCTTCGCCGTTGAGCTGTATGAAGCAGGCATCTTGACTGACGAGGATATGCCAGGGTTTCCGTCCGATGCCGAGGAGAGATTTTTCTGGTTGCTTGAAAGAATTATTCGGCGGGAGGGGATCGGAGATGTTTTAGCCAATGGTGTTTATTGGGCAGCCCGTCAGATTGGTAGGGGTGCAGAGGAATTTGACCACAATACCACCAAGAAATTCGAGCAGGTGACCATCAAGCTGGGAAAGGTGAATCCTGTTTATTTCCTTATGATAGCCACCGGCGAGAAGATGAGCATCACCCAGATTGAAGGATCCTTCCCCCAGGACCCCCTTCCTACCATGGAGGAGAGAGAAACATTTGTAAGAGACTGGGTCGCAGTTCCTGATGATAGGTTTAAAGAAATGTTTTTAAAATGGGAAAAGCGCAACGAACTGCCCTTTGAAGCATCCTGCACCATTTGTGATTGGAACGAAACCATGCACTACATTGATGACGCCATCGGGCTTTGCGGCTTTTTGTCGTCATTTAGGGGCCAATTCGGCGGGAGGATTCCGTATCACACGCATAATATACCGCATATAATCTCACTTGCGACCGGGATGGACCTTGATAAAGAGGGGCTGTGGGAAATAGCGAGAAGGAACCGAAATCTGGTGAGGGCCCTTAATATAAGAAGAGGCATGAGGAGAGACGATGAGAAGCCTCCCAAGGACCACTGGAAGGTAAGGGACCCTGAGATGGAAACCAAACTGCTAGACGCCTACTATGAATTCAAGGGGTGGAATAAGGACGGTATCCCCACCAAAGAGACGTTGGATAAACTGGGCTTGGATTACGTGAGCGCGGACTTCCTCGAGCGGGGGATCTTGACGAACAATGAGGGGGAGCCCTTCTAAGGAGAGGTAGCCGTTCACGGGTTTAAAGGTTCAGGGGTTCAGGGTTGATGTCCAAACCAAACTGCGGGATTGATCGAGCAATATGTTTTCGATATACATAGTGAAGCTTCGCCTCAAACCGACACGTAAACAGTGGATTAAAACATGACCCAAACCGGTTTAGTCATGTGGCTCAAGGCTCAGGGCGCAGGGCGCACGGCCGTACGCCACACTGCTTACAATTTTTATCTTATGCCTTACGCCCTGTGCCTTTGGCCTGTTTGAATAGTCTCGCAAATCAATAACAAAGATGTGACAGAAGATTTGAGATATTAGCTTATGAAGAAAACGGGTATGCATGCTTGAAATACTGTTTATTATCGCCATCCTTCTCCTCTCGGTCATGATTCATGAGTGCGCCCATGGCCTGGTCGCGCTCTGGTTCGGCGATGATACCGCAAAGAGGCAGGGGAGGTTATCGCTCAATATTTTCAAGCACATCGATATCGTGGGCACCATCCTTGTCCCTCTGATCCTCCTTGCATTTTACCTGATAGCGGGCTCCGGGATCATCTTTGGGTGGGCCAAGCCCGTGCCCGTAAATGCGGCAAAACTCAGGAACCCCCCGAAGGACTACACCTTTGTGTCCATAGCAGGGCCCGTATCCAACATCCTCCTGGCATTTGTCTTTGCCGGTATGTTTCCCATCGCAATGGCGGTTTTAAACGGGCATGGCACGCTCCTCTCCGTGGCGAGCTTCATCTGTATCTTCGGGGTGAGGATAAACGTCATTCTCGCCATGTTTAACCTCATACCCATACCCCCTCTTGATGGCTCACAGGTGCTGATGTACCTGCTTCCCCAACGGCTCGCGGCCAGGTACAGGAGGCTCTCAAGATATGGCATCCTTCTCATCTTGCTCCTTATCGTCACCGACACCATAAAGTACCCCTTTCTACTGGCCAACTACCTCTCTCGAGCGATATTAAGCTTGATGTACCATGCAGGAGCAGGGCTGTAATAGGGATTCTTGCAATCCTCATGAAGTTGTTCGATACACATCATAAGGCATTTAAAACATGGCAAGAATATGATGCAGAGAATACAATTTCAAAATACTCAGGTAAACAAACACTTTTTAGTGCTGTCTTAGTAAGTCTGTTAAATCCATCTCCTTAATGTTATTGCCCGAGAAGGATTACGTTTAACCATTCTTGACATTAGTCAGGTTAGACTATTGACATCACCCAGTACTATACGTATAGTACACGTATAAGGAGGTATGTGATGCAGAAAAAACTGACCATAACCATTGATGAAGAAGTCTACGAGGGGCTGCACAAGACAATTGGTCCCCGCAAGATAAGCAGGTTCGTGCAGGAGTTAGTCCGTCCACACGTCGTACGGCCTGATCTTGACTTGGCCTATGCCGAAATGGCTAAAGACAAGAAGCGGGAAAAAGGGGCCATAGAATGGGCCGAGGCCACCTTCAGGGACACAGATCATGAAAAGGGGTGAGGTGTGGTGGGTCAACTTCGACCCTTCAATAAGCGGTGAGATCAGAAAGAAGCGACCTGCCGTAATTATAAGTAACGACGCGGCCAATCGGTTCCTTAACCGAGTTCAGGTCGTCCCTCTAACCAGTAATGTGGATCGCCTTTATCCCAGCGAGGCAGCGGTCTTCTTTGAAGGAAAAGAAAGCAAAGCCATGGCAGATCAGTTGGCAACCGTTAACAAGAAAAGGCTTTTCCGACGAGCCGGCGTTCTCTCGCAAGAGGATATGCGCAAGATTGAAGGGGCCATCAAGGTCCAACTGGATATTTTTTAAGGAAGGGATTTTTTGGGGTGAGTGATGGGACTTGAACCCACGACCACTGGGGCCACAACCCAGTGCTCTACCATCTGAGCTACACTCACCACATGATTCGTTTTCTATCATACTATTCGGTGGTTAGCAACCAGTTATTTCAATAGAGTGATGACTTATCAGATCGGAAGGTGGTAGTGAAAAAGAAGAACAAAAGCTCGCTTTTCAAGGAAATACCTGCTGTCGATCACCTGCTGGAATCTCCTCGCATAAAAGAGACACTTTTTGGTACCCCACGGCCACTGGTGTTAC
>QMMN01000128.1 GCA_003647275.1 Deltaproteobacteria bacterium
ATGTCGATGGTTTGTTAGCAAAACCTTAGTGACAAATTGTTACCGCAGAAGGTTTAAGCAAAAGCATCCTAACAATGCCAAGCTGTTATCTTTATGAAACTCTATCGACATTTTTTATGAAATGTTCGGGATAGGCATACACAAAAAGAGCCTTTCTTTTTGTTTTATTGATAAAGGTCCTATACGCTAAACCTCTTCACCATCTCTTTCAATTGATCGGCGAGCTTGGATAGCTTTTGGGCACTCAGATTGATCTGTGAACTACTATTGGACATCTCGGCCGCTGCTTGATTCACATCTGAAATATCCTTGGCGATCTCGGCAGAGACGGCAGAGCTTTGAGCCACGTTTTGGTTGACCTCAGCCCGAGCAGCCTCAATGTTGGCGTTTAAGGCCAGGAGATTGGTCTGTTCAGAGATTTCGGTGATGGTTTCAGTGACCATCCCTATTTCGTTGGCTGCTTTGCCAAGTTCCTCGATTTTCGCAGAAGCCCTCTGTGCCTGGGAAACGGCTTCATCGGTTATAGAACGAGCGGTCTCCGAATTTTGAGCAATCTCATGGATTGTGGCGGTCATCTGTTCGGCTGCAGTGGCCATCATACCAACATTGGTTGAGGTTTGCTCCATGGCAGACGCCACAGAGGTCATATTGGCACTCATTTCTTCGGCTGCGGTGGCCACAGCACTCGATTTTTCAGAGGTCTGTTCTGCACCCAAAGACATCTTCTGGGAAATAGCGGAGAGTTCGGCCGAGGAAGACGCCATCGTTTCGCTCCCAGAGAGAATGTCTTTGAACATGTTGCGGAGATTGTCCGACATATCATTGATCTGTTGACAGATATGACTCATTTCGTTCCGGCCCTTGACCTCACACCGGCAGGTAAGATCGCCCTCCCCTATCCGACGGGTCGCACCCAACAGGACCTGAATCTGACGGTTGACCAGTCGTTGAAACGAGGCATAGATCAGCATGATTATAATGCCTAAGCCCACGGCCCCGATTACAATGTTCCTGTTGCGGGCTGCTCGGATGGTGGCAAATGCCTTTTGGGCCGATACCCGGATCATGGCCCCTCCCAATACCTTGCGTGAGCTGCCGTGGCAGTGAAAACACTGGGCTTCGTTCAGGATGGGATAAAATATCGTGAGATAGGGGATTCCATTGATCCATTCTTCAAACGGTTCAGCCGGTTCTTCTCCGTTTTCGAGCATCCGGGCAATAGCCTTTATAGCAGCCTTATCTTTTATCAGGGTATCCACGCCTTTTTCCCCCACATCAAGATCCGTGGCAAAGGCAATCGCCTTCTTGAAATCAAAGACAAAAATATCCGCATCAGGTATTTCTTCCTTGAATTTCCAAAACTGTTGCCGGACCATTTCATTGTTTCCTACGGCCAGGGAACCATTCATGCTCGCTTCCACAGAATGGAACAGCCTGTGGCCCTGGTGTTTCATTTGGGCCTTGACCATGGCATTCTCACCTCTAATATTTAAAGTGATCATGGTACCCATGACGAGGACAAACACTGCTGATAGAACGATCAGTAGTGGTCAAAAAAAACATGCATGCTATGGTCTTTATCCAGATCACCTTAGACATACCAATACCTCCTTTTATAAGTTACATTGTTCATTGGTTGCACAGCGGTTTCATGCCTTGGCCAGGGTCTCCTGGAAAAAGGGGCACGCCAAGAAGGCAATAAGCCCGCAGAGAAAAAAGGCCAAAAGGCCTCCTCGTAACCAGCCAGGGAAAGGCCCCTGCCACCCGGCCATGCCGTTCAAGCAGATATTCTAACAGGGGTTGAACAACTGCACCCCCGGCAAAGGGGAAGAGATTAACCAGTCCTGTTAGAGAGGAAGCTGAGCATCGGGCTGCCCATGGCCATGAGAATGCCCGTCATGGTGGCAAACTCCCGGAAGTGTTAAAGAAGCATATCCTGAGCTCTATGCCGATTTTTGGCCCTTAAGCTTAACAGCGTACACTTTGTGTTGAAAGGAATGAACCGAGGGTAATTTTTGAAATAGCCAGCCTTCAAAGATCTTATGACTGTCTTCGTAAATGACGACTTTGGCAGCAGGATTTCTAGGCTTATTGGAGACAGACGTAATCTTCTCAGGGGACATAGAAAAATCAGGCAGAAAAGTCAGTACATCAATCTTGATCTTTGTGTTGGGGATGATGAGAGCCTGGTTAATATCAACAACATAATCTTTTTGCTCACCGGTCTCTTTGTTGGCAACCTCTAATACAACCGCCTTCCACTTGCTCTGGACATCCTGTGGTACGACTACCGGTGTATGCCCTTTTTTGATCGGCGGCGAATCGGATCTTTCTGGATGCATCTTTCCTAAGGCTTCCAGCATTTCTTTTGGAAACTGTCTTCCCATATCAGCAGGAGGCACCTGCTTTTTGTCTGAAAAAATAGGTTTCTCCATGGACGGCTCAATAGGCGTTACTGGCTCTTTTTGGGCCTTTTCTATATCCTCTTTTTTCTGGCATCCAAGACCAAACAAAACCCCCAAGACGATGACCGCAACGATAAAATTCGGAATTTTTCTAAGTATAGCCATTATTCTGCCACCTCCATAACTGTTAAACCCTTACCGGGATCCACCTGTGCCCCGAACAAACGCGTTTTTTGGATTTGAGCTATTCAGCGAACAGCCAGCAGCGCTCAAAGTGAGCCGGTCAGAACCTATCACAGCGCACATTTTCTACTTCGTCCTCAACAGCATCGTCCATTGATTCCAGATATTGCTCTAAGCGAAATTTTGCGCCACACGACCTGCAGCACAAATAAATAGCACGTCAAGATTGATAAATGATTAGTCTCCCGTTGCATTTTAAACACTGCATCAAAAACGTATCCCTCCTCAGCCCTCCCCGTGCGTCAGAATCCTTCAAACGAACTGCTCCTAGCAGACAGATTTTGGCTCGGCTCGGAAGCAGAGTTTTACTTCGCCGCCAACGCAGCAATCGCCCTGTCCACGACCGCCTTCCTTTTCACAAGCAGCTCACGTTGATAGTCACTGGAGGCGTATAAACCCGCTTTGTCAAGACAGGCCTTTGCGGTCTCAAGATCAGGCAGCGTTCCCTTGATAAGAGCCACATCCGCTTTGTGCAGAAGCACGAGAAAGTCAATGCCGTTCAAACGCACTTCCACCATGTTACGCAACGCCTCGGTCGGCGCATATGATGCCGCTTGATGCAAATATCTCTTGATCTTGGCGAAATCGGGCCCCTCTGGCTCATTCAAGGACGCATCAGCTTTGTCCTGAAAGTAACCAAATACAATCGGATAAACCTCTTTTTTGGAGTAGACATCCCGGACAGGTTGGGAAATTTCCATGTCGTCGAGGCTGAGGACTAATTCTGTCCCGGTAGGCGCAAATTTCCCGCGCCATACCTGAACCGCACCATCAACATGCTTAAGATAAAACTTGCTCTGATTCGAAAAGCTTGCCCCAATAATGATGGCAATCAAGGCCACAACGCCGAGCAGGCCGGCCTTTATGGCCTTAGCCATTGAATCAGGGCCCGAGCCCGCTGACAAAACCGAGGCAGGGGGCTCGTATTCCTGCCCCTTGACATCCGTAGATATCGGTTCAACCGCCTCTTCAACCGGCGCAGCCGCTTTGGTTTCTTCTACTGGAGGTTCACTTTTCAAATCAAACTGTTTGAAAAGCAATGCCCTGATCCGTTTTGTCTCTTCCTTATCGTATCCTGTAACAAACGGCGGGGCCTCCGGAAGCTTTAACTGTACCTTTTGCGGACGCTCAGCAACCGGCTTCTTGGAAGGCCCGGTGTCAAACTTCTTAAAAAGAAGA
>QMMN01000129.1 GCA_003647275.1 Deltaproteobacteria bacterium
GGAAACAAGGATACGTTTGCTTATGGGTGCCGTGATGGGTCTTTGCGGCCCTACGCAAAAACTTGCCATCGTGATGCCTTTGACAGTAATAGTCCCAGGAGATGTGGCAGATAGGATACTTGATACTAACAAGTATCCTGAGTGGAACGGGGAAAGAACGAAGTTGCTTTACCAGTTTCCTGAAAACATGGATTTATGGGATAAATACGCGGAAATTAAGGCTCAAGCGTACCGCGAAGGTGATAAAGACGCGAAAGCCGCTACGCGGTTTTATAGGAAGCACCGCAAAGAAATGGATAAAGGCGCTGTGGTGGCGTGGAAATACAGGTATAACGACGAAGAGTTGTCCGCTATTCAACACGCCATGAACCTTTACTACAAAGATGAAGCGGCTTTCTGGGCTGAATACCAAAACGAGCCGAAGGATGAACATTTAGCAGAAACGCCTATGCCCACACGGGACGAACTTGTAAGGCGACATACAGGTCTCATACGCGGTTTAGTCCCGCGTGGCGTAAGGGCGCTCACGGCGTTTATAGACGTGCACAACGCGGCTTTCTATTGGATGGTGGTGGCATGGCTAGAAGATGCAACGGGTTATGTGATAGACTACGATACGTACCCTAGACAATCACTTGAGTACTTTACCCTTCCGCGCATCCCGAAAACATTGCAAAATTTATATCCTGGAATGACGCTGCAAGGACGGGTTTACAGAGCCTTGGTGGACTTGTTCAAAGAATTGTTTTCAACGAAATGGCCTCCTACTGGCGCGATGATTGATAGGTGCCTCGTTGACGCAGGCTGGGGCCTCGTAACCGATGTGGTGCACAGGGCGTGTAGCGAAACAGAATATGGCGCCGTCGTTATGCCTAGTTATGGCCGCTACGTAACTCCTAAACAAAGGCGTATAGAAGACTGGTCGAGGAAGCCCGGCGACCAAAGGGGGTTCGGTTGGCTTATAAGAAACAGGACAGGTACTGGTGGCGATAGGTACGTGTTGTACGATGCAAATAAGTGGAAGAGTATTATGGCGAATAAACTTTCACTTCCTTGGGGTGAAAAAGGAGCATTGGCGTTTTTTAGCGGTAAAGACCACAGACTGTTGGCGGACCACCTGACGTCCGAGTATGTTAAGCGTGCCGAGGGCACAGCAGGTCCTATGGACGAATGGAAACTTAGGCCCGGCAATCCTGACGACCACTGGCTGGACTGTCTAGCCGGATGCTGCGTAGCCGCGTCTACCTTGGACATCCACGGTGATGCTTTTTCCCGTCAAGAAAGGCGCAAGGTTTATACCGCGGATGACTTGAAGCGTAGGATTTCCCGTGTTAAAATCTGATGAACAAAAAGGCTTGGAATGTCCCTCATGCGGATGCAGGCACTTCTATACTATTTACACAAGACCCGCGGCCAACGGATGGATTATAAGAAGGAAAGAGTGCAGGAACTGCGGTAGGCGGATAACCACGAGAGAGGTAATTATAGGAAAAAAATGATGTCCATATATGTAATTGCAGGCTTTGCATAATTCGCCATTTTGCGCTATAATATATAGCGGTATTGTAGGAGTGTAGCATGGCAACGCTCAAAGACGAAGCGACCAAGCCGAGACAGGTTTCGACGGGTGCTGGTCTTGTCCAGTCCCACGACCTGCGGGAGCAAATCGCTCTCGACAGGTATCTTAGAGGGCTTGAAAGCATGTCTGGCAAGCACCCTGCACAATGTCTTTGGTTTGGTCGGATTACCTCCCCAGGAATAGGGGCATCCGAAAATGGGTCGTCTTCGTAGTTGGCTCCGTCGTAGGCTTACTACGTTTCATAGGGTAAAGCGCTACATTGTGGCGAGGTACGACGCTGCCAGGACCGATGCTACTAACAGGAAGCATTGGGCTAACGCAGACGGCCTTAGCGCCGATGCTGGCCTTACTCCGGCGGTCAGGCGTACTATAAGGAACCGTACGCGGTACGAAACAGACAACAATGGGTATTGTGATGGAATTGTAGAAAGTTATCTTGATTGGGTTGTAGGACGTGGGCCCAAACTCCAGGTAAGAACAGAGGACAAAGAACTGAATGCTGCCGTCGAGCAGGCTTTCGCGCGTTGGTCTAAAGCCGCCAGTCTTCGGCGTAAACTTAGGCTTTTGCTTAGGGCCGCGCTGGTGGACGGCGAGGGTTTTATGCTTCTTGCCAATAACCCCGCGTACGGGCCTGATGTGATGCTCGACATTGTAAATATAGAGGCCGACCGGGTAACATCTATGCCGTTTGTAGGTCCGAAGCCGAAGGTGGATGGAATAGAATTCGATTCCTATGGGAACCCAACAGAATACATCCTTTTGAAAACGCATCCTGGCTCAACATATTTTTCAGGAGGCGCTGCATTTGAGCAAGAAACCATTCCTGCATCCCATATGATACACTATTTTTACCAACGCAGGCCGGAGCAGCATAGGGGTGTGTCGCGCCTCGTGGGCGTGATAGAACGGTTTGCACAGTTGAGGCGATACACAGAATCCCTTTTGCGGGCTGTCGAAAACGCATCGGCCATTTCCCTTATGTTCAAAACGACCCTCCCGCCGAGTGGCGAGGCGGCATCTGTTGAGCAGGGCGCGGAAATCGACCTCGAGCCGAATACGGCTCTTTTCCTCCCAGAAGGATGGGAACCTGAGCAGCCAAGGGCCCCGCAGCCTGCTGCCGATTACAAAACGTTTAAAAGGGAAACGATTTCCGAAGGCGGCAGACCTCTTTCGATGCCTGCTAACATCGCGGCATGCGATAGTAGCAACTACAACTATGCATCAGGTAGGCTTGACCACCAAACCTTTTACCGCAGGATACAATGCGAGCGGGTTGACCTCGAGGAAACCGTGCTTGACAGGATACTTGCCGCTTTCGTCAAGGAACTCCAGTACCTTCCGGACTACCAACGTCTCGGATTTTATGCCGAGCACGATGCAGGCGAACTGCCTCATGTTTGGTACTGGGACGGTTTCGAGCATGTTGATCCTGCAAAAGAGGCCTTGGCCGTGGAAAGGAAACTGGCCGTCAACGCCACGACCCTCGCCGAAGTTTATGCCTCTCAAGGAAAAGACTGGCAGGATGAAATTGAGCAAAGGGCTCGGGAACTCAAGAAAATGCAAGAACTCGGCGTACCGCCTGTCATTGGTAATCCCAAAATGAAAGACGGGGTTAGGTAAATGCCGTTTAGAAACGAGCATTCGGCGCGGCTTCGGAATCCTGACGAGTTTGACCCTAAGTCGTTCAGGCGAACGAAAGACGGGTTGCTTTTCGGGCGGATAAAGGTACCCGATACTGTTTCTGTAATCTGGGCTCGGCTGAAGGTTGCCGACGAAGACGATCCGCCTATCGCCCAATCGCTGCGCTTTCCTATAAGCCACTGGACCGCTGCCGAGGCGAAAGCCTGGCTTACCGAAAACAAAATTAAGTACATTGAGTTTTCTCCTGCTGTAGGAGCGCGTGCTATGAAGGCTGCCAGGTGGACTACACGCTACAAAAACGACCTGCCAGACTCAGCGTTTCTTTACATTGAGCCTGGTGGGAAAAAAGACAAAGAGGGCAAAACCGTTCCGCGTAGCAAAAGACACTTTCCATACAAAGACGCAAACGGGAAGATTGACCTTCCCCACCTTCGGAATGCCCTTGCTAGGATTCCCCAAAGCAATTTGCCGGAGGATGTGAAAAAGCGCCTCATGGAAAAAGCCAGAAGGATACTCAAGCGTGTTCAAGGAGCGGCAGAAGTGCTCGTTTTGACAGAATCGGGTTCCGAAACTGTTAAGGCCAGCCAGGA
>QMMN01000130.1 GCA_003647275.1 Deltaproteobacteria bacterium
AACCCAAATTGAGGAGCGCCGGTGAAAACCGGCAGGAAGTAGTGGATGAAAGTTCCATACGCTGAAGGCCTAGCGAGCCACAGCGGCCCCGAGTCATGCGGGGGTGGTCGTGAGGCCACAGCCGAAGCGTTGACAGGGGAAAGTGTGGGCCAGGTATTGAGCCGCGAAAATAGGTTTTCTTCGGGGTGCCGACGCGCTCTCAATCGTCGGAAGGCAACACGGTGCGGATCGCTAACGCAAGAGCCGCATGGGCCCCGCGTGGTCGAAGACCCTGGGCACGCACGGAAGCTTCCTGCGCGGGAACCGGGAGATCCCGCGCCCGACCTTGTGCAAAGCTGGACAAGGCCCGCACAGAGAACCCTGAGGGGGCACGGCTGTGACGAACGGGCGCAGGGAAGTCGGACAGGCCCATAGTGTGTGCCTGGCAGCACACGTTTCAGGTGGGTTAAAGTCCCACTCAACCCGAGGCCCCGGGTTGATATCCATTGGACAGCATGGCCGATTGGCGACAACCTAATTTCCCAGAACACTGTCTCTGTGTCCTAACATATTGAAATATCAGGTGATACTCTTAGAAATCTCTTGTTTTTAGACAATAGTGATTTTTATAGTAATTTTAAATGGTTATCGTAGTCTGGCCCACAACCATTTCATGCAACAGATGATTTCTATCAGCAAAAGCAACACCGGATTTTAGATTTGACAGGGTTGGGCAAAATTGTCTATTGTCGACAATATTATGAGGCAGAAGGTACATTTCAAGAGGCCCCGGTTGCTTGTGGAAGAGATCAGCAATTCCCTGAGAGAGGCTATTGCCAGCGGCAAGCTCAAACAGGGGGAAAAGCTGAGCGAACCGCGCCTCCAGAGGATATTTGAGACAAGCAGGTCCCCTATAAGAGAGGCGCTGGGTGTCCTTGAACGGGAAGGTCTTGTCGTTCGCATTCCAAGAAAAGGGGCCTATGTGAGCGATATCAGCCTTGAAGAGCTGAACGACACAACGGTTGTTGTGGCCAGTCTTGAAGGTCTTGCCGCAAGGCTCGCCGTCCCCCTGCTGACAGAGTGGCATTTTAGCCAACTGGATGAACTTATAAAAGAAATGGAAGAGGAGGTAACAGGCTATTCAATTAATGGATATACAATCACCCATTGTCGATTCCATGAGGTATTTGTTTCGGCTTGTGGTAACAAGATACTGATTGATCTTATTGGGAACCTGCGAAAACGATATGTAAGACCGAGGGTTACCTCGTATTATTTCATGCACGATATTGAGCATGCTGTCAGCAGCCATGTGAAAATTATTGATGCGCTGAGAGGGGGGGACCCTCAAGAGGCGGAGAATGCGGTAAAGGATCATATCTTGACAGCCCTTATTGACGAGAGAGCACAACGGGGAGAAAAACAGGAGAAATAGGCCAAGGGGAAAGAAGGGTAATAGGTGGTGGACATGCGCCGCGAGGGGAAGTTGTGTCACTGTGATTCATATTGCAAAGCTATGTGTTGATGAAAGGAGGTAGTTTGTATGAAAAGGTATGGGGAGTTTATCACATCGGAGGAAGATCTCGCTTTTTTGACGACCATCCGCAAATACATTGACAAAGAAGTGATGCCTTTGCGAATGCAACTGGATGAGGATTATGCTGCCTTTGAGAAGGCGTATGGGGGCCTGGTGAAGCTTGGCGTTCAGAAGCGAGGCTTTTCTCCGAGATACGGGGGCCTGGGCATCAGGTCGGCGGCTACGATATGTGCCATATCCGAGGAAATATCCCGGGCGGACAGTGGACTTTCTTTGCACTCCCTCATTATTCCGTGGTGCATGGCAGCGGCCATGGGTGCACGGAATACGGTCATTATGGACAAGTTTACGCCCATGTTTTGTGAAGATACCCCTCGGTGCGGCTGTTTGGCCATCACCGAGCCGGCAGGGGGCTGCAATATCGAAGATGCAGCAGAGCAAGGTCTTACTATCCGTACCAGGGCCAAACTGGAGGGGGACGAATGGGTCATCAACGGTGAGAAGATGTGGCCCAGTGGCGCGAGCGTTGCCGACCTTTACTGTGTTGTATGCACTACTGATCCCGGTCAGAAGGAAGAGGGCGTGGCCCTGATCTACGTTCCCAAAGATACCCCCGGGCTCTCCTTTGGGAAACCGGAAGATAAGATGGGTATGAGGGTGACGGATGTCAATGCGGCCATTTACTTCGATAATGTGCGGGTGCCCAAGGAATACCGGGCCGGGGGGCCTGGCATTGACTGGAAGCTATTTAGGAACAACGTCAGCTGGGGCAGGCTTACCAGCGCCCCCATGACCCTGGGCAATGCCCAGGCGGTCCTGGAGATTATTACGGAATATACAGCGACCAGATCCTATGGAGGAAAACCTGTTCGGAACCATTCTCTCCAGGCGGCTATGATCGCAGACATGGCCATCGGCATTGAGTCTGCCCGTGCCTATTATCTTTCAGTGGCCACCATGTTCAATAATCGCAAGAAATATGGTAGTCCTGGTGATGATTTCCTAATGGCCCAGGCCAGTGCTACAAAGGTATATGCCTGTGATGTGACCGAGATGGTCTGCAACAGGGCCATGGAACTTATGGGTTCATACGGGTATGTGAGAGAATATCACGTGGAGAAATACCTTAGGGATAGCAAGATCATCCAGCTATGGCTGGGCGGCGGTCAACTTGCGCGTTTGGATGTGGTCCAGAGCTATTATCCCTATATAATGGATAGATAAGGATCAACAGGGCTTGTAATTCGTTTCTAACCGACCGCTATTTCCAAAAGATGGGAAGAACCTCTTATAAAACCGTTTCGGAAATGGCTAAGGAACTGAATTAGGCGCTTATTCAGCTGGACAATGATAGAGACATTAGGGTCCTTGTCGTTAAGGGGGCCGGGAGGGCGTTTTCCACCGGCATTGACGTCTCGGATCATGGCCTCTGTCCATGGCTATGCCCTGGCCAGAGCACAGGCTTGTGCTCTGGCCATTGCTGCTGAAGGCCCTAAGATAGGGAGTCCTGAACAAATCATGCGATTATCATCGCCGACTGTTTTATAGCCACACTGTCAAGGGCAATGAAAATGTTCTGATGTTGCCTTCTAAAAGCAATTTTTGCTATTTGAAAAACAGACTTAAAAAAATGGCGACCAGTCACTTCTCCAGCTTTATTACCAGGAAGCGCAGGGCGATAACCTAATTTCCCAGAACATTATCTCGGTGTTCTAACATATTGAAATATCAGGTGATACTCTTAGAAATTCCTTGTTTTTGGACAGCAGTGATCGAAGATCACTATATGTTTGCTTGATACGCATGAAAAAATATCTCATCAAAATTTGAAACGTTCATCCTAGGTGTGAGACACCGAGGCAGATTCGTACCAGGTCTTCGAGGCGCGCCTCTGCAAGGGCGATGCATGTGTCCGCGGCACCGTAGTACATCTTGACCGTTCCGTCATCCTCGGGAAGCAAGCCGCATGCGAAGATCACGTTGGGCACGTCTCCCACCCGTTCATAGATCTCCTCGGGGCCGAAAATGAAATAGGGAGAATAACCCACTATCTTCGCCGGGTCATGAAGGTCCAGTAGCAGAACGCCCATGCGATAGAGTTTCCCCCCGGCTGTCTCCCTAACCCCGTGATAGAGGGTGAGCCAGCCTTCATGCGTGCGGATAGGCGGAGTACAGATTCCGAGGCGTGAGTTGCTCCACCCGGGCTCCGGAGCCAGGATGGCCCGGGCCCTCCCCCAGTGAACCAGGTCCGGCGAATAGGTTATCCATATCGA
>QMMN01000131.1 GCA_003647275.1 Deltaproteobacteria bacterium
CCTTGAAGGCAAAGGCGAAATAAAGGCATATCTAACCCAGGCGTTATATCTGGTCCACGACATAGTCAAATCGATTATGTTCAAGCCGCAATCTCCTACCGTGGCAGGAGGGGCAGCGGCTAATGCATCTAAGGGTCGCGGAGTTCAAACTACAGATGATTCCTCTGCGGCCCTTGATGCAGCGTCAATACTTAAGTTAACTCCGGTAGAAAAGCAAGCCATTAAGGAGTTTAAACCAGTGGCGATGCGGGTTTTAGCAGAAGAAAATAAAAATAACCCTGACTGGAAATGGCTTGATCCGGTTTGGTTTGACCAGGTACAATTTGCCTTGTGGTTAAGCCGGGCTACCAAAGATAATCCACATTTTGCTGAAATGCCTTCTGCCAAAGGCAAGACCTTAGGGTACATACTTGCCTCTTATATCCTCTATAAAAAATACAGAAACGCTGGCCAGAATCACGGCGTAATGCTTTATGTAACCGACTATTACTTTGCAGAAAGAGACGCCGGGCTGGCAGAGAAGATTCTTTCTGGCTTAGGGGTAAAGGTTGGTCACTTTACCGCAGGGAAAGAAAAGTCGAGTCCAGAGACAGTAAAGAAAGAGCTTGAGCAAAGGCAAAAATTATACCGGGAAAGCGACATTATCTACACTATCGTTTCCCAGCCAATATTCGATTACCTTGGCGAGGAGATGGCGTTGGTTATTGGAGGACTGGTTCAGAGCAGAAGGAGGTGGGCGGTAATCTTTGATGAAGTCCAGGTAAGTTTAGTAAAAGAAGCGCTTACGCCTTTTATAATTTCCGGCGGAAGGATTATTGACCCTGAATTCGAGGATTTTGTTAAGGGATTTCTCCGGGAGAAAGGATTAAAAGAATTGACTCCTGAATCACAGGCGGAGGCCGAGGCCAGTTTTGAGAAAGCACTACAGGAGATTGTCAGAGGAGCAAAGAGCGTGGCTGAAGAGATGAGAAAAGAGAATAAGAGAAGGAGGTTGGCTCTCTATAAAGAGGATGTCGAGGCAAGGAAGATATTTTTGACCTATTGGGGTGAACGTTGGTTGAGAGAAAGAAAGCTTGCGGGCAGAGTTGAGCACTGGCAGATGAGGATAGAGAATGCCTTAACTGTAAAAAGGTTTTATCCGGAGGATGTAGAGTATATAAGGAAAGGAGGAGAGGCAGTTCTTATCGGTAAGACCGGAGGTATGCTCTTAGGAAGGCGGCTAAGCTTTGGTCTGCATCAAGCCATTGAGGCAGAAGCGGGTTTTGGGATTCATTCACAAAGAGAAACATTCAAGCAGCGAACCTTGGGAGAATTCCTGGAATCAGAACATATTTTATCTGTTGCCGGCGGCAGCGCAACAATAGATGAAAGGGCGTTAAAGGCGGTCTTAGGCGGTAATGCCGAGATAAGAAGATTAGGAAGAAACACTGATATAACAACTGCTCTGGCGCAGCGCATTACTTCATTCAGAAGCAAAGAGGAGCATATTGCCGAAATAGTAAGGGAAATATTAAATCTTCATAATAAGGGTAACCCAATTATTGTTGAGGTAGAGTCGCCTAAGGCAAGAGAAGATTTGGAAGAAAGATTAAGGGAGGCAGGAGTAAGGCCAAACAATATTCAGTATATCGATGCCTATATTTCTGATAATCCAAAAGAAATAGAAGCAAGAGTTAAGAAAGCCGGCTCAATAGGTATGGTTACTATTGTTACCAGCCTGGCTTCTTTAGGCGTTGACCCACATTTAAGCGAAGAGGCCAGAAGACAAGGTAAAACCTTCTGGGCCATTTCCACTTACTGTAATGAATCCAGCTTAGATGAAATACAGTTCCGCAAGCGCGTGGGAAGGAGTGACGAAGAAAAGGGAGAATGGAAAGCATTTTGGTGGGCAGGCGACATATCCGCCAGATATCTGGAACTCACCCATGAAGCAAGCGGAATTCTGCGGAGAAAAGCAAGGGCTTCGGGCGAAGAAATTCTTCCCGTGGTAACCCAGTTGCGCCAGATATTGAGTTGGCGAAATATCCACTTGATCGAGGAGGTTAAAAGAAGAAGTGAGTTGGTCCAGCAAAAGAGAAAGGAGTATTTAAAAACTAGGAAGCAAATCTTGGGAAGAGGATTATATGAGGCCTTGCCGGATGCAGTTAGAAAGAGAATAGAATCCAGACTTTCGTCTCAAAAAATTGAAGAATTAAAATATAAGCTGGATAAAGCTTCCTTATCCTATATGGATGTAATGTGGGCAGGATTCCTGACTAAGGTTTCCCAGTTGAATTGGGGATTGGGAAATACCACTGCAAGGCGTAGAGACCATCATCAGAGCTTGATGTTCTTTACTTATCCTGAATTTGAAAGAGACGTAAATGCGGCTTACGTAAGATTGTTAGAAGGAGTTAAAGTCGGTATACACAGTTGGACAATAAAACAAATATCTGAAATTACAGGCATATCTAAAGAAGAACTTATAGAATTAATGCGGACAGAGAAAAAGGACGGCCCGGCAAAGGCAGCCATACTCAAGCGGTTTGGCAGTGTCTTTGCCCTCGCTGCTATGATAACAGGCGGCCTGGGGCTTTATTTCCTCTCGATTAATGCCACATCGTTCTTAAGTAATTTTGCCTTGGCAAAGATTATTTCGTTCTTTGGCTTAAGTGTTACCTTCGGCCCAGGCTTGCTTGTTGCCGGCGCAGTAGCAATTGCCCTGGTTGTGGGAATCGTCGCTTTGCAGAGGGTTTACTTAAACCGCATACACGCAGAAAGGAGGACAGGCGAGGCGCTTAGCGGGTTTATCTTTAACGGGGGCAGAAGTGCGAAAGGATTTATCAAGACGTTGGCGGATACAGGTTATACCTTCTCAAACTTCTTAACTTATATTTCTATTTTCGGCACTCTGGGTATGATAGCCCTGGGAATAAGCATGAACCTGCCGTCGCTGTTGATTAGCGCTCCGGGATTTGCAATTGCGGGATTAATATTAGCAATAGTTACTGCAGTGTCGGGCCGTAAGCATCTTAAAGAGACGGATGCCTTGCCGGTAAATAGGCTACAGCGGATCGTCACAGGCGTAACTTCCGGATTTATCTTTGCATCCATCGTCGCCCTCATCGCGGGAACCTCGGGATTGGCAGCACCGGTAGCGATAATTCTTGGCGTAGGCTTAGGCAGCAGCGTGGTCGGCGGGATATATAAACTTTCCGCAAAATTAGCCAGCGATAGAGTTTTTGATTACAGGATTACTCTTGCAAGTTTAGGATTGGGTGCTGCTCTGTATGCGGGGTTAATCTTTGTCTTTAGTTCGGGGATTATTGCCCTGCCCAGCGCACTCTTTGTCGGCAAATACATATTTATTCTCAGCGGATTAGCAGCAGCTATTGCCGGCTGGGGCCTGGTAAAATCCCTTGCGCCTATCCGCAAAATGATTTCCTCGCCTATTCGGCAGAGGATTTCTTTAGAGGAGAAGCCGGAGAGTAAAATAGCCTCTATAGCGGCATCTTTGAGGTTGGTTTTCGATATACTCGCTTCTAATATCATTCGGGCCATTCCGGTTACATTGGCTGGGTTTGGCTTGTATTTTGCCGTTAAGTCAGGGGTGATTTCCTTAGGGCCGCTTGGTATCGGGATAATCGCGGCCTTAACCTTAGGGTTTTTAGCGCTTGCATATCTTAAGCCGAAATATGCCCTGGCATTGATAACGGTGGGAATCGGTTTAAGCA
>QMMN01000132.1 GCA_003647275.1 Deltaproteobacteria bacterium
CAAGCTCTTCGGCCAATTCGTTGGCATAGGGTATCTCATGGCCTCGCCACCGCTGCTGTTCTTTGAACTCAGGCCAGAAGTTCCTTTTCACGTACTTTACATCACTTTCAACCCCGCCCTTGTACAGAGCTGTCAAATACACATAATCCGGACGATAAGCAATGGGTTCGAATCATTCACCCATTTCACCCGTTAAGAGAGCGCCGCTTCCGTCTCGTGGTTCGTAAACACCTTTGGGGCGAGGAGCAGGTGACTATGGAATTTCCGGGAGGTATTTATCGCTCCGTGCCGGTGAGTTGGACCGATGCAGTGCCTATAGACCCCTATATTGGGGTAGGAGGTGGGAGATCACGATTTCGTGTGGAGGACCTGTTGGAGTTAGCACGTTCGCTTCAAAGAGGTCAAGAATGAGTAGCCACGAAATGGATGGGAGGATGTCAAGTAAAATTCGTCCTAAATGTCAATATAAATATATCCACTATTACAATATACAAAGACAAAAAAGTGATTCTGTTATGGATAATTGTATCAGATATAAAGATATAAAAGAATTGCTATCGACAGGATTCAATATAATGTATATAATTATATTTACAGTTATGAGTGAGAATATTTCTTCAGATGTCGATTCCAAGAAAGCTGCATTGCGTGTTTTCGGCTCGCTGCACCCGAACCCGGAGGCGGTGCGAGATGAAGCATTTCTCCAAGGTGGTTTCTTCGATCCCAACGATCTCGTGCAGGTCAAATACGAGATGCTGCGCCGCCATCGGGAAGGAGAAAAAAGTGTAACCGAGGTGGCAAAAGCATTCGGTACGAGTCGACAGGCTTTTTATACCGCCAAAGAGCTTTTCGACAGCCATGGCATCCCCGGTCTTATCCCGAAACGCCGTGGACCGCATGGCCCACACAAATGCACCGAGGAAGTCCTTGATTTTGCCGAGCAGTGGAAAGTTTTGCATAAAAATGAATCGAGCCGGAATTTAGCAGAAGCGGTTAAGCAACGCTTTGGGATTAGCGTTAACCCTCGTTCTCTCAGCCGAGCACTTGTTCGGCGGAAAAAAAAACGAAACCCCGGAAAGGAGAGTTCTCAATGAGCGGTAATGCCTTTGACGCTGAGTATCTGCTGGAACAATACGAGCTCTTGCGACAGGAAGCTATCGAAGTTCGGTCACAGTTCCGACAAGGCCATGGTCTGCTGCTGTTTTTGACGAAAGGCATGGTGGCATGGATCGAGGCTGTATCCTGTATATCGGGTCGTCAAGCAGTGCCGGTGAAACTCGTCGATTCGCCCGCATCTATCTCCTTGCAACCGGAAGTTACGACGGTGCTGGCTAACATGGTCCTAGGTTGCATACAGGAGGTACGTTCATGAACGGTAAGGTAACCACCGATCATCTGCGCAGAAATGCCTACCTCTATGTGCGTCAGTCTTCGCTCCATCAGGTGAATGACAACCGTGAAAGCACAGCACGTCAGTACGACCTGAGGCGACGTGCACAAGCACTAGGATGGAAAGATGAGCAGATTGTCATCATCGATGAGGACTTGGGACTATCCGGCACTTCAGGTTCACCACGAAGCGGTTTTCAACGTCTGGTGGCCCAGGTTGGATTAGGATATGCTGGCGTTGTGATGGGGCTGGAAGTCTCCCGCTTTGCCCGCAGTTCCACAGATTGGCATCGCCTCCTTGAGATCTGTGCTCTTGCCGATACACTCATTCTCGATGAAGATGGAATTTATGATCCTTCTTACTTCAACGATCGGTTGCTACTCGGTCTGAAAGGAACCATGAGCGAAGCGGAGATGCACGTGCTTAAAGCTCGGTTACTTGGCGGTCAGATCAACAAAGCCCGTCGGGGTGAACTATGGTTAAAGCCCCCGATCGGATATATCTATGATTGCCTGCAGCAGATGGTTCTCGATCCAGATGAACAGATACGGCGTACCGTTCAATTGGTGTTCGAGACATTTCGCCGCATCGGATCTGCCGAAGGTGTCGTGCGACACTTCGCCGCTGAAGGTATTCTCTTTCCTCGTCGTCTGTCCACCGGGCCTCGAGCCGGTGAGGTCGTGTTTGTTCCCCTTGAGCATAGTCGGGTACTTCAATTGCTGCACAATCCCCGCTATGCAGGAGCTTATGTCTACGGCCGGACCCGACAACACAAGGTGATCGTGGGAACATCAGCACGGTATCGAAAGCTTCCGCGTGAAGAATGGAAGGTCTTCATACCCAAAAATCACCCAGGCTATATCTCGTGGGAAGAGTTCGAATCCAATCAGGCAAAACTTCTGGCCAATGCCGCCGGCTATGGTTGGGATAGACGAAAGAGCCCTGCTCGCGAGGGGGTTGCGCTTCTACAGGGTATCGTGGTATGTGGTCGCTGTGGAAGACGAATGAGAGTTCAGTACCACACGCAAAAAGGCCGTCGTATCCCGACCTACATATGTGTTCGTGAGGCTATCCAGAAGGGTGTACCTGCTTGTCAGATTATATTGGGAACCGGGGTTGATGAAACTGTCTCGCAGGCAGCGCTCGAAGCCGTCACCCCATCTTCGGTGGATTTGGCGTTGGAAGTATTTGAGGAGTTACGAGCACGCAAAGCAGAAATAGATCGTTTGCATCACGCACAAGTTGAACGCGCTCGCCAAGAAGCAGAGTTCGCACAGCGCCAATACATGCTCGTGCGCCCTGAGAATCGACTCGTTGCCGATACATTGGAACGAAAGTGGAACGAAAAATTAAGAAAGTTAGCCGAGGCAGAACAGGAGTACAACCGAGCATCCAAGTCCGACGCGTATACGGTGAGCAGCGAAGACAAACAGCGCATTCAAAGCTTGGTAACCGACCTTCCACGGGTATGGAACGATCCCCGAACCCCACCACGAGAGCGCAAACGAATGCTCAGGTTGCTTGTAGAGGATGTTACCCTGGTGCGTGAAAAAGTGATACAAATCAAGATCCGCTGGAAAGGCGGAGCGACAACACAGATGGAGCGGCCCCTGCCGTTGAATGCTGCCGATCTAAGGCGTACTCCCGAAGCTACCGTGGAAATGGTCCGCGCCCTAACTACCGAGCAGACGGATGCGCAAATGGCCAAGACGCTAAATGCTCGTCGGCTCCGCACCGGCACGGGTATGGTGTTTACCGCAACCAGTGTAAAACGAATCCGATTAGCCTATGGGATTGAGAGCCTGGTAGAACATCTGCGTCGTTTAGGTTGGCTCACTGCTACAGAAATTGCCAGCCTGCTGCACGTTCACCCCGCTACCGCCAAACGCTTCGCCAAGGAAGGAGTGCTACGCGCCGTTCGAGCAGACGACCGAGGGCAGATTCTCTACGAACCGCTGCAAGGGCCGTTACCCAGGGGCCATCAAGGCAAGCGATATCGGGATCGCTGTGTTTATCCAAAACTTGCTACACACATACGTAATGAGGTGCAATAAGATGCATGATCCTTATGTTCAGGTACTCCCGGAAGACAGGGGTCAACCTGGAATCCGTAGTGGTTAGCCAATTCTCCATAACTTCGGTTTATAAGCGGATCAGTAAATGATGCTTTCAAAATACCACTTTTCAAA
>QMMN01000133.1 GCA_003647275.1 Deltaproteobacteria bacterium
ACCATACAGCGCTCTATACATTCAGCTAGCTTATCGCACCTAGACTTCAACTCGTTCACTACCCTCATCCCTCAACCCCCCCAGCAAGCCTCTTCACAGCGTCATCAACATCCCTATCGCTCTCGAATACGAATACATACCTACCCTCCATAGCGAGACCAAGAACCTCTGACATCATATCGCTGAGCCTCTTAAGCATCTCCAAATCGAGATCCCTCGGAGCCATACCCCTCAGCAAGGACCATGTCTCCAACCATGAAGCCGCTAGATAAACCGAGTACTTATCGCAATCCACGCAGAACACACCATGTCTAACACATACCCTATGCAGGTACTCACACAGCCCAAACACATTACTCGAATCGAGAGCTAGAGACATCTAGGACCCCATAGACAGTATCTAAACCGCTTCTTTATAACCGTTTTAGACACAGATAAGCTGCTTCAGCCCAGCACCCACCATAATCCTCAGCATCCTCTGCTTAACGTCTAGAGGACCATCCTTCAAGATAGTATGGAGAATAGCCTTGAAAGCCGCTAGCAGCATCTCCCAGTACATCCTCAGCCCAGAAGCAACACCATTACGCTTGATAAAGCCCCTAGGAGGTCTCCACTCAATCCTCACCTTATTATTCCTCTGATATATCACGAGAGCACCAAAGATCTCAACACCCTCAACACGATACAGGATCTCAGCATAGCTAACCCTACTAAAGAAAGCAAGCTCACTCAGATCCCTATCCCTACCCCTATCACCCCTAACCCTCCTACCCGAAACAGTATAGCCATCAAGATTATCCAGAAACGGTCCCTCTACATACACAACCCTCTTAGGATACACAACACCATCACCAACACCATCCCGAGCCGCAGCAGCCCTAGTCCCATCGCTGTCCTTGGCTGCCACCTCAGTCTTCATACCGTTTATGTTTCTAGTAGGGAGAGCTAGGACCTTTCTGAGATCTGCTACTACTTGGTATAGTCCCCTAGCAATCTTGGCTAGGATACCCTTACGTACAAGCCTTCTGAGGATATCATTTAGCCTACGCCTATCGATATCGAGACCTAAATCGCTGGGCTTGAAAATCCTGAGACCCAGCTCCAGTATCCTACTCAGTACCTGTCTCTCTCTAGGACCTAACCATATAGTTCTGTCCTTGCCTGAGCCATTACCCGTACTAACCTTATAAGTGCTCCTAGAGAGAGTAGAATCAGACCCTGCCATCCCCTAGCCCCCCACACACCTTCTCAAACTAAACTAAATAGGCTTTTTAGACAGTGCTACCTAGTATTACTTGCGAGACCATGAGGATCGTAACCTTCAAACTATCTGAAGCCGCACTAGAGGAAATCGATAGACTGGTGAGGGAGGGTAAGTACGCTAGCCGCTCTGAATTCATAAGGATAGCAGTATACGAGAAGCTGCAGAGAGAGCGGTCTAGTGGGTCTATCGAAAGACCTTTAGCAAGTCAGCATCAGAGAAGCAAGTACATTGTTAGGGTTCTGAAGGTAGAAGACACATCCTAAAAAATGTTTTTTATCGAAACCGTTTTCTTCAGCCGCTAGATGTATGTTGCCTCAGCTACTCTGACGCTCACGTAGCCTGTAGCCCCACTTGGTATGTCTACGCTCACAGTCACCTCTACCTTAGTCGTGTAGCTAGTCACATTACTGGGTACGCTAGCACCCTCAGACTCGAATGCTGGATAGATAGTTAGCTTCAGTAGATAGGTGTTAGCCCCTGTCTGCTCGATATCCTTAACCACAATAGCGTTGGTCTTAACAATACTAGCGCTGATGCTAGCGTTCTCGATGTCTGTGACAACCTCAAGGACTAGCCTTATCGCCTTATCGGTCTCTAGAGTAACCTTAGCGATATCAACCTTGCCTCCAGTAGCGTTCTCAACATAGTAGTGAACAGTCTTAGTACCCTCTATGAGAGTACCCGCAATAGGCTCAATGCTGAGGTTGTAGCTAGGCACTAAGAACCCTACTAGGCTGCTAACACCAGACCTGATCTCTTCAATTATTGGTATGTTCATGTAGTTCTGAGCAAGCACTGCAACGCTTATGAACAGCACTGCAACTAGCAGCACGATACCTATGGTCTGAAGAGTCCTATCCATAATTTCACCTACCTTCAAACAGAATATAGCCAAACAGCATTAAAAAAACGTTTTGAGTTTCAATCTAAAGTTATGGTTTAGCTAGATAACCGCTGATAGTAGCTGTATGAACACTAGGAATAGCATAACCACGCTACAGAGCTCCTTAACGGTCCTGTTCTCAATAACTCTGAAGGGATCGAGCGCTACGAATAGTAGCACTGGTGCTAACAGCATTCCAAAGTAGTTCACTTGGCTGAGATCGAAGGTGATCTCGGTCCTCGCAGCGGGGTTCACCATAGCTACAGGTGCTACAGCTAGGAAGCTTGTTGGTGATGGTCTCTCTGCCTTTAGAAGAGGCACAGCAGATATGATACCCACTAGACAGGCTAGTATCACCTGTGAAGTCACGTCAGTCACTGCAAACCAGAAGATGCTGAGCATACTTCCTAGGACCCAGAGCCCTAGCCTCCCTACGTCAGCACCAACAGCGTAGCCAACTCCGAATATAGCCACGAAGCCCAGCATTATCCAAGGTATGTACTCTACAGGTAGCTCAAAGGTGTAGGTCTGCCCCTTGAACACTAGGATAGACTGCAACCCTAGGTAAGGACCAGCGATAGCCAAGAGCAGTAGCAGAGCAGCAGCACTAGCTACAACACCATAGTTAGCCTCTCTCTGAGTAAGAGCAACCGCAGCAGCAGCCGCTGAGCCAACAGTGAACGCTATGTAGAACGCATCTATCGTAGGCATTTTCAATCCGTATACCAAGCCCAGCAGGGTTAGCACTGCTACTGACGCTGAGAACGCTATGGTTTTACCAAGAGTGTTACCCATTGTAACACCACCTACTTCGTTAGAAAGTTAAAGCATTACAATTAAAAAATGTTTTTTCGTTTACGACTAAAGAATTGCTTTAGAGCTAGCTAGAGCCCTTAACCCTAGCTATAATCCCAGCAACCCAGTTGGGTCCCCACTTCTCAAACCACTTCTCAGCATCGTCCTGTACTTCTTTCACACAGTTCTCAATGCTACCGAATGCTCTCTTAGCCTCTTCTGGAAATAGCTGGAATAGTGCTTGGCAGATTCTAAGGCTGTACGTTCTGACGTAGTCCTCCTTGATTACTTTTAAAAGCTCTTCAGCATTAGCCATACTTTTTCACCTCCCTTCATCTATCAGTTTAAGGCTACGAAGTTAAAAAAGTTTCTATTCTATGTCTAAACTATTGCTTTAGATATCTCAGATCAGAGCGATATAGCAACAGATACCGAATAGCAGCAGCAGTACGTAGCCCTCAAACCTAGTCACTCTCCTGTAGCTCGATACGAATAGGAGAGCTGCAGCCGTAGTTGCTGCAGCAGCAATAGTGATAACAGGGTTGG
>QMMN01000134.1 GCA_003647275.1 Deltaproteobacteria bacterium
GACTTCGATACTGATGAGTGCACCATCTACATTAAGTTACCTAACGGTGAGAAGGCAGTAATTGAGGCTAAGGAGTGTGTAGCTACCTATAAGGGCTATGATGTATTCCCATAGGTGGTGATTAGAGTGAAGCGTCTAGAGTTTGAGTGGATTGAGGATTACTCTGGCTGGGTGTTCTTGATGCCTAAGCTGAGTAAGGAGGATGTATGGAGGTTGGGGTTGGGTACCTTCGACCTAGCTGACTTCACCTTCGGTACCGCTAACGCTATCCCATTCCTGTATAAGCCCATCGAGAGGTTCAGGGCTGTTGAGAAGGTTCTTTGGAGGGTAGAGAACTGGCTTAGATGTCTTGAGTGGGCGTTATTCCTCAGAGGTCATTACGTACTCTCAGAGATAGTCAGTAAGTTCAGGAAGATAGTATTTGATGTAGCATGGTGGGTAAGCGTGAAAACATGATCAAGGTGGTTACCAATGGTTAAGATAGACCATCCTGAGCTACCGTTCAAGCTTGAGGTTATATGGTACGGTAACCTTGTCGAGCTATACCTAACAGATAAGAACTCATGTAGGGAGTACAGGATCAGTATATGGCATACGACCGCTCATAAGGTGAAGGTTCAGGTAAGGACTTGGGAGACCCTAGTCGAGGAAGAGCCTGAAGAGAAGAATGAGAGTGATTAGGTTATGCCTCACCTATGTAGGTGGTGTGATTGGTGCCGTAACTACGATCCAGTATTTGGGTGTCTATGCCTTAAGAAGGGTATCTACATCTCTGGTAAGGCTAGAGTCCTTAGGTGTAAGCACTTCAAGCCTAGAATACCTGTCGTAGGGTATTTACCCTCCCTAGTCAATAGGTTACTTGAGCGTCTAGGTGTTTATGCATGACGGACACTAAGGTACGTATCTCTAAGGAGTTGTATGATAAGCTTAAGGAGGTAGCGGATAGGTCAAACAAATCTATTAGGGAGTTGGTTGAGACTGCCATAACTAAGTTCTTGCTCGGTACTGAGTCTGTAGGCTCTGACGCTGAAGTCAAGAACGTTAAGGTGGTTAAGTCTTGGAGGCTTAGATTCCCTGCTAGGTGCCCAATATGTGGTGAGGAAATCAAGGCAGGCTCCATAGTTGTTAGGGAGATAGTCGAGTTAGAGGACGGTAGGAAAGTCAATAACTTCTATCATCCTGACTGCTATGAATCCTCAAGCGATTCAGCACTAGCTAAGCTCTACGTTAGGAAAAGGGTTCTAGAGAGAACCATTAGGGGTCTCAAGAAGGAGGCTGATAGGTACGTAGAACTCATTGAGACATTAAGGACTGAGTACGACATGTTAAGCATTAAGAAGGAGGTCTACACACTATGGAAGGACTACAAGAACTTCATACTTCACGGTAAGGACGACGAGAAATTCGATGAATTCATGGATAGACTCAACGACCTACTAGACAAGGTAACACGTCTTGAAGCATCACTAGAGCTATTAACTTCAGACAAGAAAGATAAGGTATTACTGGGTGAGAAATCACGGACTGGTGCAAAGAAGCTAGTCCACCATCGTTGAACCGAAAAGAACGGTTCAACGCCGAGATGTGGGGGGGTAACCCCCCGAAATAACCCATGCTTTCTTGGATTAATCAATACGTTAATGGTGATTTATATGTTGTTCTACTTTAATGGTATGCAGTTAGTTACAACTGTAAAAGATGTGTATGTGTGTGATAAGGGGATTCACAATAAATACGTAGAGCTTATAAGATGGTTAAGGGATAAAGAGGCGTTAAACCTTATTAAGCAATGTGAACCCATAAAGAACTACGTTAAGGGTACGTTTAAATGGTTCTACATTGTTGATATACCTAAAGATAAGGTTGTCGCAAGAGTTAGAGGTAGAGTAGTTGAGTTCTACCACTTACTTTAAAGGTATTAATGGCTTTTCCGATCCATAAACCTCTAATGTATGTTTTTTGACGTAATCTATGATTATTAAAGGTAACCTCTCACGATATAGGCTCTCACGTCGTTTTGATGTCAGGAATTCATGTTTTCTTATGGCTCCTTCCACCCTACGAACTATTATGTCAAAGACCGTTCGTGACGTTATAGTTGGTTTACTCCATTGAAACTCTACCTTATCTGGTGTTCTCAGTCCGTGATCCTCATTCCATAACCAACCAATAAAAACATCTATCGGGTAGTGACCTGCGTAGATCAATTGTTTCCTCCCATTGAAGTACGCATAAGATTCACGTATAACGTTCATATCATAACTTATAAGGCTGTTTAGAATTGCTCTATTTATTATTGCTTTATATATGATGTCTTCGGGGTATGAAAGAATCCTTGTTTTAATTCTGTATCCAAGCTTCTCAACCTCCTTGATGAACTCCATAACTATTGGTTCATCATCCTCACTATACTCAATAAGCTTTACATCACTTAAGCTGACATCCTTAAGTGAATACACTTCAAATTCCTCTGGGTATATAACGTCTCTCTTAAAGCTAGGGAATACATTACCAGTCACTAAGTACTCTATAGGTCTCCACTCGGTATCTATGTGAAAAGCTACATCACCATGTACGTAAGTAATGTCCTTTGTGGCTGGTAATCTTTCAAAAGGTGATGCCATAATTATATATCCTCTCATCCTTATCCAGTCGTGAAGAACGTTCTTGTTATTCCATCTAAAGACTCCAAAGCGGAAGTTATACCTTCTTATACTATTATAGAGTTCTCTAATAAACTTGGGTACTTCATCAAATCTTGACACCTTAGTTTCCGACACCATCACCACCAAAATATCTCTTACTTAATACCTTATAACGAATTAAAGATAGGTATTCTTGGTAGTTAAAATGAAGCAGATAAGGTTTTTATGTGTTGTTTCTTTGGTTGCTTTGTTTGTAGCCTTAATGACTATATTTTACTGCTTAATCCATGTTGCGTCACGCATTACTCCATTACCTATTGTTGACTTCGTGCTTAAGTACGTATTCATAGGTTTTATACTAGCGTTCATCGCTTCATTATTCGCCCTACTCCTTGAGGAGAGGATCTATGAGGGTGCTGCCTGACCTAACCTATATCTGGCTTTAAGCACTTACTTAGGTGGTGTGGGCGGTGGGGTTCATAAGGTGTCTACACGCTCCGAGCGGGGAGACAATGTTTAGGGACTGCATATTCGGGGGCGACACCACTATCTGTTTCTCCCCCCACGATGTCGAGATAGTGAATATTGATGTTGCTGAGGATTACGATGTCACGTTCTTTAGGGGGGTTCTCATACACTTCGATAGACCTAATTACTCATCAAGGGTTAGGTCACTCATTAAGGGTGTTGACCTTGACGCCCTAGCAGAGATGCTTGTCGAGCTTGCGGGCTATGTCGGTGACTACCTCGGTGCTGGATGTGACTGGAAGTACATGGTTGTTGCCGTAATGGATGATAGGGACATATACTCC
>QMMN01000135.1 GCA_003647275.1 Deltaproteobacteria bacterium
TATATTCTCCGATGTTAAAGGCTCATGGATATAAACCGGTTAAGAAGATCTGTGACGCATTGGTCTGGATAAATAGCGACGTTGACCAAGTAGAATTAAAAGACCAAGACGAGGAACTGGGAATAAACTCTCTACTATGGGGCATCATGCCCCTAACAACTCTCCTAACAAGCATAGGCTTAGTCATCATCGATGTCGTCAAAAAGCCGTAAAGCATTAACCTATATCTTAATCCTAGCAACATCCCTAGCAACCAGACTCTATCACTTAGACTCGATAGGATTAGTTTGGGATGAAGCACTATACGCCATCTACTCCAGAAACATATTCAATACCCTACTCAGCGGAGTCAACCTCGAACACCCACCCCTTCTAAAGCTTCTAATGGCGCTTCCCGCGGCCGAAGGATTCTCTGAAGAACTTATTAGAATCCCGACAGCGGTCGTAAACTCGTTCATACCTCTTCTAGCATACCTAATAGCCGAAAAACTCTATGGCGATCTACCAGCAATAATAGCATCAATTCTGATAATCTTCGATGTAAATCTCATGGGATACTCGAGGCTGGCGACAATGGATGGACTCATAACGACCCTAGCCCTCCTCTCAACCTACCTAGCCCTAAAAGGAAAACGCCTCTCAGCATCGATAATCCTAAGCCTAGCGATCCTAACAAGATTTGATGGAATACTATTAACGCCGATCCTCGCGCTAGCCAGATTCCCTGAACACAAATCCTTCAGAAAATTCCTCAAAGACCTTCTAATTTACATAACTGCCGCGGGACTAACACTAGCCGGATGGCTAACCTGGTTGCTATCAATAGGCAAATTAGAGGACCTGTTAAATCATTACTCCTCGGTAAATATATTAAACACATATCCAGCACTTCTAGCAGAAATAATCTATAAACTCTCTCCAACGCTAATAATCCTACTACCATTCGCAATAGCAGCCCCATTCCTTGGAGCAAATCCGATAACAATTCTGGGAGCAGCCATCTGGTCCCTACCTAGAGGAATTCTACCATATGTCGGAGTGAGATATCACCTCTACTCAATAACCCTAGCCTATCTAGCGGGCTTAGACGGACTAAGAAGAGTTAAGAAAACAATAACAAAAAACCAGAAAGCAATCCTCATCTTAACAACCCCCCTAATAATCATTAATATCCTGACATCGGCCTCAGCCTACCCATATCTTATTTCATACCTAAATCCTTGGGTACCTCAAACGATCCCCTATCTCTCTGACAGCGATCTAGGCTGGGGCTCAGCTCTAAGAGAAGCCTTAGAAAAGCTTAGTGATGCAAAAACAATAACAGTAAACTACGCTCCACACATAGTCCGAATATACTCAAAATCAGCTAAAGTCTACAGCATACCCCCAATAATGAATTATTCAAAACCGGAGCTAAGCGATCTAGAAACACCATCCGGATCCTATTTTATACGGTACATTATAGGTGGAAGAGACTGGTTCTATGATCCAGCAATAGAGGAACTCAGTAGAGACGGCATGATAATCGAGACAATTACCAGAGGAAGCCAGAAGATAGTAATCTACGACTTATCCGAAGGATTTAAAGAGAAGAGAATCAAATTCTGGCAAAATATCGCGAAAACCGCCTGGAGCTACTTCAAGCCGGGAGTAGGCGTCAGTGCTAAAACCGGATTAAACTACGCAAACCAATGGTGGCATAAAATAACCGACTGGGATCTAGCAGCATATCTATCAGCCGTAATCTCCGCAAGAAAACTCAACCTTCTCGACGAGGAAGAGTTTAAGACTAGAGTTGAGAAAATTCTAAAATTCCTAGAAAACAGAAAACTCTCTCCCAAAGGCATACCATACCTATGCTATGACTCAGATACCGGAGAGCCAGCAACAGATATAGAATCTAATCCAAGCGATGCCGGAAAACTCCTATTAGCCTTAAATTCATTAAAGAAGTTCCAGCCAGCATATGAAGGACGAATTAATAAGATCATTCAAAGAAACGGCATGAAGAAGATCGCCAGCGATCCAGAAGCATGGAAAACAACAAGCGGAGCATACGCTCACTACGTTGCAACAGGCTTCCAGAAGTTCAAGCTCGCCAACTATTCGCACATCATCGAGAAACTCAAATTTTACAAAATTATTGATGAAATGGAAAGAGTAAAATCTTATGGGATTGACCTGCCCAAAGCTTGGATAACTTATGAGCCGGTTCTTCTAGAAGTATACGAGTTGAACAATACCAAGGCTAGAGAACTTCTAGCAAAGCTGATCGAGACATCTAAGCTCAGGTTTAAAGAAACGGGGCATCTATCAGCTTTCAGCGAAGGATCCATCGACAAACCTCCCTACTACATCTATGAATGGATTGTAGCGAGCGGACTTGGAACCTGGATAATAACAGACCATGAAGGAAAGATCCTAAACATACCTGAGGCAGCTTTCACGAAAGTAGCCCTTGGAATCTACGCATATGAAGAATCCGACTACAGCAAACTCCTAATAGAGAGAATATTAATATCAACGATGACAAGTAACGGGTTTTACGAAGGAATCTATGAAGATGGAACACCGATAAAAATTCTCACAGATAAAACAAACAGTCTAATTCTGTCAATAGCGCTACAAAAGTTAATCGAATTGCAGGTGGTTAAGCCTTGAAGACGCTCTCAATAATAGTCCCAATAACAGGATCCCCAAATAAATTATGGTTGAGAAAGCTCATGGAGTTCATGGAACCTAATTCAGAGAAGCTCGAAGTGATTCTGGTAGGAGACGTTGATGAACAACAAGCAAAAGGCTTAAAATATATTAAAACTAAGGGCAATAGATCCCTAGCTAGGAATCTCGGAATCGCTGCCTCAAAAGGAGAGTACATCCTTTTCCTAGATTCAGACCAATACATGCCAAAATCCCTACTCCTAGAGCTTACGAAAATCATGGATCAAAATTTCGACGCCGCAGTAATACCTGAAAAATTTATTGGGTTAACAATTTGGGGAAGAGCCTCGGCAATATGGAAACAAGCAATTCAAAGAATCGATCAAGCCGACTCATGCCTTCCAAGATTATACTCCAGAAGAGCCTTAGAGAAGATAGGTCCCTTCAGAAGTGAATTAACTCTCCTAGAAGACTATGAATTGTATCTCAGGGCAGTAAAGGCAGGATTAAAAATAACTTTACTGAAGAGCCCATTAATCCACCTAGAGCCAAGCCACATAACAGACTACCTTAACAAAGGATATACCTATGCCGGATCACTCTCTCGATCTATCAAAGCTTTAGGTATCAAGAACATCATGAGGAAGTATTCTAAAGCTCCTCTAATTCTAATAGAAGCATTAAGATCAAGCAGAGGAATATTTCTAAAACTCGCATTACTATCACTGCTATTTATCAAATTCATAGGCTTAACCAGCCAGATTCTAAGGAGGCTATCAGAGCGTTGATTAA
>QMMN01000136.1 GCA_003647275.1 Deltaproteobacteria bacterium
CGCTTTACTGGGGACGGTCTATGTAGCACCCTACCAGATCACGTATGACACGACCCTCTTTGCAGATGGCTCTTCCCAGAATCTGTATGTGTATGTCTACGATTGGGCTGGCAACTTAAACGCCTCTACTACTAATCCCGTAGTAGTCTCTGTTGATAATACCGATCCAACATCTTCAATCATTCAACCTTTGCCTGGTGCTAATGTTACTGGAACTGTTAATGTTCGTGTTGTAGCTTCTGATGTGGGGTCTGGAGTAGAACATGTCGAAATTTGGAATTCAACAAGTTTTCTTGGGAATGCTCCTTTTTCAGCGGGGTATTACATCTTCTCATGGGATACTACCTCTGGAACTCAAGGTGCCCAAACGCTCTACAGTCGCGTTTATGACAATGCAGGAAACATGTATCATAATTCAACAGGAATATCCGTATTTGTAGATAATGCTATACCAAATCAAGCTGATATTACCTCACCCACTACAGGAGATAATGTCAGTGGTACAATCACAATTCAAGCTGCAGTATCAGATACGGGAACTGGCGTATATTCTGTTGAGTTTTGGTATGGTCCTCCGGGGCCGGGTACTCAGCTTGGGATTGATTACAGTGCTCCCTATTCCTATACATGGGACACAACTTCTGTAAGCGATGGCGCATATAGCCTTTACATAAAAGTAAATGATTATGTTGGACTTTCTAATACAAGTAGTTTGGTAAATATCACAATAGACAATACTCCTCCAATCCTAACAATAAGTTATCCTACTAATGGAACCGAAGTTTATGGAGCTACAATATGGATCAATGGCACTTCTTATGATACTATGACTGGTCTAGTTTCATTTACATGGAATGATACAATAAATTGGGAGCTGTATAAAGATCCGAGAGTTGGTGATACTACATTTGCCCTTCGAAATAAGACGGTAGTTTTAGGATATGTGGCGTTAACACTTAATGCAACCGATTCAGTCGGAAATTCTGAAATAGCAACTGTTTACTTTAATATTATTGGAGTACCCACTCCAACAGTCGATATTCAAGTTCCACAAGATTCTGCTATTCTAAATACTAATACCATTTGGATAAATGGAACTGTAACTGCTGGTGGAAGTGAAACCATTTCACAAATGTTGATTGATAATCCTAGCTTTACGATTCATGATGATCCTACAGGTAGTTCAAGTGGAACATTCTCCTATTATAACTCCAGTCCCTTAGCAGATGGAGTTTATACAATTAATGTGACTGCTGTTAATAGTATCAGTCAAAAAAGTTACGATCTTGTAACTTTCAGATTAGATACCACTCCTCCTGATACTGCAACAATTACATCTCCCACAGCTGGAGCCAACTTAAGTGGGACAATTACCATCTTGGCAACTGCCACAGATACGGGAGGCTCTGGCATCGCTTACGTAGAGTTCTGGAATGGGTCGATCCAAACTGGAGTCCTAATTGGGAATGATACGACCAGATCTCCTTACTCTACTACATGGGATACAACTTTAGCTGTAGATGGTGCCCATACTTTATATGTACGTGCCGTTGATTTGGCTGGAAATATTCGCGATAGCACAGGAATATCTGTTACTGTAGATAATACTTTACCCAATCAGGCGGATATTACCTCCCCCGTAAATGGCACCTATTTACGTGGAAATGTCATTATTACTGCAACTGTTGCAGATGCAGGGACGGGGATTAATTATACCGAATTTTATATTGGTCATCCCGACACGGGAACTCTTATAGGTACTAATTACTCAAGTCCTAGTTGCTCCATCAATTGGAATACTATAGGGTTTGATGGAATAGGAATACTTATTTATATAAAGACATATGATTTTGCAGGACACGCTCTTATCTCTTCTCCTGCGAACGTTACAGTAGATAATCAGGCGCCGACTACTTGTGTCATAACAGCTCCTGCAGAAAATGCTAACATAAGTGGGCAAGTTACAGTTACTGCCACCACTCAAGATAATGTGGGTGGATCTGGTATTGCCTATGTGGAATTCTGGAATGGCACTCCAGGGTCTGGACAACTCATAGGGAATGATACGACCCCACCATCTCCTTTCTCAATCTTATGGGATACCACATCATGGACAGATGGTGTGTATCTCCTCCAAGCCAAGGCCGTTGATTATACAGGGAACTCGTTAGTGAGTGCCGTCCGGACTGTTACTGTCGATAATACTCCTCCAAATCTTGCTATCACCACTCCTACGAACGGAACGACTATCTATCTTTCCACGTCTTCTACTGTCTGGATTAATGGCACCACCTCCGATGCGACGACAATTGTAGTTTCTGTCAAATGTAATGATTCGGCGTTCTTATTGGTAAAAAGTCCTACTGTAACGGATCCAAGTTTTGCCTTCCGGAATCAAACTGCCGTTTCGGGCTTAATTCAAGTCCTGATTAATTCAACAGATATTGTAGGAAACACCCAAAACGTAACCTTATACTTCACAGTCACTACTGCACCTGTTCCTACTGTGACAATTACGTATCCTGCTTCTGATGGTTTGTATCTCAGCTTAGCCACCATCTGGATTAATGGAACTGTCACATCAGGAGGCGGTGGGCATACTATTTCTCAAATGTTAATTAATAATCCATCCTTTACTATTTGGGATGATCCCACCGGTCAAGAAAGTGGTGTTTTCTCCTATTATAATTCCAGTCCCCTGGCAGATGGTGCTTACACGATTAATGTGACCGCAGTAAATACATTAGGATTGTCTGATTATGCCCTCAGAAGTTTCACTTTGGATACGATTCCACCTGATTCCGCCGTAATTACATCTCCCCCCGCTGGAGAGAATGTGACGGGAACTATTACAGTGGTGGCAACTGCCACGGATACGGGAGGCTCTGGCATCGCTTACGTAGAGTTCTGGAATGGGTCGATCCAAACTGGAGTCCTAATTGGGAATGATACGACCGGATCTCCTTACTCTACTACATGGGATACAACTTTAGCTGTAGATGGTGCCCATACTTTATATGTACGTGCCGTTGATTTGGCTGGAAATATTCGCGATAGCGCTGGTGTTAGTATTATTGTAGATAATACTTTGCCCAATCAAGCTGATATTATATCACCTGTAAATGGAACTTATCAACGTGGCACGATCTTAATTGTAACAACTGTTGCAGATGCAGGGACGGGGATTAATTATACTGAATTTTATATTGGGCACCCAGATACGGGTACTCTCCTTGGTACTAACTTCTCATCTCCTACGTGCTCATGGAGCTGGAATACTATTGGATACGATGGAATACGTCTATTATACATTAAGACTGTTGACTTTACGGGGCATGCACTTATCTCTTCTCCTGTTAACATTACGATAGATAATCAAGCTCCAATCTCGGTAGTCATTACCTCTCCAGCAGATGGCTCTAATATAAGTGGGCAA
>QMMN01000137.1 GCA_003647275.1 Deltaproteobacteria bacterium
ACCCTTACAGTGTAAGTAAATATCTTCTCCTCACCAGTTACACCATAGTCAGCTGGGTATTTATCAGTGTACTCAATCGTTATTATATCGCCTAACTTAGCGTATACTGCTCCACTCATCATAGTATCACTAACTAGTACTTCACCAATGAATACACCAGTGTCCTTGCCAGTCTCTCTTAATGGTATTGATGCACCTATCGGGTCTGACGTTGAGTATACTCTTACAATTGCTGAATCCTTTTTATCGGGATCAGTGTTTGCATCTAAGTCTTTAAGGGTTATCTTTATCTTTTCGCCAATGTTGTATGCTGTCTTGTCGGTTGTGATTTCTGGATCCCAGCTAATGAACTTCAGCGTAACTATCTTTGTTGTTACTTCGCCTGCAGCATCAACCTCATCTCTATATACAACCTGAATGTTCTTTCCAATTATCTCTCCTGGAGTTCCTATTTCATCCTTTATGTCAACACTAAGTGTGAATACTCCAGTACTATCTTCAGTTTCATAAGCAGTGAAACTCTTGTAGGTGCCATTCCATAGCTTTATGTATATAGTCACATTATTTATATCATCTGGATCCTTATTCATATCCCAGTCAACTACAGTAATGTTTAGTTTACCTATCGGGCCTACCTCAAGGTACTCTTCCTCACCATTAACTAATAATTTTCCTGTAAATGACTGTATATAGACTGTTACTGAATACGTCTCTGCATTCGGCCATATATCCATTCCAGGTGTAGCATAGGTTGGTGTTAGATCTTCATACTCAATATCTACTGGTTTACCAGCTTCACCGAAGTCAGAATCAACTGTATAGGTCGTCACGAATATACCTGTGTCAGGTCCTGTCTCCGTGAAGTTCAGCTTTAATTTATCATTAACTTCCACTGAGAACTTATCAACTTCTGAGTTGTCTAGGTTTCTGTCTGGGTCGACAATAGTTACGTTAATTACATCACCATACTTAACTGTTATGCTACTACTACCGTTAACATACATTTCTACTCCATAAATCTCGAACGGAATCTCCTTTTCTAAGTCTCCATAACTAATGACTAGCCTGCCGCCAATTAATTTTGGCGTGATTGCTTCCTTAGGTATCGTAAACGTGCACTTAAATACTCCGGTTTCGATTCCAGTTTCAGTCGCATCTACTGATGCCTTTGATATTGTCGTTACATTATTACCTTCGTAATCGTAAGCTGTTACTTTAATTGATATTGTTCCTCTACCTGCAGCAGAGGGGTCTGTTACTGTAATGCCTATCTTTACATCTCCATGTCTGGTTACAGGTATTACGTCCCTATCTACAGTTATGTTAGCCTTAACTACTGTAACCTCTGCTTCGACATCTTCTGGCTCTAGATCTGATGTGTATACATCAGTGTAAGTTATCACTAACTTATCTGGTATACCACCTAAAGCACTTCTTACCCAGTCCCAGTCAAAGTTTCTCAAATTAATATATGCCTTAAATACACCAGTATCTTCACCAGTCTCAACAAACGTTATGGCTGTCTTAGCACTAGCATTTAGATACACGCTAGTACTGTCTTTAACAGCTTCTATCGTAAGCTTAGCAAGCCCTGAAAGTAGTCCACCCGTGTGTTCTAGTACCTTACTGCTTAAGTTCTCTCCGGAATCCAAAGTAACAGTCCAAGCATCTACACTGTCTGTTAATAAGTTAAGGTCACCATCATTAACAGTGACTACTAGGGTTACGACAGGTTCCCTTGTAACGGGTATCATTATTTCTGTCGGACTTACAGATACCTCGGCTGTCGTGTATGCTACATCTACGCTCTTTGATACATTAGCTATCTTTAGCTCTCCCGTGGCTGAACTATAGTAGTATGTGGTCTCATTGATTTCTAGTGAGTTGTGAGTGTAGTTGAGAAGCCCTGTCTTAACCCACTCGTAAGGTGCAAAGGTTTCTGAGAATACTCCAGTGTCTTCGTCTGTCTCGTCTAAAGTGTATGACTTAATTGTACCGTTCGGGAACTTTATGTATATTGTTACTGAGTCTATTGCATAACTGTGTCTATTCTCATCTGCATCAGTAACAGTTATGTTTAAAGTATTTAATGTAGCTACAGGTACCTCGATACTACCTATGGCAGTGAATATTGTTGGTGTCTTGGAGGCAGTATCAGGATCTTTTGAGGCACCTATGTACTGCGGAACCTTAATAGCGATCTCGACGTAGTCGCCAGGTGCCTCGCCTTCAACCTTAGCTAACCTATATGCGTACTCAGTATATGGTGTTATTGTAATATTCTCTACTGTGAATTTATACGTTGTAGTCTCAGTTAAGTTAACATAGGCGTCTACCTTGCCTATATTATATCCTGTGTCTGTATCATAGAGCTCTACTGTTACTAGTTCGATTGTCCCGTTTGTAACGTTAAATTCTGTGATACCGCTAACAGGATAAGTTGTTATTACTGTATCACCTGCTTTGAAGTTTATAGTGCCGTTAACCTTTAGATGCCCTGCAATGTAACCTGTGGTGTCTTTGGTGGTGTTTGTTATGTCAGTTATATTTAGGGTTAAAGCATATGTCACGTTAAGCTTTGTATTATTGTAGAGTAGTGCTGCAAACTCTTTATAACCTTCATAATTCACCTTTAAGTCCGGGACATCTCCTGATGCCGGTTTCTTTGATGTGTTTGTGATGGATATTGTCGTGGGTTCAAATTCACCGCTATTTTCATCGGTCTCTTCAAATGGTACTAGTACTTTCTTTGGTGATGTCCATCCCTGCGTGTAATCCATTATCTCCACATACGCTGTGAAGTTATCTATGGATTCAGGATCCTTATTTAGGTCTGGTGCCACTATTGTCCAGTCATTAGTTCCTGTTAGATTTAGCGGGTAAGGTACGTTACTTCTTATTGTTACTGAGGCTTCTGTATGCTCAAATGTAAGTGTTACTGAGGCTCCGGAATACTCTATAGTTATGCTATCACCTTCTTCTAAGGTTGTTAACTCGCTGACTCTAAGTGTCGGATACAGTTCACTTTTACTCTCGTTGCCATAGAGCTTACCGTTTTCATCTATATAGAACCAAGCCCTATACAGGTAAGCTGTTCCTGCCTGGTAGCTAGCATTAACTGAATATGGAACTCCTCCTACTTCAACAGTTAAAGTTATTTCATCTGCAGGTTTACTAGTTAAGTAGATATCCACGTAGAAGTATTGATTCTTCCACACCTTCCTTCCGAAGGCATCTCTTGATGTTGATAGTATTGCAGCTGTTGCTATTGGGTGCTTACCTGTGCTTAGTGCTAGTGTGGTTGTTGCGGGTATTATTATTGAGAGTGTGATTACGGTTAGGATTGTTAGGGTCATGCTCTTAAGTAGTTTTTCTGACCTCATATAAACACCTTCATTTATTAACT
>QMMN01000138.1 GCA_003647275.1 Deltaproteobacteria bacterium
AGAAGCAGGATTTACCTATTGTAGAATGGGAGGAACATTTGGTTTATATTTTTCGATTAAACAAAGAGAAGATAATCGACAAATAATTGAAGAAATTCGGGAATATTTTAATTATATAGGAAATATATATAGAAATAAAGAATCCCCAGCCACTAAAAATAGTGGTTTCACTAAATCTGCTGTGTATTATCGGGTTACGCGAATCAATGAACTTAAAAGAATTGTTGAACATTTTGACAAATATCCTTTACAAAGTAAGAAGAAGCGAGAAGCGTATAATATATGGCGTCAAATGGTTATGCATAAATTAGAAAATTATCGTGATATAGATTATAATACACTTAGAGCCTTAGCTGAAAAGCTTTCTGGTCTAAATTTGCAAAGCCGAGTCTTCAAAGTTCATACGAGATAATGAGTAAAATAATTGCGATCTGTAACCAAAAAGGGGGTACTGGTAAAACTACTTCGGCAATAAATTTAGCTACTTATTTAGCATCAGCAGGCAAAAAGGTTTTGCTCATTGATTTGGACCCTCAAGCCAATACTACCAGTGGCTTAGGCATAAGCAAGCACAATATCAAGAAGAGCACCTATCATATTTTACTAGAAGAGCTGGGAATAAAGGAGATATTGCAAACCACAGCAGTTGAGAATCTTTACCTCGCTCCCTCTAATTTAGATCTTACGGGTGCAGAGGTGGAATTAGTAGGTGTTTTAGGAAGAGAGCACAGATTAAAAAAGGCCTTACTTAAAGAAAAAGAGAATTTTGATGTTATGATTATTGACTCCCCACCCTCTTTGGGATTATTGACCATAAATGCCTTGACTGCTGCAGACTCGGTGCTTATACCGGTTCAATGCGAATATTATGCTTTAGAAGGATTAACGCAACTAGTTAATACCATTAAACTTGTGAGAGAAAATCTTAATCCCGAACTTACTATAGAAGGGGTGATTCTCACTATGGCAGATTTTCGCACCAATCTTACTAAAGAGGTTATCCAGGAAGCAAGAAATTGCTTTAAGGAGAAGGTCTATGAGGCAGTGATTCCCAGAAGCATCCGTTTATCTGAAGCACCGAGCTTTGGAAAGCCCATTGCTTTATACGATAAAAATTCTATAGGTGCGCAGAAATATGAGGAGTTGACGCAAGAGATATTTGGTTTAACCTTCTCGGCGGCTAAATTGGGCAATGAAACCAGATTGGATAATTCTCAAGATGGCTCTTGATACTCGATACTCGTAGAGACTAAGCCAGAATCGAGCATCGAGCATCGAACATAAGGAGTAAATATTATGGAAAGAAAAGCGTTGGGTAAAGGAATTAGTGCTTTAATCCCGGAAAGAGAATCCGAAGAAAGAGGGGAAAAGATTGCCTACGTAAAATTAGACCAAATTAAGCCGAGTCCTTTTCAGCCACGTGAGAATTTTGATAATCAACATATGCAAGATTTAGCCCAATCTATTAAAGAAAAGGGCGTGATTCAGCCAATTTTAGTGAGGCCCAGGGGAGATTATTACGAAATTATTGCCGGAGAAAGAAGATTTCGTGCTGCTAAGTTACTAAATTTAAAAGAGGTCCCCGTAATTGTAAAGGATATTGAAGAGCGCGATTCTCTGGAATTGTCCTTAATTGAAAACATTCAAAGGCAAGCTCTCAATCCTATTGAAGAAGCATATGCTTATCAGTACCTTATTGATAAATTTAAAGTTACGCAAGAAAAAATAAGCGAAATCTTGGGCAAGGCAAGGGTTTCTATTACTAATACCTTGCGAATTTTAAAATTACCCCAGGAGGTTCAGGAAGAAATCAAAACTGGCCGTATTTCCTTTGCTCATGGAAGAGCACTTTTAGAGTTGGAAGATCCTAATCAACAGCGGCTTTTGGCCCAGGAAATTGTTTCTAACCAATTGTCTGTCAGAGAGTTAGAAAATTTAATTAGAGCCAGACGCCCCAGATTATCTAAACCTCGGATAAAACAATCTGTGCAAGAGCCTTATGTGGCGATTATTCAACAGGAGCTCCAGCGTATTTTGGCAACCAAAGTTAGTATTATTAAAAAGAAAAAGCGTGGCTACATTCAAATTGAATTCTATTCCCAGGAAGATTTAGAGCGCATATATAATAAGATTAAGCCAGAATGATACGGTTATGATACGGTTATGAACGAAGCAACTTTAATTTTAATAAAACCCGATGGGCTAAAGAAATCATTAACCGGCAATATCTTGACTCGACTCTCTGAGACAAAGTTGGAAATTGTTGCCGCAAAGATTGTGCGCGTGTCCAGGGAATTAGCTGAAACCCATTATGCCCATCTTAGGGATAAAGCCTTTTTCCCTGATTTAATTAAATATATTCAGGGAGAACTCCATAATCGAAGAAAGGTTATGGCCTTGGTCTATTGGGGAGAGGATGCTATTTCAAAGTGCCGCCAATTAGCCGGAGCAACCAATCCGGAAGAAGCTGAGTCCACCTCGATTCGGGGGGCTTATGGCAGAATAACAACTTCGGGGCTATATGAAAATGTAGTCCATGTTTCTGCTAATCAAGGTGACGCTAAACGAGAGATTAAATTGTGGTTTAAGCCAAGCGAGATTATCGTTGATTTATATCCCACAAAAGAGGTTCTCAAGGATAATGTAAAGGTGAAAGTTTGGGCTTAACCCGGTGAGGCAGGTTTCAGATGATTAAGAGTATGACGGGGTTTAGCAGGGCCAGGCGATTTATCTCTCCCTGGGGAAGGGTTAGCTTGGAGATTCGCAGCGTGAATCACCGCTTTTTGGACATAATTTTGCATCTTCCAGAAGGATTTTTGCATTTAGAACAGAAAATAAAGGATGAAATTGCCAAAAGGTTAAGGCGGGGTCACATAATCTGTCGTTTAGAGGTAAGGGCCCATGAGTTTAAGAGTCCGACACTGAACAAGAGGCTAATCAAAGAGTATTATTTTTCTCTTAAAAAGATGTGCCGAGAGCTTAAGGTGACCGAGGATATAAGCCTCAACACCCTGATGAGTTTACCGGGGGTTTGCAGCATACAATCTCAGCCGCCTTTGGGCCTTAGCTGGTCAAAGGTTAAACCCCTGGTAAAACAGGTGCTGGACAGGCTGGTTCAGCGGCGCCAGCAAGAAGGCAGGGCGCTTTACAGGGATTTGAAGATGCGGGTTGAAAAATTAGACGGGATTTTAAAAAAAATTAAGATGAGATTTAAAAAGGTAATCAAACAAAGGCTGGGGCTATACAATAACGATGTAGAAAAAAACAGTTTTTTACGGAGTTCCGATATAAACGAGGAGATTGTTCGCCTGAGTTTTCATCTGAAAAATTTTGCCAGATGCCTTCACAGCAAGAAGGCGGTTGGCAAGGAATTAGATTTTATCCTTCAGGAAATGCAGCGG
>QMMN01000139.1 GCA_003647275.1 Deltaproteobacteria bacterium
ATAGGAAAGAGAGGAAGACCACGAAAGGTAACAATGGACTATTGGTATTTCCTTAAACTGATGAAACATGCGATACCAGTATTGGAAAATCCCGATAAGCCGATAACTGGAAAATATAGGTTGGGGAACAAAATTTATCAGATTTAACTAATTTTTTTTGCGTAGAATTTAGAATTTAGGGGGGATGTGTATGAGTGTATATGAGTTAGTAGAGGAAATTAAGGAGCTTGCAAATTTTGTAGAGTATGAAAAGATTTTAGAGAATAGGTGTAAAGCAGAGAAAAAATTTGCTGAAATGTTGGAAAGAAACACAATGCCTTACTATTCGGCATATTACAGCGATTACTTGGGTGACGACATAAGCGAGATGAGAATAGTAATAATAGATGAAAACGGTAATGAACATGAATGTCCTCAGGAAGTAAGTGAAAGATATGCATGTAGGCACATAAAACCACATTACGAAAAAGGCACGGGAATAGCAGATTTTATAGTGGAGCTAATTAAAGAAGGGATTATCCCAGTAGAGTTTAAGATAATAGAGAAAGTAAGAGAAGAAATAAACAGAGAGTCGGTATTAAGGGAAGAAAATATTTTAGCGGGAAACATAACAATTGAACACCTGAAGATCGTAAAACAACACTTGCTCGAGAAACTTAGTCAACAATAATTTTTTTTGCGTAAATTTCGTAAGACTGAGTATAAGAGGTGACATAAAAATGGTTAAGAAGTTTTTAGTAGTATTCACAGTTAAGGGAAGCGTATTTAAGGAGATCGTTGAAGGAAACTTAAGAGTAAACGCAATAAACAAAGTTAGAGAAAAAGGTGCTGGTAGGATAATTAGGATTGAGGAAGTAAAGGTTTAAGTTAATTTTTTTTGTATGGGATTGGAAAAAAGGGGATGATGTATATGAATAATATAACACTAGTTTGTCCAAGATGTCATGGAGAAACTGTAGGGGTTTTTTCAATCGTGAACATAGATAACGGCGAAATCTACGGATACTACGGGTATTGTAAAAGTCTAAGGTGCAAAGTAAGGAAAGTAACTTACAATAAAAACGGGACTGCCATTCATTTTACTAAGTGGACTAACTTGGAAAAGAAGAAAAAGTTTCTATATGAGGTCATAAAGCAAAACAGGAAAAATGGGAACTGGAAATACCGTAAAAAGACTGAAGAAACTTACAGAAGGCTTAAAAATTGTTTTGCTAATACTTTTGCTAATACTCCTTAGTATTACACCTGTAATACAAAGGAGGGATAGTAATGAAGTTAGAGATATACTTTAACGACTTAAACGAGAAGGGAAAAGAGAAGGTATTGAAGTTCTTTGGGATAAAGAGTCCTGAAGAGTTGAACTTAGATGTTCAGCCACTTTTCGTTTTAGAGAAGTAGTAGGGGGTGGTTAATACGATAGCTGATGAAATTGTCGGAATCAGAGATACTATATCCAAGTTAGAGCGAATTTACGAACAATTACTTGAGTTTATTGTGGGATACATAAACTACGAATACTTAGATTTGGCTTATGCAAAGTTGGAGTATTCAGGGTTTGATTACATAATAACAGTAAAAGTAAGAGATAGGGATAGAGTAAATGACGTAAAAGCCAAACTACTAAACGAAGACGAAACAATAAGAAAGCTGTATGGTTATGACTTACTATTTTTTGAATAATTTTTTTTGGGGAAAGTTCCTATCTCCACTATAGACCCGCATTCCCTAAAATAGGGAGTGCGGGGTAGATGGAGATAAGGAGGTGAGATAGTGGAGTGGAGTTTAGATTGGGACAAAATGGGAGAAAGCGTAGAGATAGAGTTTGTAGGGAAAATAATAGACGTGAGATACCCATGCAAGTGTCCAAAGTGTGAAGCGGGAAAGGAAAAATTAAAAGAAATGGGAAGAAACAGAAGCACACAACAACTACACTTGGTAGTGGCTCCATTAGACAGGAACTGGAGACTACAACATGTATTCATAGACATGTCCACAACGAGTAAGAAGAGTAGAAAAGGAGTCTTGGCACACGCATGTAAGAAACTTGGGATAAACACGAAAACGTTTGACAGCTTCAAGAAAGAATTGATGAAACCAGCATTTCTATTCAGGAAAATGACAGTTAAGGATTACCTGATGAACATAGCAAATATTGAAGTCACGAACAGGGAAGAAGAACAACTTAACTTGGATGCACAAATAACTATTCCAATTCAAGTAATACCAGAGGACGCATACGAACTGTATGGAATCACGAAGGAAATAGTTAGAGACAAAGTAAAGAAGTTTAGAAAAGTCTGGAAGTTAATACTTAAAGGCATGGAAGACAACGAGGCTTACGAAGAAGTCTTTGGAGAGGAAATGGAACAGTTAGAGAAGGAAATGGAAGAAGCAGAGGAAGAGGAGGAAGCGGAAGAGAAAGAGGAAACTGAGGAAACAGAGGAAACAGAGGAAGAAGAGGAAACAGAAGAAGAAGAGGAAGAAGAGGAAGAGGAGGAGGAAGAGGAGGAATATCTATAATTCCCTTTTTTTACTATGACAACCAAGATTAAATGTATAGGGTGTAGGAATTATTTACTAAAGGACAATGAGGTCAACTATACAATAGAATTCGAAATAGACGTAGAAGAGGACGAATTAGGAAGATTAACGACAGTAGAAAGGGGAAAATACTTAGTTTGTAAACATTGCGGACGAAAAATAGACGTAAACAAAATTAGAGAAGATTTATGGAATAAACTATGGAATAAACTTGTTGAAAGGGGGTTTGAGAATGATAGTAAACAAGAATCTAAACTATCTAAAGGAGTTTCTAAAGATAGACCTAAAAACAATAATAAAAGCAGTAGTAAAAGGAGAAATAAAAACAAAAGAATACAGAATAAAAGCTGATTTCATTGAAGACGGAGTATCGTTGTTAGTAACTGACTTAAAAGGAGAGGAAGTGTTCTTTAGAGGACTGATATACGACCTAAAGACAACTATGGTTAGAATTTGTAACTCATTCGAGACAGACTTAGGAAAATTTGTAGTTGAACAATCTGGGGACAAATACATAGTATGGGAAAGAGTGTATGATGAAAGAACGGATAGAATTCGTGAAGTTGTTGTTTACAAAAGTGAAGATCCAAGAAAAGTAGTGGAGTTTATAGAAAAGAAATTGGAGGGATTAAAATGAGTAATTTTGAGGTCGAAACTATAAGAGTTGAAGTTGATGAAGAGTGCAATAAAGTAGTTGCTACGTTTTTATTTAACACCATCTCGTATAAGTTGAAAGAGCTGGGAGAGATAGTAGATAGAAACTTAGAAACCTACGATTTACTACTGTCTCATTTTCCGATAATTAAGTTGAACAAAGGAAAATTCGAAAAGGATACAATAGAACTGAGTAAGAAAAT
>QMMN01000140.1 GCA_003647275.1 Deltaproteobacteria bacterium
CAGGAGGCTCACTGCTTGCCAAGCTTTACTGTGCGGTTCATCGAGCAGTCACTCTCCGAGAGATCAGGAAGACTGGCACAACGAACGAAACAATCCAGATTTCGTGGAGCGGACTAAGCAACAATGCGAAAATATTCTATGCTATAAGATACAAGGAGACGAAGTAAAATGGGTAAGTCGAGGCCAACTATCAGAGAGAGACTGGCTGTTGTTGAGACTCAGATATCTGAGTTGAAGGAGGATGTTCAGAGACTCGACATGAAGTTTGGTGATTTCAAGAAATACATGCATGGCAGGTTAGACGAGATCCAACAGACATTGATCGAAACGAACAATCACCTCTCTCACCTTGACCCTGGTTTGACAGGCAAAGACAAAGCTGCTATTGCAACAGCCTTAATAACGAGTCTAAGCTCAATTGTCATAACCTTCTTACAGGTGGTGTTTGGATGACTGACGTCGAGCCACAAATCATACTGAGCCAACGTGTGCTTAGGTATCTTGTCTTTGAAGCAACAGTCAGCCAGAATGACACGATTACGATCGACGATATGGAGGATATCCAAGCCGTCGTTGTGAAGAAACTGTCTGACGCATCTGATGTGACAGTGTCACACTCTGAAAACGTGATCACGATCACAGACTCAGTGACCAGTGAACGTATTGTCGGCTTCGTGATGGGTGTCTGATATGGTCTCGAGACAAGACATTCGTGACTTCCTAGGTCAGATCTCCGAGGAAGACCTTCCAGATGAGACAATCGATCAGATGCTCGACTTGGCTCGAACAAAAGTGAATCTCGTCAAAAGTGACGCAGCGGATAGTGAGCTTGTTGACCAGACAATTAAAGTGGTTGCCGCTTACTACTGTTACGTCGCTTATGCAGGAAAGCTTGAAAGGGGAATTGGAACTACACCTCCTGAAGTTGAAAGACAACTTTCACGCTTGTCTGTTTTGTATAACGAGTTTATCACAGCTGTGAGTAGGAGTGGTATTGTTAGCCAGAGTGGATTTCACGCACCAATAGAGCTCACAGCTTCTAAGTATCAAACAACAGTTGAAGAGGCCTCTGATCCATGAAGACTTACGAGTGGATGCTTGACGTTTTGAATGAGTTGGAACAGCAACTAAAGAATCTGAAAGACGAACAAAACAACAAAGTCTTTCAGGATGTTTTGGTTGGCTGGAGGAAACCACGTCAGAAGTCACCTTGTGTTTACATTCTCCCAGATCGTAATCTTCTCGAAGTTCCTTCAGTTGCAGCCGATTACCACAGGCTGCGTTACATCATTCTCGTTCAAGCTGAATTAGTCACGAAGAAAGGAAGCTTACAAGAAGCCATCAAGCTCGCTGGTCGAGTCCATGACATGTTGGCATCTAACAGAACCTTGAATGGAAAAGTTGACAACTTGGAGATTCTCAGCTGGGATTACGACTACCCTCCAGCTCGAGGATATGGGCGTCATGCAATCGCCCTAATTGTGGAATTTAGGAAATATCTCATTCCAACCTAAAAGATAAATATCGAGAACTAATATACCCTCACAGTAACCATGTCTCCACCTGCCTTCACAGTGTCCCGAGTGGCAGGCTCGGGAGTTCGCCAGATAGAGTGGTTACTCTACTGGCTAAAAGAAGGCAGTCAGATTGAACATCTTTCTGAGGCTCACCTCCTTGAGAGAGGTCTGACTGTCTTCTGGCCAGGAGGTGTAGAACTTGAAAGTGAGATACAAAGGACCTCTGCCTAGCGTCTTCGTGCCAGGTGTTCCTGGCATATTTGAGAGAGGCAAAGAACACGAGGTGGATGAGAAAGTAGCCAAAGTGCTACTTAAATCAAACCAATTTGAGGAGGTGAAAGTGGTTGGCGAAGTTCGTAGGGATAGCCGAGGAGACGACGTACGGGACACCAGTTACAGCAAGTGAGTGGATCGACATAAACAGTGAGTCTGTGAATCCAGACCACGCTTGGATAGATGTTGAGACTGCTGGCAGCCGTGCATTAATGAACAGGATTCCAGGGCCATACAGGGTCAGTGGTGACATTGTTTATGTCGTGAATCCTGACAACATCACGAAGATGCTTAAGTGGCTCTGTGGCTCAGTTACGACATCAGATGATGGCGGGTCACCTGCAGTTGCCTACAAGCATGAGTTCACTGCACCGAGCTCTTCGATTAAGAGCTTCACTCTAGAGATTAGCCCAGATGTTGGTAACCAGTCGAGACAGATTGCAGGATGCGCTGTTAGATCACTTGCTTTCGATGCTCCAGAAGCGAGAGGTATCGTTTCTGTGACAGCAACAATCCTGGGACAGAAGGAGACGCTCATCACACCTTCGACACCAACTTTCAGCACGTTACGTCCATTTGCGTTCTTCGATGGTTCTTTGAAAGTGGCTGGCAGTGAAATCGCGGATGCCGAGGCGTTCAGCATTACACTTGAAAACGACATACCAGACGATGTACATGTGCTTGGCAGTCGGTTCCTACCTGGCATTCGACTTCAAGGGTTCACCGTTACTGGCTCCATGGACGTCGCATTCACGAGCTGGGACTTGTACAAGAGGTTCTTCGGCTCTGCAACTGCAACTGGTCCACAGGTGATACCTGAGACTGTGTCTATTGAGTTGACGCTGACAGGCGACGAGACAGGAAGCTCTGTGACTGGCTTTGAGAACTACCAGTTGAAGATCGAGATTCCGAAAGCTACCCTAGACAGCTCAGAGGCGAACATTGATTCACGAAGCAGAATTGTGCAGTCACTGGGATTCACTGGCTTGTACGATCCGACCTCGGGATACGCAGCCAAAATAACGGTAGTTAACAAGAATTCAGAACCATAGGAGGTGTAGTGATGTCAGCTAAAGCACTTAGACAACGAAATCGTCAGAAGATAACACTTCCAGACAGCAAGCTTGAAGTCATCGTCAGAAAGATCCCACCAAGACTTCTACCTCAACTCATGAAGTACAGGAATCCCGAGGCTGAGGAACTGATCACAAGACAAGGTTTCGACGCCTTGCCTGATGAGCAGAAAGCTGAGCTTGCCTCGAGACTCTTTGACATGCTCACGATCATCGTTCCAGCCTGTGTGGTTAGTCCAAGAATCGAGGTGAACCCAACATCAGACGACGTCGTTGATTTCGACGACTTGTCTCTTAACGATCTAATAACAATCTTCAGGTATGCCATGAGTGGAACAGGTCTACCACCTGAAGAACAGAAAGAGGTTATTAATTCTCCAAAAGCTCCTTCGGCAAAGCCATCAACGCAGTGGCAGTGACGTATGGCTGCCGACCCTCAGAGCTGCTTGCCATTGACGAACCAACACTTGCCTTGATGACAGA
>QMMN01000141.1 GCA_003647275.1 Deltaproteobacteria bacterium
CGCTACTTATTAACTTTGTCCGATGGATTGCAAAGAATCCAAGGTGAAGCCAGAGAAGAAGTGTAAAATGTAAAATGCAAAGTGTAAAATTGTGGAATCCCGGTGAGCCGGGAGGCTTTTTGGGCAGGAAATTGTGTGATTTTTGGTTGTGTTAAAAATTTTGTTGCATTGTTCAAATTGGCATTGTAAAATGTGGGTAGATGTGCTCTTGAAAGAACAAGAAGGAAAAATGATATGGCCAAAGGATTGTTGTCCATTCCAGAGCTACGCTCAAAGTGGCGCAAAGAAAAATCTTTCTACGAAGTTTCTGAAATTGGTACAGGCGTACAGATATTTGTAAAAGATGTGTTGAAATCGCCAGATGTATTTGACCTTAAAGTTGGGTTCAAATCCACCCCTCTGGAAAATAGGAAAAATGAATTTTTGGAGGAGGAAAAATTTAAAGGTCCCGGAACACCCGATGTTACCATTTTTATCACATCAGAAATAGTCATCCCTGTAGAAGTGGAGAGGTACGGGAATATAAAAGCCGGCAAAGCTCAACTGCTACGCTACCAAACAGACTATGAAAAGAAGTATGGCATTTTGACCGACGGCTATACTTGGAGGTTTTACAATAACAACGTATATACGCAATATACACTTAAGAGCATTTTCGATAATACGGAGATGTTCTTGGAATTCTGGCGTGAATATATAAAGCCAGAAAAATATTACCTTTCTTTCTTTGAAAAACAGGGGCAACTTTCACTTCTCAAAGAAACAGAACAACTGCCCGTTGACGAGAACCGAGCTTTATTTTTTGAGGACATTACAAGCCTTATTCGAAGCTTTAAAAACAAGCTTGATATAGAAGGCTACTTAAATGGATTACCTGATAAAGAGAAGAAAAAGACTGCCGTAGAGATGACATACGCTTACATAATCCAGTTTATATTGTACAAAACCTTAGTTGATAACGAATTTGATGATTTCCCTGAGCAATACGAAATTATAGTAGAAGCGATACACAAAAATTTGGGGAGCAACAGCTTCAAGGATATATTAGGAGTGATCGGGGGGATTTCCGATAAGATTTCTAAGAATATTTATAGGCCATTTTCTAAAGAACAGGAATTTATCACAAAGAAACTGTTAGCCTTATTGTATAAGCCCAAAAATGAACTTCATCATGTCTCGCCCTGGCTCGATATATTTGTTTTCATAAAGAAATACAACTTTGCTGAGGTTCGCAACGAGATTTTTGGATACATTTATGAGAATTACTTAAAAGCACTCTATGAAGATCAGAAGAAAGGACAATATTTCACAGACCCTGCGGTTGTCAATTTTATGTTGGAAGAAATTGGATACACACCGGAAAACATTAAAGAACGAATCGAACAGAACGAGAACAGCATTTCCCTTATCGACCCTGCATGTGGTAGCGGGACATTTCTTTACTCGGCAGTTGATAATCTTATAAGGACGATTGGGTCGAATTCGGAACAATTAGCTAAGAGGGTAGAAGAGTTAGTGAACAAGAACATTTTTGGACTCGATATCGCAGAGTTTCCGTTATACCTTGCCGAGATGAATATATTGATGAGAATGCTTCCGCTTATCATCAACGAAAAATACAATAATCCGGTTGAAAAAAAGATAAAGGTTTTCAAGACAAGGGATAGTATCGCAGAATTCATGGATACCGCGCTTCGTAATACTATTCATGATATTGACGTTGCAGCTCAGAAAAATAATGGACAAGGTTTCCTTTTTAAGGAGAAATTAGACCTCGGGTATTCGAGTTATGTACGAGACGAAGATGACCTAAAAGAAATGAAAGATAGTTTAGAGGATTGGTCTCGGTGCCCACGTCGTCGTTTTGACTTCGTGATAGCGAACCCTCCGTACGTGGGCTACAATGAATGTTGCAAACAAGGCGTGTTAATTTTTGAGTTGATGAAAAACAACCAAGTGAGGCTAAATAATATTTATGGCGTTAATTTACACAGCATCCCGGAAAACCCGAAAAGATACAGACCCAATCCAAACCTTTATGCCTTCTTTGTAGCTTTGGGTTTAGCATTACTAAAGGATAACGCCAAGCTTTGCTATATTATCCCACAGACGATTTTAACAGCTGGCGATTTGGATGTACTTCGTTACCATTTGGCCAAGTTTACAACAATCGAGAAAATCATTACTTTCAGTGGGAAAATGTTTGTAGGACGCGGCCTAAGACAAAACAAACCAGTTCCTACGTCTAGTTTAATCCTTGTGGCAAAACGGGCTCTGCCGGCGCGTTCACATCAAGCCGAAATCATTCATTACAAAGATTCAAACGATGAAATTGAAGAATGCCTGAGAAATATCTTGAAAGGGAAAAAGATTAGCCGAAAGAGGATTCTGCAGGGAAGACTTTTGCAAGAGGTCTCCAATTGGAATTTCATTAAACATGGAAGGCAGATATTGGACTTTGCTGAGGAATACAGGAAGGGAACGGAGAGCATCTCGATATATTATAACCACTCTTTGGCAGAGCATAATTTTAAGACTAAATTCTACTTCGACAGTGGTTATAATATTGATGAAAAAAAGATATTGCAAGAGGCACCAAAAGAAAAATATTATTTATATCCCAAGCTCAAGAGTGATTTCTGGACCGTAAAAGAATTTAAAGGTTTCTGGCCAAATATTCGAGGCGGGAGCTCTTCCCACGTGATCAAGTTGAGACAGGCTAATCAGAGATATAATTTGCTTGACTCTCCTCATAAAGTAATTTGGTCTTATGTTAATCCAGAGAAATTTTATTTCACGTCTTGTCCAGTTATTTGGGCAAGAAATCAAATATGCGCAATTGGTGCCAAGAACCTTAATGAGCTTTTATATCTTTTTTCCATTCTTAACTCGCCAGTTATCAGTTTGATATTGCGATTGCATCTCAAGAGTGAGAACGAAAAAGACTACCTTGTTTCCACTTCTTCGGTTAAAGAGTTTGTACGGGTACCGAGCACCACCGAAGCAAACCAACGCATTAAGCAAGAAATTGCAAAAAGCGCGAAAGATATGCTGGCTTTTGAAGAAGTGAAACTTACGGATTTAGTTAATTTCTCAAAGGTAATGATGCAGAAGTTTGACGGAGTAAAAGTTAAGGGGAACAATCTTGTCTTATATAGGAGTACAAGGGAGAGAAAGCTGAAGATTAAGAAAAATAAAGCGCTTGTTGAGCAAACGATAACTTCAAATTATGCAAGCGAAAAACTTGGGTTCGAACGAGAAGCAATAAGGCTTTCAGAGTTAAAGTCTTTGCCTTGTATTGACTTCGAGAAACAGGCTCAACTCAAGGACTATA
>QMMN01000142.1 GCA_003647275.1 Deltaproteobacteria bacterium
CGCTTCTTCTACCCGCTCAAGGCAGTCAGAGGCTACCATGAGGGAGAGGTCTACAGCATCGACCAAATCCTCAGCTGGTTCCGTGAGCAGGACTACCCACTGTACATCCAGAAGAAGTACGATGGCCTACGAGTCATCTGGATGAAGAAGGGCGACAAGGTGATTGCCAGGACCGACGATGGATACGACTGTACTGACAGGTTCCCGACGTTGGTCGAGCAGCTCAAACGCCTACCTGTCGAAGCCATCACACTTGACAGCGAGGTCGAAGGATGGAGTGGCGAGCACCATTGGGGAAGGGAGGAAACGTCAGGCTACGTACATGAGAAAGGACCTGCCGATGACAGACACTTTGTCGCCAATGTCTTCGACATCCTCTACGTCGAAGGACTGCCCAAGCATCATGAGCTCGACGTGGAAGGCGACCTACACGAGCTACCGTACGAAACACGCTACCGCATCTTGGAGTACGTGGCATCCCTTGGCAAGTGGGAGTCCACAGCAGAGGTGCCGAAGCGACTACCTGGCTTCAACCTCGTACCTAACTTCGTGCTCGACAAACCCGACGCGAAGAAGCTGCAGAAGATCCTGGACGAGGTTAAGAACCTGCCTGGAAGCGAAGGAGCCATGATCAAGAGCTCAAAGGGAACCTATCCGCTAACGGGACTCACACGCACATGGCTGAAGTTCAAGAAGGCAGCCGATGTCCACGCCGTTGTTGTCGAACGCCTACCCACCAAAACGCCAGGTGTCTACCGTTACAGAGTCGGTCTGCTCATACCTCCAGGATGGGACGTGCCGAAGGACAAGCGCACCAGCCTCAAGCTCAAGAACGGACAGGAGGTCGAAGTCGCCGTTATTGGCAAGACGTTCAACACCAAGGAGAAGCTGGAACCTGGAGACATTGTGACGGTGTTGTTCCACACTGCCTTCCTCTACGAACGCAACGGTAAGAGATGGATGACAGCGTACGAGCCTAAGCTTTACGAGGTACGTCCGAGTCAGGTGCTTCCCGACACACTCGACGACTTTCTACGAGTCGCTAGGGCAGCTGGAATCCTGCAGGTAAAGCACGCCAGACCGCGTGTTGTGGCAGTCACCGTCTGCAGTCCCGAACACGCATCGAAGCCCCTCCCAGCCAGAAGGTTCTACCGCGGTGAGAAAGTCCAGCGTTTCATCGAGTTCTGCGAGAAACACGGCATCCCATGTCGCATTCTGTCACCCAAGTACGGTCTCGTCTCGCCTAACAAGACAGTGGAACCATACGATTTGAAGCCAACGGAGAACGACATCATCAGGGTTCTGAGGGATAGCGGGTTCGACTACGTCATCTTCTACGATCCACAGAAGACCAAGCAGCGCATTCCACTGCATGCCGCCCTGATCTCGCTCCGAAAACCACGTGTCTACATCGTCTACCACCTCGACGCGATTCCGTTCGTGTACGAACGCCTCACATCCTTCCGCGGCTCCCTACCACCCGTCCTCGTCCTGACATACTGCTCGGGCAAGAAGGCAACGCATGAGGGCACACCAGCCGAGATCTGGGCAGGAGTTGAGAGAATCCAGCGTCTAGCAGAGTCCGGTCTGCCATGGGGCGTCTTCCATGCGCCTGAGAAAGGTATCATTCTTGCGAATGAACGCGTCAGAGTCAGGGACACCGAGACATCCACCTGGTTCGACGGGTTCATGCTGCGCAAGCGTCTGAAAGAGCTGGGTGTGAAAGGCATCGTCGCATATGTCGAGCATCTCTCAGGAATGGTAACTGGGTTCCGGTTCCTACCTGTCCCAGTGGAGTTCACAACCAACCTTGGAGTGGCTAAGCTACTGGTTGAGAACCATCACCTCTGGGCTAGGGACAGGCAGTGGGATCTCATCTATGAGGGACCTGCCGACAACGCGCCTGACTACGTCCCTGCCGTTGCAGTGATGTGGCGTGAGAAGTTCCGAGGGTTAGGACCCATCACGGTTCTCTCGGCACCTGCAGCCGTCGTGTACGCCAACAAACCAGTCAGAGGTCTGGCACAGTACATCTTCGACAACCTCGAACGCATACCATATCATTCGACCAAGTACAATGAGCTCACCAAGGTGCTGATACCTGCCTGGCTCGCAAAGCAGCTCGGAGCAAGGGAGCTCAAGATCGTTGGCTACACATGGTACGGTCCAGCTATCATCGAGCCAGACCTGAAGGTGGTGGCGTACTCGAACGAGAAGATAACCGTTGGACTCTACAAGTACCTGACGCAGGGTATCGGTGAGGATGTGTTGAAGCTTGTCGCACAAGAGGAAGGTGCGAACAACGTTGACGTCGAAGTGCAGTGGCTCAGGGAACACATGCCCAGACTGAGAAACATCGAGCTAAGACAGGTTGACCCACTGACGTACGAGTTCGAGGACATCACATCCGATGATGTAGTCATGGTCGACATGCCGAAGATAACGTCTCGACCCCTACACTACCTGCAGGACATTGACGAGTACGTCGAGCAGAACAGAATGATGCTTCGAAGGCTGCTGAGCAGAAGGCCGAGAGCCGTCATCCACCTGTTCTCCATTGTGGCGAAAGGCAAAGTTGCCAGACCGACAGTGCAGGACGTTAAGCCGATCTACGATCAATCCGGCTACGAGGTGTGTTTAAGAATGGTTACAGCAGGAGGTGGGATGCTGTATCTCTTCGTCAGAAAGGACGTTCCAGCAGAGCTTGCCCTACAGTGGATGGACGATAAGCCACACACGTACGTAATGCAGCATCACTACCGTGGTAGGAGCATGCACACTGACCTCAGAGTACGGGTTGGCAACAAGCTCATCGGTTGGACACTGAACGATCAGAAGGCAGGCGCGATCAAGGAAGATGTCGACACACTGCAGGAGGCGAAACGACTCGAGCGGGAGCACTGGAACGACATCAGCAAGCTCACCAACAAGACATTCGACTACTGGAGCAACCGCATCATGGTTGAACCGAAGGCACCTGAACCGCTCGAATGGCTGGATGTGGAGGGAGTCGTACCTCCAGGAGAAGTCGGTGCCACGAAGGAGCATGAGGGAGTCTTCAGCATCATCGACCGCGGCGAACTCTACTTCGGAGCCGTCAAACCCTACTTCGTCGAAATGTTCCTACATGGCAAGCGCTTCACCGGCAGATGGCTGATACGTAAGCTGCCCAACCCATGGGCTGAGCACCCTGCCTTCGTCTGGTTCATCTGGAAGCCGAAGGACCAGATGCCGTATGTGCTGAGCAAGCGAGCAGTCGAGAAGAAGTGGCTACCACCCAAAGGCGTCAGTGCACTCCCACCAGAGATTCGTGAGCAAATTCCGAAGCAGTA
>QMMN01000143.1 GCA_003647275.1 Deltaproteobacteria bacterium
CACTGTAAGCCAGGCCCACCGCCAGGCTGAATCTGCACTCAAGTCTCTTGAATCTCAAGGCTTTTTTGCCTCAATCCCTGAGCAAGACGCACCTCTGATTGTCTTTGGCGGACCAGACGGGGTATTAATTCCTTATGAGAGATTCCGCAGAACCACCTTAAAAGATAGCATCTTAAGAAACCCCCTGATTAAGCTCCTGCGCCAGGGCCAGCGTGTAGTGGTTATCAGCAACCTGCGTTACTACGACTATATCGTAAAAGGCCAGGATGGAGCTGCTTCTGTGGAGATGGGTATTGAGTCCCGCCTAATGGAATATATCCCCAGGAAGCTTAGGCAGTATTTGACTGTCTATACCTCTGCCGGGACCTTTAAGGTGGAATTTGACTCTGAAGGGCGCGCCTTAACCGACAATGACTTCAACAACCAGAACTACATTCCCAGGCAAGATGTGGACAGAATCATACCTTTGCTTGAGCAGGCAATAGAGGAGTACTGGCAGGATTATACCGGGAATCCTTCTTTCTGGCGCAACAAGTATCCTAACTTTAACTTCAGAAAACCCGAGGTTATCCTGCATCAGGACAGACAAAACCGGGTCTTTGGCATCAGCGTGCTGTATCTTCCTTCGGAGAGACTGGAAAGCTACCACCTTGAGCCAGGGGAAGAATCAGCAAGGAGCAATTTTCTCAACAGGGTCACCACCCTGGTAGAGCAGAGTCATGCGTTATTCTGGTCTGAATATACCATCCGCGAAGCCGGCGCAACCTCCATAGATATCCGGAAGCGCCACACCGGCAAGGACCATGCCTTAAGGCACCACCTCTTAAGTGAGGACATCAGGCCTCAAGACGTAGTTTTATTCGCCAACTTAGCGCATTATTCTGAAGACCAACCCTTTGCTAATGTAAAGGGAGTTTCCAGATTTGTGAATGAGGCAGACGCAAGCTCCGTTCGGCACTTTAAGCAGATAGGCCGGGGTTTAAGCGGAATCTACCATATCTTAGAAGGCCTGGCCAGAGGAGAGCCTTTGAGCAATCTGCTTAAGGCCGACAATCCGCCTCTGGCAGCTGCCCTCTCTTACTTAAAAGCACAAAAGCAGCAGGAATTCTACAATAGCCTTACTGAAAAAGAAAAGATAGAGCTTCTCTACTCTATCTACCAGGATTTTAGCCTTACCTATGTAGATTATCCTTGCTGGACAGAACTCTTTATTGAGGCTATGGATATCAACAGGGATACCCCCTTAGGTAGGGCCTTGGTTCAGGTTATCGAGCAGTATGCCCAGGCACAGGTTGTAGATGAGTACTTCAGGGCAATAGATAATATCTTTAGCGCCAATCCCAGATTAGACTTTTTCAGCTTCTACTCAGCCGTAGATTTAAGAGTAGCCCGCAACTTAAGCTTCTTTAACCAAATCTATATTGACCGGCTGAATAAATCAGGACAAGGTCTCCTAAGAGACGTATATGCGGTAAGCCAGCAAACCGGTCTTACTATCTCCAGGGTCTTAGCCGGCTACTTCCAGGACAGCTTCTACTTAAGATACAAGAAGTCCCTTATCCGGGAGAAGCCCTCCCGCGCTCCTCCCAGGATTGTTTATCTGGGGGGCGGCGGAAAAGCCACCACCACGCTCCTGCAGACCTTTATTGCCAAGGGATTGGATAAACTTGCCTGCATTATTTCCTCCTCTGATGATGGCGGCTCCAGCTGGAAGATTATGGAGACCTTCTTTAACAAATTGGGCATTTACTTTATCCCTCCGGGAGATGCCGCCGGCCTGGCTATCTTCCTAAGCAACGATAACTTCAAGATTTTCACCCTCTTCTGGGCAGAGTCGGAAAAAGGAATTCCTGGCTATATTACTTCCAAGGGAAGGATACGCGCAGCTAAGCTATCGCCGGTATGGGAAAGAAGAATTGAGGAAGTCTTAGGCGTATTAGAAGACCCCGGCAAATTACAGGAAATACAAGCGGTCTTACCTGACAAGGCAGAAGTTGAGAAATCCAAAGATGCTATTGTCTTCTTCTCTAGCCTGCTTAGCTTAGGCGAATTATTAGACCGGGAATTAATAGAAAAGGGCATCCTTAACCTGGAAAAGGATAAGCAATCAAGCGCAAACCTTATGCTTATCGGCGCAGCCTATGACTTAGGGGTAATCGGGCAAGAAAAAGGCATTAATCCTGCCGAATTATCAAATATAGAAAAGCTTCTTTCATTAAGCAATGATACGCAGTTTGTTCCGGTAAGCTGGAATTATGAAAGATGCTCCTTGGTTGCCAGATATGAAAACGGTGAGGTGGTGCGTTCCCAGACCCTGATTACCGATAAAGGACATACTGAGTTCATTGAGTCAGAATCCTTCCATCACAGAGTAGGAACCGACACAACAGAAAAAGACTTTATACTCATTCCGCTCGGAGACGCAAATTATCCCCGGCCGCTTCCTCAGGCGCTTAAACCACTGAATGAGGGCGAGATCATCCTTATGGGTAACGGTTCTCTCTGGACCTCGCTTATCCCGGTATTGCTCTATCCTGAAGTTGCTGAAGCTGTGCTTGCCAGTAAGGCTGCCGGCATACCGGTTGTCTACATCGCAAAAATTAAAGCCGACCTTGAGACCTCGCGTAACGTCAGGGTTGTGGATGAGAAAGGTAACCCTGTGGCAGCGGCAGAGGAGATAGCTGAAGGCAGGCAGTATTACCTAAAGATTGAAGAGCGTGACCAGCGTTCACTGGGCAGTCAGCTTGAAATTATCAGACAGCATATCTCAAGGGTTTTAGGAAAGGAGGTTTCCTTAAACGAGATTTTCTCTCATATTATTGTTCCTCAACTCTCCGAGTCTACCGTGGCTGAGTTACATAATGTACCGCTTTCGATAACAGAAGCAAAAGAGCTGGTGGAGGCCCTCGCCCAGGGCAAAGCCCAGGTCAGCAAGTACGTCAAGGGTGTTCAGCCGCTGTTTATCAACGACGAAAGAGCCCGGATAGAAGCCCAGGGTATTAAGGTGGTGGATGTGCCTGAACAGCATATCACAGGCATCGACGAGAAATCACCCAACTATGAAAATGAATACTTAGCAGAAATTGTTGAAGGTATCCTTTCCAAACCAAAAGAACAGGGCACTTCTGAGGAGGAAGACTCAGCACCGGCTTATCGCAAAGAGCTTACTCCCAAGCAGAAGGAAGCTCACAGGCGCCTTTCCGAAAGCAATAGACCTGAAAGTATAGGCGCAGTATCAATATCCCAGCTTCCTTCTTATCCGGCTGCCCTGGCAACAATCAAGGCTTTAGGCTCCATTACCATAGAAGGCTACGGCAGGCTTGAA
>QMMN01000144.1 GCA_003647275.1 Deltaproteobacteria bacterium
CCATTATCCCAGCCACCAGAAAACCTGCCAGGCCAATGACAGGAATCCCATGCCATTTGGGTGGAATGTCGGAAAGGACGATTAATGAGGAACCAATCACCAGAGATGCGAGAACGATGGCAAATGAGATGCGGTTGCTGATTCGGTAGTGGGTGACGAGCATCGGCTCCAGCCCTCGATGTTCGAATTCTATCTTAATCCTTCCCTGTCTTGCTTGTCTAAGGATTTCACGCAGTTCCCCGGGGATTTCCTTGAAAAGGTGAAGCAAATCGGCCCCTGAATCTGCTAGGTCCATAGCGATTCGCCGGGGATGAAGGCGGTCCATTTGGATATGGCGAATAAATGGGGCTGCCTGTTTCGTGGCATCAAAATCTGGATCTAGCATTTGTCCGAGACCTTCAGCCGTACTGAGCGCTTTCAGCATAAGGAATAGGTCCGGTGGAATGTGAAGGCGATGCTTTGCCACCATTTCCAGGAGCTGGAGCAATAATTTCCCAAGGTCTATATCTTTTAGCGGTCTGTAAAAATGCCGCTCTATGAAGTCTGCCACATCTCTTTGCAACAAATGATAGTCCGGTTCTTCATCGGAAATAGTGAGCCTGACCAGGGCCTGGGTGGCCTTTTTTTCATCCTGGCGAACAATGCTCATTACAAGGTCGGCAAAGTTCTCTCGGTTCTGGCGGTCGATACGTCCCATCATACCGAAGTCCAGATAGCAGATGATGTTATTTGGCAGAACAAAGATGTTTCCTGGATGAGGATCTGCATGAAAGAAGCCGTGAACAAATATCTGCTTCATAATCAGGTCGAAGCCTCGACAGGCGATTTCGTGTCTATTGAGGCCAGCTTCTTCCAGTCTGTCGATCTCTGATGCTTTAATACCATTGATGTACTCCATGGTAAGTATCCGTCTGGTTGTGATCTCGCGATAGATCTTAGGAACGTAAATAGTGGTATCTCGCGTGAACTGCATAGCAAATCGTTCCGTGTGGGCTGCTTCAACGTTGTAGTCCAGTTCCTTTTCGAGCGTTCGCGCAAATTCCTCCACGATCAGTGCAGGGTGGTGGATTTCCATGCCCTTCAGATGCCTTTCCATAAGGATGGCAAGATGGAGCATTATCTCCAGGTCTACCTCAACGGTTTTCTCTATACTAGGACGTTGGATCTTCACCACTACCTCATCACCGTCTATGAGCTGCCCTCGATGAACCTGACCGATGGATGCTGCCGCAAGGGGCTGACGCTCAAGATGTGGAAATACCTGATCTAAAGGCTTTTGAAGTTCCTGCTCAATTATTTCTTTGACGCTAGAAAAAGAAAATGGTGGGACATCATCCTGAAGCCTGGATAATTCTTGAATCCATTGAACAGGCAAAAGGTCAGGCCTGGTGGAGAGGATCTGGCCCATTTTGATGAAGGTAGGGCCCAGTTCCTCCATCGCCATCCTTATTCTCTGTGCATGGGAGAGTGACTTTATCCTGCCTCTCTGTTTGCGGGAGATCACCTGTAGGCTGATTTCCAGGTACTGTTCAATCTTAAGGCTGTCCACTAGGTCTCCAAAGCCATATTTAAAGAGCACAGCCAAGATCTGTCGGTATCGGTTGAGATGACGATAGGTCCGGCCTATTACGCCAATTTTTTGGATAAACATGTTTTTGTCCTTTTTCGGGGCTAAAGGCTAAACCATACCTCGTTAAGTTGTTAAGTCGTTGATAAGACGGAAATCAAACGCTGTCAGTAAATAAACGATGTCTGAATACACAGTTGAGTCTCCTCATATCCTGCAACAATATCCTCCTCGGCCCTATTAAATTCCAGGAATCTGATGTGACCCAGATGTGGTTGAATCAGCACGTCAGGCGGGTCAGCCTTTAATCGTGTAGCAGGGTGAAGACCCCAGGCACAGAGATGCTGGCCCTTACTGCCTCAATGATGTCTCCATTGAGTCTTTTTTTTCGAGACGTTTCAGCCTCTTTTCAATCTTGCTAATGTCTTCTTTGCTGGCCAAATTCATCTTTTTCAGTACCTTTTGCACTGTGCCTTCCACCTTTATTTCCAGATCTTTTCTGGCCTGTTCAGACTTTTTCAGCAGCTCGTCGACCAGCTCTCTCCCTTCCTTTTCAGTAATCTCGCCCTTTTCTGTTAACTCCTTGGCCAGTTCCTCAACCTTATCCTTGGTCATAGCGGCCAGTCCTACACCTGTCAGTATGGTTTTTTTAATTAGATTAAACATGATTTTTCTCCTTTCTACAGATATCGTTAATATAGTTTATTGATTGAGCTGTGAAGCAGTTAGTATAGTACCGCTATGGTTTTCCATCAATAACCCCCTTCAATCCTTCGCCAAATATAAATTACCAGAAAAAGGAAAAGGTGAGGGAACCGAATGACTGGTTGTCTGGTTGTTCTTTGAACTCTTTTGTCTGTAAGACCCGGGCATAGGAAAGCTTTAAACGATGGGTGATCAAGCTGACGCCCACAGCAGCGTTGGCTACAAAATGTCTTTTATCAACGCTATGGCTCTCAGTCAAGGTGTTCCCGTCCAGAAAGATATCATGCAGGACGGCTCGGCCATCCGCTGAGGCAAAAAGGATCAGGCTGAATTCATGATTTCCGGAGGGAAAAAGGCCCCGCACCTTCACAGGTGCATTGAAATCGCCTGCTGGGCGGATAAGCGATGTCCCGAAATCCTTGGGGATGTTCCATCCCAAGCGGGCTTCCATGCCGGCATTGGCATAGGTGTAGACATTGCCCAGCACTCCGCCAAGGTGAGGAATGGTATCGAAAGCCAGTCCCCCGACGGTTCCGGCCTGAAAAAGCCGCCATTTGCGCTCGTAGGCAACAGCCAATCCCGGTTCGTTTTTAAGCTGATTGTCCCAGCCCTTGGGGCATTGAGTGCCTGCCAATCTATGTACAAATGTTTGTGTCTGTTCAGCGAAGGATTCAGGGCCAACGATGCCCAGTTGTATTTCCATTGAGTCCAGACGATGCTCACTTTTGCTGTGAAAACTGATGCCAAAGTAGCCCCATCCAGCATATGGACGGTCGTATTCAATAAGGTCTTCGCGCGAGATATCCCACGGAGTATACATGTTCTGGCCCATGGAAAGGCCGATATTGCGCTGGAGACCCGGTTCATTGATAAAGGGCAGCCGGCGTATGTAAGGCAGGCTCCAGTCAGGCAATTTGTCGCTCTCCGCATAATCGTTCAAATCAGGTGAAATCCATGATAGCTTGACACCATTGGTATAATAC
>QMMN01000145.1 GCA_003647275.1 Deltaproteobacteria bacterium
CGCCTGGAAGGCGGGTTACGGAGGCCCTGGTCTCCACAGGCGTAACTTCGGCATGCCCCATGCCTAGCGAGAGGGAAATATCATCTGCACCTCACGGAAACCCCTCACCTCAGCCCTCCGAGGAACGGTCTATCAAATAATTCGGGAGTTCGGGAAGTTATCTTTAATATATTATAGGTATAGGATAGGGGGAGGTGTTTAATGCTCCGATAGCAGGGGATATACAAATTCGTGGAATTAAGTAAAGCGTACTACGTATTCTATCTTGGTGTTGTCTTCTTTTAAATCGATTTCAAACTTCTTCTCCAACGTTTTCGAGACTAAACCTGAGATGAGGCCTTTCACAAAGTATGCCGGTGTGTCGGCATTTCTACTATCGTATCCTAGCATCCCGTAGAGAGAAATCCTAAACCCAGCACGATCCAACTGAACGTCGTAGTCCTCAATAAAGTCGTTTAGCTTCCAATTTTTGAGAAGCGACTCCAAGATCTCTGCTATATCCTCCTTTGTATCGTAATGAAGCCCCTTAGCGAACACCTCGCCTGTCTTAACCCCAGTTTGATACATGAATACGTTAGCTATTACGCCCCAAGTTTTCTTAAGAACTTGGAAAAAACTCTTCAACACCATGTTCATCAAAGACATTCTTTGTACTAATGTATCTTGACCAACGTAGCTTAGGAAAGAGCTGGGGCCTGACGCTCCGTATTCGCACTCGATTTGAAGATAAGCGAATCTGTCTCTGACTAGATTTACGAAAAGCTCTATGTCTTCATGTCTTTCATAGGGACTGTTTATTTCGAGAGTAATTTTACTCCGCCCGTCGCGTTCAGATGAAAAATATCCTCTAACGATCTTCATCCCTAATCGTTCAATTACAGGTATGATCTCACCGAAAACCTCTACTAGATTATCTGTTTCGATCGATATGAAGAACGCAGAACCTGAAACTTTATGTCGACGCTGAAGAAAAGTCTTCGAAAACTCATTATCGACAGCCCCCCACTTCAACTTCCCCCACCTATACTTGCATCGTGCAATTATTCTTATAAGTATTTTTCGAAGTTAAAGTTCGGCTTTTACCGTCCAAACCCACGTTTACCATGGTCTCCAACGTGAAACGATTCGTCGAATCACCATCTAACTGTCAGGTTTTAGCCTTTTTAACTTTACTTCTTAACTCTTTAATGCTTTTCTCCAAATCTTTAAGGATGACCAATAATTCGCTCTCAGAATCATTTTCCATGGACGGTTCTTCCATCATAGGAGGATTTACCACTATCGGTCTGACGGAGGACAACACCAGAGATTTATCGAGTTTTTCCTGCTTACCACTTTCTTCTGCGGTTTTCTCCACATTCTCCTCCGCCGCCCCTTCTCTCTCCGGTAGCTCCGCTTTTTCCATCCCTTGACTCTCTACTTTTTCACTATCTTCAAATTCTCCCCGCTCGTTCTCTTTCTTGTCGCCCCTCTTTTCAGATTGCGACTCTGTAGGAGTTTTCTCCGTTTCAGCAGACTCTTTCTTTTCTATTTCTGTGGGCTCGACCGATAAAGTTTCACCAACTGCCTGAACGGCTTCTTTTTGAGAAAGCCCTTCATCATCCTTCTCCGTCTCTTGTATGCTTGACGGCTCATCAGAGACCGCTTCCCTCCATGATAGTGGTAGTTGAGACCATGAGCGTACAAAAATCACTGCCGTAATGCTAACTACGGTTATCGAAGATAACACAGTAATTCCTAGAAGCAGATAAGCTTCCTCGGTCAGGAGGTTTTGGAACAGGATCGCGACCATTAAGGTGTATAACAGAGTTGCTGACGCCCTAGGCAACAAGATCCGTTTAATACTCAACACTTGTCTTATCGCTTTAGAGAACTCCTCACCGGCTGTCCTTTTCAACCGGCTCACTTTCGAAATAATGTTGTTAAGCCGAGGGTATGTTGTCGGATATTCTGACATTAGCAACGTCGTAAAGCCTGTCGACGCGGTCACCACGGCCACTATTTTATACACTACCGGTATGGAGTATGTGAATATTCTGGAGTTCTCAAGTATATGCAAAACCACTAAAGCGAGTAGTATATAGGAGAAGCGTAGAGTTGTGTCGTACTCGTTCACGAGAAACGACATATCTTCTTGCTCCTCAACCCCAGAACCTATCAACGCTAATGCTAGACTTATTTTCCGCGCTACTAGAGCAAGGATATCAAGGATCTCTCCTACCGTTAACGTCGTCATGCATAAGAGACACATCAGCAGTACCGTCGTCTCTATTGCTTGTAACCCTCCGCTAAGTTCACTAAAGATTATGTATCCATCAAATAGGAATATTAAAGCCGCGAATAGGGTCCCGGCAATTATCATCGATGTCGGGGAGGGAAGCATTTTCACGTGAATTCCCACCACCCCCTATAGCTTGGCTATAGATGAGAGATAATTGTATGTGGCCATGTTTATGACCGAAAACATAGCCCCGCCGCAAGTCAGGAAAAGACCTATGTAGAAGAGTATCGTGAAGCGGGAGTCTCCCTCCATCGTATAGATGGCTATTGAATTGTTGAGGGCTAAGGCGACTAAGTGAAAAATGAAGAAGAAATTCATGAAGTCGACTGGAGGAGGTGTGAGAAACGATATGAAGGCCGATATCTGCATCATAAACTCTGACAGAGCTGCAAAGAAGCCGTTGATTACTGCAAGTACTCCGGCTATAGCAGCGTAAAGAGGCACCAATACGTTTACAAGATACGACACGACCTGGTACCTCCTACGCCGTATAGTTATATATGTAAAATAGAATTCCTCAAGAATTTTCGCCACTCTCGCTAAGTTACCCGTGTAGAGCGTATCGACGAATATTTCGTTAACTCTTTGAATGAGTTTACTGTCGAGCTCGACTTCGAAGCTCCACCAAGCTACCCTCCGCTCTTCCCTCATCTTATGCTTAGCATAGAGCCGCCTCATCGCTTTCCCGATGTATTTCAACGCTGTTTCCTGAATTCCTTTCAAAGCCATTATAACAGGGACTTCCACCGCACAGTTAGAAGCAACATACCTGAGGAATGCAGGATATTCCTCCTCCCTCTTCTTTATTTTAGACACGTATATCTTGCCAAGAGCACCGGCTAGGAGCATCGGTATCCCAGCACCTGTTAAACAATAAGATAGCGGAAATCTCTGTAGAAGTATTAGAAAGACCGTAGCTGCTATGGCC
>QMMN01000146.1 GCA_003647275.1 Deltaproteobacteria bacterium
CATTACGTCTCGAGGTAATGAAGGGAACAATATATTCAAGAGGAGAGAGAAAGCTTGAAGAAATGAAGAAGACAGAAAAGAAACTGACTTCGTCAGGAATGAAGACCTGACCCCTTTCTTTCGGCAATTGAGCTTTTTCTACAGACTCGTTAGGCCTTATTAATGGAGTAACAAAATGGATGAAAATCAAAAAAATAAAACTGGTTTTATAGGAGTGACCCTTGCAGCATCTGTCGCCATAGTTGTAGGAGAAGGTCCTTTCAGTTTGTGGAGTAGTATAACGGGCATAGTTTTACTCTTATTTCTTCACGCAAGTCATCTAAGATTCAAAAAAGAAACACCGAAGGTAGAACTATTGGCCTATGGAGCAGTGTGGTCACTTTGCTTCCTATTGGTAATTGGTTTTTTGCTTAATTATATACGAGATGAAAGAGTCCTGCAGATTTCTCAGCAAATAGAGGGTACAGAAAAGTGGGAGACAGTAGCATCACCTTTTGACCCGTTTACGCCTAGAGATCTAATCGGTTTTGGAATCTGGGGAGTTACGACTTTAATCGTAGCTTTTACGGTTTGGTATCGAAATAGGCTCAATGCATAGGGGAAGAGAGAGAAGGGGGTCACATCTTAATTCTTAATTATTAACTTTTGAACATTAGGGTTCCGGGGGCGGGCCACGGCAATAGGTGTCATTACTGAACAAATTGCCATTGAACTAGCGATATAAGGGGTTTATAATAGCATTTTGGGGCTTAAAAATACTTGTTTAAGGATAACGGGTTTCCAGTTTCCATGGCACAAGCGAAACAACACGATATCCCTCTTAGAAACGGACAGGAATCAGTTGCTCCTTACAGCAGATGAGCGTCCCTATCCCGATATAAGGCTTTAATATTTCAATTAAGGTTTTCTATTGACAACAGGCAATTTGTGGCGTACTATATGTACATAAAGTACTATTTGTACAATTTAAAATAGTTGAGGTAATTACAATGCTTAAAAAAATAACAACCGCTGATGCAAGAAAGAAATTTGCCAATATTATTAATCAGGTAGCCTTTGGAAATGAGTCCTTTGTTCTAACTCGCCGGGGTGAACCTATTGCCGCCATTGTTTCCATGCAAGAGCTTAAATTGTTACAAGATTTGGAAGACCGAATTGATATAGAAGATGCATGGAAAGCGAAAAATGAACCCGGTGAGCCGATCCCTTGGGAAGACCTGAAAAAGGAACTCAAACTTTGAAATATAGGATACAGGTCAAGAGATCTGCGGCAAAAGCGCTTAAAAAGATTCCCAAGCCTGACCAAAAACGCATAAGCAAAGCAATTGACAACCTCGCTGAAAACCTTCCGAACCCGGATACTACCAAGATGAAGGGAAACAATCCCTTTCACAAAATTCGGGTCAGAGATTATCGGATTGTTTATGAGATTCAAGATGATGTCCTGTTGATTCTGATTGTCAAAATCGGCCACCGGAAAGATATATACAGAAACCTCACATAAATTTATTCCTTTATCCTTTCAGCCTTATACCGGGAAAATCAGCGGCGCGGTTTATTGCGTCCGCTGGATGCAGTGGTGTACGCCCGGCATGGGCGTGATCTTATGGGGTGCAAGTCCCCGAAAAGAAGGGGGTCATATCTTAACGGGCTGTTGCCCGAATCCCTTTTCGCTTGTCTAAAACGTTTTTTGATAAATCTAAGGCTCGCTCCAGGCGATCTCGCACGTAGTGCCTCTGTTTAAGCCGTCAGGTGCAACCTTTGCGCTAAACGCACCCTTCGGGCTCAAGCAGTTGAGATCGCTAATCTTCCGCTTCGCCAGGATTTATTAGCAAATAACTTCTCTGTTTAAGAAATATGACTCAAAGGAGGCTTAAGTGGACCAAGAACGAAAAAACGCCCTTCCACGTTTTCTCGAAGTTCTAGGGCTTGACGAGGAGCCGATGGGGATCTTTTACACAGATGAAAAGCCGAGTGATGGTTTTTCACCCAAGCCGATGGCCCTACCTACCCGAGAAAAGGAGATCCAGAACAAAATCGATTGGCAGGCCGTCTTCAGCCAATTCTCCTGCGTTATTGGAAACATCTGGCGTGCCCGCAAGAAGAGGACGGCTGCCTATTTTGATGCGGAAAGATTTGGTTGCCCTGGCGGCGCGTTCTGGCTTGGCTATATGAAACCTCAGACCGAAACGATTATCCACTACGTTTCCACAGGTGTGCCAGGTCGAATGGAAGGAGAGCTTTACTGTGACTCGCCGGATCATCTGAGGCGAATATTTGACGACATCGATCCAAGACCAGCGCCTAAAAGATTCTGCGTTGTAAAACCGTTTAGCCTGTTCAGTCCCCACGAAGATCCGGAGTTGGTTGCTTTCTTCGCCAGACCCGAGTCTTTGTGCGGCCTCCACCAACTGGCCGCCTTTGTGACCAACGATCCAGAAGTGGTTGCCTCCCCATGGGGCGCCGCCTGCACCGGGCTAATCACATGGCCGCTCAAGTATCTTGCTGAAGGACAAAACAAAGCGGTTCTGGGCGGATGGGACCCCTCAGCGCGCAAGTTTTTCAAGACCGACGAGCTCAGCTTTACAGTGCCCAACGCAATGTTCAGCCAGATGCTTGAACGGTTTGAACACTCTTTCTTAACAACGAAGACTTGGGGGATTGTTCAAAAGAAGATACACCGCAGCAAGAACAGGTGGGGCGAGATTAAGAAGCCCGAAACCTTATATGTAAAGAGAGAACGTCCATTTGTAAATTAGTTGGCGGCCTGGGATACGGATGATATGGTGGTTTTTGGTCGGCAGTTATCTAGAATGGATGCCAATGGTATAATAAACCATATGTGGGCAAATATTGCGATTGCGGTATCGTGGGTACGGTAACGATGTTTTTGAAGGACGCCACAAATGATTTACTTATTGACAAATGTCGCATATAACCTATGAGCAGCCTCTCCCATAGACGCCAGCATGTCGCTCATTTCCCGGGGAGGTTGCCGTAAATCGGCATTTTTCTATAGGCTCGTTAGGTGGCTACTTGATAAGGCTCAGGACATCGATGACCCAAAAGGTTCAGGACATCGGTGACCCTAATGGTCAAAAGGCTCAAGACATCGGTGACCCTATAGTTACTTTTTGTGTTTATGATACCCTCTGTCATATCTTGAAAAACGAGGGGGTATCAGATGGAAAAGG
>QMMN01000147.1 GCA_003647275.1 Deltaproteobacteria bacterium
GCGAAGCTTCGAATTGCAAAATAAAAAATGCAAAATGCAAAAGTCAAAATTACTTCACATGGTTATGAAGGCGGATAAATGTTAAGATCTTGAGCTATGAAGACGTCTAGATTAGGAGATCTATCATGATACGTATAAATAGCGTTTCTCCTCATCGGAAAAACCTACCAAAAGACGAAAAGGGACAATATGACTTGTTCCAAGAGCAAATCGATCGTCGTCGCAAACGAGGCAGTGAAGAGATTGTAAAAATCACCAACAAAGGAAGACATCCAGTGTATAGTGCCTTTGAGGTAATCTCAACATCTGAAAGGCCCTATACTGTCCAGATTCGCTCCCTTACCGAGCTGCTCAATACCTGTACATGTCCGGATTATCTTACAAATACCATCGGAACCTGCAAGCACATCGAGGGCGTTTTAACAAACCTGAAAAAGCAATATGCGAAGCAGTGGGAGACCTTTATTGACCAGGCACCACCCATCAAGCAATTATACGTCCACCATGCGGACAGAACCACTGTGCGTCTCACACTCCCCATGCCCGGAAGGGGAAAACTAAACGGACTGTTGAAGCGTTATTTCGACACAGAGGGAGTGCTTCAGGGCAAACTTACTCAGGCTCTTCCCGCCTTTCTCAGTGAGTTAAAAACGCTACCTTCCCGTGACCGAAAGGCGGTTATTGTGGGACAGGATGTTTATGATTATCTAAGAAACCAGCAAACCATTGAGGCTTTCCAACAACAAAAGCTCTGGTTTCTCGAGCAGGTTAAACAGGGCAATCGATCCCTGAATCTCATCTCCACACCCTTGTATGGGTATCAGGAGGAAGGGATGCTTCACCTGTGCTTTGGGCGGCGGGTTTTATTGGCAGATGACATGGGCCTGGGTAAAACTATCGAGGCTATTGCTGCCTCTGCCCTGCTTAAGCAATTGCGCGACATAAACAAAGTGCTGATCGTTACCCCTGCCTCTCTCAAGCACCAATGGGCACGTGAGATACGCCGCTTCACTTCCCTGCCTGTTCAGGTCATTGAGGGCAATCCCATACTACGTCGCAAACTGTATCGGGACCCCCAATTCTTTAACATTATTAACTATGAACTGGCCCGTTACGACGAAAAGGAGATCTCTCAGCACCATTTCGATCTGGTTATCCTGGACGAGGCCCAGAGAATTAAAAACTGGCGTACCAAGACGGCGGACAGGGTCAAACGACTGCGTAGTTCACATGCCTTTGTCCTGACCGGCACCCCGCTGGAAAATCGCCTTGACGAATTATACTCAGTCTTCCAATTTATCGACCCCACTATTCTCGGTCCATTATGGCGTTTCAACCAACGATATTATGAGGTGGAGAGGCGGCCCTCCGGTTCCTATAAAGTACTCGGTTATAAGAATCTGGACGAGCTTCGACACAGAATTGCGCCGTATGTGATGCGCCGTGTTCGTGACCAGGTGCTGCTTGATCTTCCTGAGCGGATTGACAGCAACTTTTTCGTGGAGATGACCAAACCCCAACTGGCCGCTTACGGTGAATATGAACATAAGGTTGCCAGATTGATGGCACAGGCAAAACGCCGTCCCCTTACACCGGAAGAGCACCAATTGCTTCTTGGCTTCCTGGTCAAAATGCGCCTCATCTGTAATGCCCTGGCATTACATGATCCAGAAATCAAACCAAAGGACCGGGAAAAAACCGCTCCTAAGCTGCGGGAACTGCGCGAGATTCTTGGTGAAGAGATTGTTGGCAACGGTCACAAGGCGATCATCTTCAGCCAGTGGTCTAACATGTTGGCCTTTACCGAGCCTGTACTTGAAAAGCTTAATATGGGATGGGTGAAATTAACAGGCGATGTGCCGTCTAAAAAGCGCGGTATGCTTGTGGACCGATTTTTTGAAGATCCGGAGTGCAAAATATTCCTATCCACCGATGCCGGCGGTGTGGGATTAAACTTGCAGGCTGCCAGCATGGTGATCAACCTGGACCTTCCTTGGAATCCGGCTGTGCTTGACCAGCGCATCGGCCGTGCGCATCGCCACGGTCAAAAAAGACCTGTCAACGTGGTCAACTTAATTGCCAAAGGCACCATCGAGGAGCGTATATTAGACACCCTGGCTGCAAAAAGAACGGTATTTGATGCGGCCCTTAACGAAGACAGTGCGGTCACCGACCTCTCATTCAAAGATGTGGGGCAAAGCGTATTGCAACGATTGGAAGTGTTATTGGGGACCGAAACAGTCAGGCCGGAACTAGAGCTAGAGCCTGTTGCCGCCACTACGGAAGAAAAAGAAGAACCCCCCTCAAAGCCCACCCTTAAAGGCTTTACCGACTTACTGGTGGGGCGTTACCCCGGCCGCATTTTGCTTGTACGACATGCCCCTCAATTTCCCGGTGCATCCGCTGACGAAAAGATCCTGATTGTTGTGGACGGCAATCCGGCCGAGCTGCGCCCGGAAGTAGAAAAGCTGCTGAAGGCCTATTTTGGGCATCTCCCCGTACCAGAGCCTCTTATCATGGAGCGGGAAGGCTACAAGGCTTTGTCTGCCCTCACAGGAGATTTAATGGAAAGAGAATCAGAAACGGCCACTCTTTATAATGCCCCCGCCATGCCCGCGCCAACAGGTAGAGATGAGCATGAAGTCTTGGAAAAACGTGTGCTTCATGCCAGTAAAGGTTTCGATGCTGCTGACAACCGTCTCAAGCTAGCCTCGATGGTTTTGAAGGGAGGGTTCCCCGAAGAAGTTATGCGACCAGTGCGGCAGGCATTGGGCTGGGCACTTAACGGGCTTCTGTGCCTATTCAAAGATCACTCGCCTAACGACCAGTTGCCCTCGCCGCGTATGGTAGAGGCGGAGTTGGTCGCACCCGGCCACCTACCCGCCGACATGGCGGGACACATAGAACGAATTCGCAGTCTCACCAAGTCCACTTCTGAAGATGAAGAGGAAGCCCGCCCGCCGAGCCTAGAATCGGCTGAGGGGTTCATTGCTACTGTACGAGAATTAATCGACAAGGGCCGTGAACTGGCTGCCAAAGAGGGACTGTAGTCGATCATCCGGATCTCAAAGACATGTTTGATACAAATCCTCGATTTTATGAGGAGTTTGATGTGGCAGGCTGAATGATAATGATAAAAACTCGCTTTTTATGGTAAGGAGCATAAGGAGACTATTGTTGTGTGTCAAGCCAA
>QMMN01000148.1 GCA_003647275.1 Deltaproteobacteria bacterium
GATATAGAACTTGTAGGTGTTCGGGCCTATGTCGTCGCCTGTGAAGTCGTGGACAGTGACCCAGCACACCTGATTGGTGACGCCGTTCGGGTCATACAGGGTCATGTTGCCCTTGAATACCCATCCGTTTCCGTCATACTTGTTTATGAAGAGCGAGCAGTTTATGAGGTCAGAGTCCGGGTCGTCTATCTCAACGGAGTAGTTGTATAGCCTTGTCCAGCCGTCTGCTGAGGGTGTGGCCTGCTGGTTAGACCATGTGGCGTTGAGGTTTTCGAGCCTGAACCAGTCCTGGAGATAGGTCTGGTTGCTGTTCAGGTATGTTTTTGAGGAGTTGAGCTGGATTGACCACCAGCCCTCTCGCTGGTCTGTGGAGTCCCATGTGCAGTTGTAGTAGCCCTCGTTCGGTGAGGTTTCGTTGGTCACGGGGGTGCAGGACTGCCATGAGCCGTATGGGCTCATGAGCTGGATTGTTGCATAGGCCCCGCTCACAGTGCCCTCTGCAGAGCAGTCGGTGGTGGCGCTTAGTCTTATGGGGACGGGGTCTGTCACATTGTAGGTGTGCTGGTAGGCTGGGAGGAGTATGTTGTTCTTGAGCTGGCCGTGCAGCGTGAAATCAAACTCAGAGTAGTTGATATCAAAATAGCATTCGTCGCTCCACACGCCGGCCTTCCAGTGCTGCTCTCCGTACATGAATGTGCAGTTCGGGTCAAAATAGTAGGAAAGGACGCCCGAGCTGTTTGTCTCATTGGTGTAATAGGTTGCATAATCCGCCCCGTCTGTGGTTATCCAGAATATTCCGGACACGTTCTCTGATACAGGTGCATTGGACCTGTCATAGTCCCTTACAAGGACAGCAAACATCTCTGTGTCAGAACCTTCCCTGTCAATATCAGAGTCGCCGCCGGCACGGTAGACAAATGTGGCATTGTCTTTGTAAATGGTGAAGTTTACTGTCTGGGATTCTGTCATGAAGCCCCATTGGTCAGTCGCATTGAATTTGTACTGGGACTCCCATCCATCCGGAGTCACGTTGCCGCATGTGAAGTCGCTTATTTCATAATACTGTATGGCACTCCATGCAGTGGAGTCAATAGTATAGTTCTTGGTCATGAGGCGAATCCATTCATCGTTTGGGGTGTTCCTCTTCCATAGCGAGAGGTTCAGGGTATCGTTTATCTCATAATCCCTGTACTGCACCCTGAATGTCCAGTCCTCTCCCCAGCCGCCATCACCGTCAGAGTAGTACCAGTTGGATGCAGGGAACTGAAGCTGGGGAGCAGAACCGAGGAAGAAGGAGTCTCCCATGCTGAGGTTTATGCCGATAAAGTAGTCCTTGTAGACCTCAACTGAGAGGTTGTATTCGCCGAGGTATTTTCCGGTGGTGTCCCACTCATAGGTGTATGTGCCGTTCCCGTGGTCTGTTATGCCTGTGGATATGTTGTAGATTTCGTTCTGGTTTATCAGGTGGATTATGGTCGTGTTCAGTGGAGAGACTCCGTTTCCGCATTCATCAAAGATGTTGAATGTGACGTTAACTGTGTCTATTCCTCTTCTTATGGGTTCGCCGTTCGGGGAATCTATGGTCCCGTTCAGGTAAGACCATATCTCGACTGTATAAACGCTTGAGTTGGCGTCTTTGTAGTCGCTGTGGTCCTTGACTCCCATCTTCCAGTACTGTATGCCGACGTCGTAGTCGCAGCTTTCTGTGTTGCCGTCCGGGTTGAAGTTGTAGCTCATGATTCCGTTGGCATCGGTGGAGAGTGTGCTGTCAACAACCTCGAAGTCTGTGTGGTTCTTGGTTATCCAGATTATTCCCTCGCTGTCTATGTCGTTGAATTCGAGGAAGTCCCCGAGGTCTGTATCATTGATTTTTGCGGAAAGTGATTCTGAATCTGTTCCGTTTCTCCACACAAAACTGCCGTTTCCGGCTGTTTCAAAGATGTGTATGTCATCCTTCTCAACGGTGTAGTTGTAACCCATTATCTGGGTGTAATAGGTTGCGCCCCCCGCTCTCGGCGAGTTGGCCTCATCATAGGCAGTGAAGTTGAACTGCCATGTTCCAAGGTCTGTGGCCGGGTTGTATGTCTCCGGGTTCTCTGCATAGTAGACAAGGCTGCTGTTGCAGTTCTGGCAGAACAGGGTGCTTGTAACCTCTGTCCAGGCGCTCCAGCCAGAGCCTGTCCACGTCCTCTTGTAGAGCGAGACCGTGACAGAGTCGCCGTCGTCATCTGTTACGAGGACAGAGAAGTTGAAGTGTTCTCCCCAGCCGCCTGTCTCGAAGCCGTCAACAGATGTGTTTATCATTGGCATTGAGAGGGCTGGTCTTGTTTCTATAAAGAACCCGGTAAAGCCTGCAAGATAGGGGTCAGCACGGTTCTCGAAATTGTACCATGTCTTGTTTGCTGTTATGGTAAGGGTGTATTCCTGCGGCGGCATGCCCGAGGTGTTGAACGTGCAGTTGTACCATCCTGCTGTCCCGCCCTCGTCCTCCTCGCGGATAACCGGAGCACAGGAGAACTCCTGTTCCGTGTCTTCATGCGTCATGTTGATAGTGACATCTGCATTGTCTATGAGATTGCCGCAGTCATCAGTTATGTTGAATCTTACTGTTACATTGGTCCCGTTCATATACTCCATACCCAGCGGGGATTCGAGGTTTATGTTGATGTCGCTGTGTATAATGACAGTCAAGTTATAGGGGGTGACGTTGTTCTCGTAGTATCCGTCTGTAACCATTGCGTACCATGTCTGCGGGCCGACAGAGTAGGAGCAGCCCGGGTCGAATTCCACGCTGGCATGGCCTGTTGAGTTGGTCTGGGTGAGGTTGCCTGAATCGAGCTGGCTCTCGTTGTATGAGATCCAGAAGGTCACGTTCACGCCTGCCGGGTTCCATGGGCCTGCTGTCACGTTGTCAGTATCGTTGACAAGGACTGTGAGAGGCTCGGTGTCTCCTGAGATGTTGACTTCGGTATTGTTGGGTGTTATGAACGCTATCGAGGTGTTGCTGGGCTCAAGTGTCGGGCCGGATGAGTTGGTTGTGTTGAAATAGTTTGCGGGCTCGCCGTTCTGGATATAGAACTTGTAGGTGTTCGGGCCTATGTCGTCGCCTGTGAAGTCGTGGACAGTGACCCAGCACACCTGATTGGTGACGCCGTTCGGGTCATACAGGGTCATGTTGCCCTTGAATACCCA
>QMMN01000149.1 GCA_003647275.1 Deltaproteobacteria bacterium
GGTTTAGATCAATAATTTTCCAATGAATTATCGTCTTCTGCTCATTATATTCATTAGGAGATACTGTAGTTTTATCACTTATATTCATGATATTATGTTCTGTCTTAGTACTCTATGCTTTTAAGATGCAATCTTCTCTACCATCACCATACTGTTCTTTATTATTCCTACTTCATTCCTATTCAACATTCTAAGAAATGTCTTAACCTCCATCCTCCTCTCCAGAGACTCTAACGCTAGTATTATTAATCATTCGGGATATATGGATCATCTGGGCTGAGAAATGAGTTTTCAACGAGATCGCGGCTCTAAACTATTAGTTCTACTAGCTTTAATCATACTAGCTGCTATTTCTACGGATCTCTTCAGTAATTTGACCATAGCTCAAAGGATTATGGGATCAAGTGATAAGGGATCTAAGCTTGCCATGATGGTAAAGGAGTTTCTATCAAGATATGATATCCCTGATTTCGTGTTGAAGTCTATTCCAGAATCACTTCCTGAGGTTTTGAGAGATGGAGCTAAACTAGCCTATGTAATAGCCTTGGAGGGTATTGTTGTCTTAAAGAATAATGGCGTACTACCATTGAATCGAAGCGATAGGATCGCAGTATTCGGTGCTGCTCAGCACTGGGCTTGGAATTACCACTGCGGAGGCTCTTCCTACGTAGATGTACCCGAGGAAAGACTAGTGACATTGTTAGAAGGCCTTAGAAACGCTGGTTTCAACGTAGATGAAGAGATAGTGTCTCGCTACGAAGTAGCGAATGGAAGGGAAGTAGTATTCAGCGATGAGGAAGTAGAAAGATTTGCAAGGAGAAATAACGTGGCGATCGTGGTTATTAGGAGAAGCGCTAGTGAAGGGGCAGATATGATCGATGGTGCTTTCTACCTATACAGCGAGGAAAAGAAGCTCCTAGAGCAGGTCTCAATGTTATTCGATAAAGTCATTGTAGTATTAAACACTCCCGGGCCTATATCCTTAGATTGGGATAGCAATAGAATCGATGCAATAATATGGGTTGGCTTCCCTGGAGAACAGGGAGGAAACGCTATTGCCTCGCTATTAGCTGGTACTTACTCTCCAAGTGGTAGACTTCCCGACACTTGGGCCAGATCTTTAAATGACTATCCGTCAACCAATTATTTCAGCAAGTTCATGGCCAGGTATTATGAGGATATATACATTGGCTATAGGTACTTCGACACATTCGATATCGAGCCAGCCTATCCGTTTGGTCATGGACTCTCCTATACAGAGTTCGAAATAAAATTATTGAATACGAGTCTCTCAGGAACGCAATTCACGATTTCAGTACTTGTTAAAAATATAGGACATTACCCGGGTAAGCAAGTGGTTCAGGTCTATGTATCGAAGCCAAGTCGTGAACTCGAGAATCCCTATCAAGAACTCATAGCTTTCGCTAAAACAGACTTCTTAGACCCTGGTAGTCAACAAGTAATTAGTATATCAGTAGACATCTCTTCACTTGCCTCCTACGATGAAAACACGAGTTCATGGGTGTTGCCAGAGGGTGATTATATTATACGTGTTGGATCCTCATCAAGGAATACAAGTGTTGCCAGCATTCTAACCATACCCAATAGAGTAGTCTTAGAGAAAACGCTGAATAGATTGCATAGTCCGCGTCTTAACAGGTTGTCAAGGAACGAAGCTATACCATATTCTCGTCCAGGCGAAGAAAAGGAGATCGAGAAGGCGGCTAAATACATAGTTGACACTAGCTTATTTAAAACCATAGATAAGTCAAAGAGTACAAGGGATATCAATAAGCCGCCTACCTTTCCACAAGTACCCGAAGAACCAATTATAACATTGCGGGACATTATAGTCGGGAAGTACTCGCTTGAGGAATTAGTGGGTCAGCTATCACTCAAAGAACTAATAGATCTGACCATAGGACTTCGAGGATATCCAGGTCGGGAGATACCGGGACTAAGACACGCTGATGGACCAAATGGGTTGAGAAACGGGCCCTCGCCTAATCCAGGCGGAATAGCGTATCCAAGCGCTAATATCCTGGCAGCCTCTTGGAACACCGAGCTTGCATGGATATATGGTGTTCAAATAGGAAGAGAGATGCTTTGGGCTAACATTACATTATGGCTTGCCCCAGCTGTAAATATTCACAGGAATCCACTCGGCGGGAGAAATGCAGAATATTTCTCAGAAGATCCATTACTTACAGGCGTACTTGCTGCAGAGATCGTGAAGGGTGTTCAAAGCCATAATGGAATAGGAGCAGTGGTTAAACACTTCGTTGCTTACGAGCAAGAGTTTAACAGGTTCAGTCTAGACGTATTTGCTTCTGAACGTGCATTACGCGAGATCTACTTGAAACCGTTTGAGATAATCGTCAAAACAGCTGATCCATGGTGTATAATGACTTCCTACAACAAGTTAAACGGTGTTTTCACAGGCAACGACCCTAATTTAATACAAGGTATTCTCCGATATGAGTGGGGCTTCAACGGCTTCGTAATGACTGATTGGGGTTCCGGTAGTTACAACTATATGGCATACATTGCCGGGAACGATGCTCTAATGCCTTTTAATCCTCAACTATACGCTCAAGTCCTTGATCAAGTCAATAAATCCGTAATGGCTGGAGATCTTGATATATCCTATCTGAGGAGAAGCGTCTACAACATACTTAGAGTGGTTCTTCGAGCAAGAGTATTAGCCGACATGCTCGGCGTTCCGCAGGAGGAATTATATGTTTACGAGCCTCCATCTAGTTATTTTATAGTTGCAAAGTCAACGCCTGGAAACATACCCTACGAAACCACACAAGCAACATTTACTATGTCGTCAATGTCGTCAACAGGACCGATATCGGAGACAGCCACGATCAATGAAACTTCAACGGGACAAAGTAAGCCAGGTTATTGGGAAGTACTAGTGGTAGTTGCTCTTATTGCGATCGGAGGACTAATTGCATTATATGTATTTGGGAGGAAAAAGCTTATTCTACATCTACTTAGTGTTTTTTAGTTATGTGCTTTTACCATATCAAATATGTAGGACGGAGTTTATCTGCTTTGTCTGATATGCCGTTTTCAGTAACGATTATGGGTAACCCATTATATCTCGTGTATAGTTTTTAGTAGGAAATATAGTCCCTGCGGATAAATCTCCCAGCCAAA
>QMMN01000150.1 GCA_003647275.1 Deltaproteobacteria bacterium
ACCATCCTCCTTGTCGTGGGCTTTTTGTTTTGGTTTCTCAACCTCTTATATGCCCCACAAGGAGGATTCTTTTCAATCACTTTTTCAATTACTTACTCCAAAACCGTTTTTGGACAAGAGTGAGATTTCATATAAGACAATTGGGAGTTCTTACCCATTTTTGCTCAAAGCAATATTGGGTAAAAACTTTGCCGTCAGTCGGACAGTGGATAGTAGTAACAATATCGGCCATTTGATGTTTTGTAACAGCACACAAACCCAACGAGAGCCTAACAGATCAACTGAAAAGTGTCACGTTTTTACACACTAAAATTGAGCAACTTAAGCCCAAACTGTGTAGTTTTTACACACCGCAACGTAATGTAATCTTTATGTTTTTTTGATTGACAGAAATGGCAAAGAAGTAGTAAAGAGAAGCGTTTATGCAGTACGAACAGATGATGAGGCGTGTGTGATTAAACAAGCAAGAGAATCCACATCCTGTAAGAAACCGTGCTCCTACTAGCTGTCAATCCTGAATCTCCCCCGGCGCTCACACCCGAAACCGACCTCGACGAACTCACTATCGGCCGCGTCATCTATTCTTGGCAAAAATTGAAAAAACGAGCGGGCCAGTGTGATACGGTTCGTGATTCAACAAGTTGATGTAACAATGTACTATAGAAATTACATTAAATGCTCGCTGTATATATCTGCGAGCGGACAGAGCGTCTTCGGCCAAAGGTCGCTTGGTAGCGACGAATTAAAAATAAAAGATGGATGCGAAAGTCTTAAAATTCGCCTCGAAAATATTCTCGGTCTGTAAAATCCGGCGATAGAAATACTGGAGACGAGGCATTAAATCGTCGGATATATAAAATTGAGTCCGCCCAGCAGCTCGCTGAAGCAGAAGATTCGGCTACGCCGAATTCTGCTTAGCTCGGCGTTATGCGGCACATAATACGGGTGGGAAGATTGAGAATTGTCTTTCCCATTGGTGTGTGGGTGGTGACTCTTTGCATGGAAACCGCTGAAAAAGGATCAAATGATGGAAAAGGTGAAAGCACTTAACGTCGCCATTGTAGGTGGTGGTCCTGGGTGTAAGGCGATTATGGATATGATATTTGCCGAAAAACTGAGTCAGCTTCGCATGAAGCTTATCGGGGTAGCCTGTACCAATCCCAAGGCCGTGGGTTATCGCTACGCCCAAGAAAAAGGGATTTACACAACACAAGACTACCGCGATCTGTACAAGCTGAAAAATCTCAATATGATCATCGAGCTAACAGGACGTGAGGAGGTGGCCAACGAGATCTTTCGAACCAAGCCAGAGCACGTTCGGTTGATGGGCAATGTGGCTGCCCGTTTGTTCTGGGATATCTTTCAAATTGAAGAACAAAGGATTGCCGAGCGCAAACGTGCAGAGGAAGAAACAAGGAAACGTAAGGAATACCTTGAGAGCATTATGGATAGCTCCATGGATTTGATCCTAACAGTGAATAAAGATGGCACATTGAACTTTGCAAATAAAAGGATCGGGAACATCTTTGGGTATAGATCCGAAGACATAAAAGGCAGGCGGTTCATAGAGTTTATTCCGGAAGAGATGCACTCTTTTGTGCAGGAGAAATGGTCAGAAGTTCAAAAAGGCATTGGTGGTTCGTATGAAACCAAGGTGATTAAAGCAGACGGTTCCATTATTGATTGTCTTGTTTCTCACTCTAAACTGAAGGGATTAGATGAGTATCTTGCTATACTTAAGGACATCGCCGATCACAAGCGAGCCGAGGAGGCGCTGCGGGAGTCCGAGGCAAGGTCGCGGTTAATACTTCAAACAATGCCAAGCGGTTTATTTACGGTTGATTTAGAGAGAAAAATCACCTCCTGGAACAAAGAAGCAGAAGAAATTATAGGGCCGAAGGCGGAGGAAGTTATTGGGAAGGATTGCCTTGAAGTCCTCGAGTGTGTTGAGTGTAAGAAAGGATGTGTCCTTCTTGATGATAAGGTAGATAAGCCCATTTATGGGAAAGAATGTGTGATCCATATTGATGGCGAGGACATAATCATTTCAAAAAATATGGATATTCTTAGAGATTCAGAAGGGAATACGATTGGTGGGCTGGAAATTTTCATTAACATCACCGAGCGCAAGCGGGCGGAAAAAGAAAAAAAGAAACTTGAAGCCCAACTCCAGCATGCCCAAAAGATGGAGGCCATCGGCACCTTAGCAGGTGGTATCGCTCACGACTTCAACAACCTGCTCATGGGCATCCAGGGGAATGTCTCTTTAATGGCCATGGATATCGATTCCACGCACCCCCATTATAAACGGTTACAGAGCATTGAAAAGCAGGTTCAAAGCGGGGTTAAGCTGACCCAGCAGCTTCTTGGATACGCCAGAAAGGGCAGATATGAAGTCAAGCCCATTGACCTGAACCAATTAGTGGAAGAGACCTCTGAGACCTTTAGTAGAACCAATAAGGAAATTACGATTCATCAAGAGCTTGCCAAGGACCTGTTTGCCATAGAGGCCGACCTCGGACAGATCGAGCAGGTGCTTTTGAACCTGTATGTGAATGCCGCAGATGCCATGCATGGTGGTGGGAATCTTATCTTAAAGACCATGAATACAGCCCACAAGGATATGAAGGGCAAGCTGTATGATCCAAAGCCGGGCAACTATGTCCTGTTAACGGTGACCGATACAGGGACCGGTATGGATAAAGAAACCATAGAGCGCATTTTTGATCCCTTTTTTACGACTAAGAAGATGGGCCGGGGCACCGGTCTTGGGTTGGCTTCGGCCTACGGTATCATAAAGGGCCATGGCGGATATATTGATGTTGAATCCAATAAAGGGCGCGGAACGACCTTCAGTATTTATCTGCCTGCATCAGAAAAAAAGATCCAGAAGGCCATCAAAACGGCCGAGCCCTTCATTAGGGGAACCGGAACGGTTCTCCTGGTCGATGATGAAGAGGTCATCCTAAAAGTAGGCCAGGAACTATTAGAGGCCATGGGCTACCGGGTACTCATA
>QMMN01000151.1 GCA_003647275.1 Deltaproteobacteria bacterium
CTCATTGGTGGGATGAACTATATAGCAATAATGGCTTTCGAAGATATAGATACTCTAGAGTCATGTATTAATGAATGCGCTATTAGAGCCTCAGGAGGTATTAGGAGGAGTGAGGTATTCATCGCTAAGGAGTTAGTAGTGCCTTCACACATACACTTAAGGATTGCTGACCCAGTCTTAGATGTAGCACCATGTGGTTTTAGATGTAGTGAATGCCCCCTATATAGAGAGGGTAAGTGCCCAGCATGTCCAGCAACAAAGCATTACAGACCACTACGTTAAGGTTCTAATCAAGTGTTTGTTATGAGGTAGTATGGATGATTCACCCGTAAACTTTAGTTTGTGAATACTCGTATACTACGGTAATATGCCATTCACACCATTCCATTTAGGTCCTGCACTAGCTATAGGCTTACCGTTAAGGAGGTATATCCACATACCGACATTCATTATTGCTAACGTGATAGTTGATGTAGAGCCTCTCCTCGTTCTTGTCCTCGGTCTTAACAACCCACTACATGGCTACATACATTCATTGCGGCATGTATTGCTGGCCTACTTCTCGCTTTCGTGATGTACTTCACGGATAGGTACCTCAGTAATTTATGGGGGAAGCTCTTACTGATTAGTGGTCATTACAGATTAAGGAGTTACGTTATTGCGGGTATTTCGGGTTCACTCATTCACGTACTTCTAGATTCACTGCTATATAGTGATATTAGGCCCTTCTACCCATTAAGTACTAACCCACTATACATACCTGAGTATTTAACAGAGGTAACTACGCTTGTGTATGGTTTATGTATACGTATGTTAATTATAGGTGTTACGTACTATTACTACTTAGTAGTGGGGGTAAGCTTAGTTACCGCCTCGAGAGTACTAGGTACGGTTTATGTATTTGTATCACTCCTTAACATAGGTTCATCCCATAGCATAACATCATTATTAGCCTTACTAATAACCCCGTTAATTATAGGGGTATCACTTATCACCTCAACATTTGTTAGTGGCCTACATAGAGGTTCAGTATATATGGGTAATTTATTAAGTGCTGCTTGGTCGATGTCCATGTTGGTATCCCAAATAACCTTCATACGTATTAGAATGATTGCCTTAGAGCTACTTCTAGCTACTTCATCCCTACTTATAGTGCATGCGATCAGTATTTTCTTAATTCATAGATTTAAGTGATTATTACTATGTCTCTCTAAAGTAGGTACCTCTATATAGCATTGATGTCTCACCTGTCATCTTAATCATTACTAGCTGTGCTATCTGAACTCCTTTCTCTAGCCATATCCCTCTAGGGTTGTGGACCACTAGTAGTCCTGACCCCCTACCCTCGTATCCTGGATCCCATACCGCAGTGTATAGTGACGCACCCATCCTCAGTAATGATGACCTCTGGATAGCTAGTCCTACGTAACCGTTAGGAATCCTGACGTACTCACCATACTTGATTAGGTAGGGTCCGGGCTCGAGATAGAACCAGCCACCCCTAGCGTTCACTACCTCATACCTAGGTAACTCCCTAACATCAACACCTAACCTACTAGGGCTAGAAATCCTGAAGACCTCAGCTAGAGTCAACTTAAGACCAGCACAATCAACACTACCAGAACCAACACCAAACAAAGCCATAACATCCTCAGACCTCAAAACATCCAAACAAATCACCCGTTTGTCTCTACCACTCCATCCTATTTAGGACTGTAGCTTTTTGTGTCTGCTGTAAGGAATCCCACCTCATTCATAACCCATTTGTAGGGTTATGAAATCATGAGTAACTGTCGAGGATAACGCGATCTTTCTACCTCTTTTCGTAATGATCTTAATCTGGAATATAGACGTTCAAGGTATGTAAAGTTCGTGGGCTTGTAGCAGTACATACTCCACTCTTACGGTTCTTCTTCCATCTTCGTAATAATCTCGGCTTGTCTACGTTTAGCTAACTATGAGATAAGGATATACTTGTTTAGGCACGGTATGTATACGGCCCTAACTCTACTATTACTCATACTCACTCTATGAGAAGCTAGGGTTATGTAGTACTATGGGGTGCTCAAGAAGTATCTAATGAATTATGAAAAAGAAAACTTCTGTCAGTTTGTGATATTATCATATAAGCCTCCACTCCGACATGTAAATGTTAGATATAACCTACTTAGTTCCCAGAAATCCTCTTGCTACTTTCTAAAGAGAGCATCTATTATTATTCAACCATGGTACCTCATCCAAAGTGTTATGACTTGAATAGTTATTTTTATTCGCATTTATGCGAGATCTAGTAAGGTTTATATAAACTGGTATACAGAATTCAGTGAAGGTGAAATAAGGGGATGACCTGGAAAGGGATTTCCAAAACACTTGCCGCAGTTATAGCAATAATAATAGTTATAATAGCTATATTAGGGGCATATTATGCCTATGTGTCACGTGTAGTGACACCCACTGTTGCTGTAACTACAACCGTCACTACCACTGTAGTAACAACTACTACTGTAGTAACGTCTCCTGCGAGTCCAACTACTTCACCGACTCCTACACAAACCGTAACAACAACCCCTACAACAGCTACTGTAATAACGACTCCTAAACCGTCTAAGGTCTTTCATAAAAGAGCTGTCCTATTAACGATTGAGGACCCTGTTTCTAGAACAAGTATGCTACAGAGCGGGACGGCTGATTTTGGCGAAATACCTATAGAATCCATTCCATCATTACTAGGTCAAAAAATGAATGGTTTCGAAATAGTTATGGATAAGGTACCTCCTGAACCTAGGATTTTAGGGGCTATTCTAAATTGTTATAAAGGAAGGGAGATCTTTAATAATAGCTTAGTTAGGCAGGCATTAGCTTATGCTACACCATACGAATTAATAATTGAGACAGTAGCGGAAGGATATATGGTTCCACTGCATGTAATAATCCCACGGGGCTTACTAGGATATACTGAATACGGAATTATAAAC
>QMMN01000152.1 GCA_003647275.1 Deltaproteobacteria bacterium
ATATCAATATAGCCATCACCACTCTTAGCCGCTATGTGTATGCGTACTAAGGTCCTACGCTCCCCCCTACGCTGCGTGGGTCTGGGCTGCGCTGCTGGGGTCCCCACCCTTTCCTTGGGCTCTGCTATATCAGAAAGACCAAGGTCCTTAGCAAGCTCGTAGATACCCCTACCAACCTTCTTAACCAAGCCCCTTCTCTCTAGCCTCTTGATAGCATCGTGGTATCGCTTCAAGAGCCTTAGACGTTCCTTACCTTCTGCTGATTTGTGATAGTAGGTAACTACGAGAGCAGCAGAGAAGCGCCTACCCTGTGTGATAGCATACTCCAACACGTTACGCTCTAGCTCCCCTACTACTAGTTTCCTTGTCTCTCCATTAGAGCTATGTTTATTTTGCTTATAGCAGCTAGAGTAACATAGGGTGTCCAAGCCGCAGCCCCTCTCTGAGCCTAGTATTAGGCGATGAAGAGATATATTGTCTTCTTTCCATAAACCTAGCAAACGATTAAATAGTTTCTAGCCCTTACTCATACTGGGTTAGCTCTATGATTGAGATAACTGGGTTTTTAACTCGAAAGAGGTTTAAGAACTACGCCTACAATGCTAGGGCTAACATAGTATACAACAGGTACCACATCAGGATACCCGTTAAGGATAAGGACCTTCTGAATCAGCTACCCAAGAGCAGGTTTGAGTGCATCGTAGAGATACCAAAGGTAACCACCATAAAGACCAAGTGCTTTAAGAGCCCAAGAAGCATATACGCCTACATACCAAGCAAGTACGCTAGCCTAATAGAGTACCTGTTAAAGAAGTCCTCAAAAATGAAAATTGTTATCAAAAGCCTAGCTTCTCCTACAAACGAAATAGAGACCAACCATTAACAGTATTAGGAATAGCAGCAACACCAAGAAGATTGTTGGGTAAGGCTCAGGAGCAACCGTAACCGTCTCAGTACCTGTTTCCGTAATGGTTTCAGTACCCGTAGCAGTCTCTGTAACTGTCTCAGTTCCTGTTACTGTAACAGTTCCTGTTACCGTCTCTGTAGCAGTTTCTGTTACCGTCTCAGTCTCTGTAGTAACCTTAACGTCTTGGGCTATGCGCTGCGATAGATAGATGCTATCTAGAAGCCCTATGGTACCAAGAACCACTAAGAGAGCAATAACAGCAGCAGCTACGTAATCACCACGCATACCTAGCTATCACCATAAAGAGAATAGGTGTAAAAAATAATGAGTTTATCTTCTCCTATAGAGCATAACCGCAGCCACTATAAGCAGTATGAACAGTATAGCTAGGAATGCTTCTGTTCCTATAACAGGCTGCTCAACAGTCGTGGTAACAGTCTCAGTTACAGTTTCCTCAACAGGAACAGGTATAGGCTCTGTAACAGTCGTGGTTACGGTCCTTTCAACAGGTATATACGTGATGTCCTCTAGAGTGATGCTAAACGCAGCAGCGCTAGGTAGAGTAACAGACTGTAGTCCTTGGGTAGCAGTAACAGTAGACGCTGCTAGAGCAGAGCTATAATCAGCAGGTGATAGGCTCAGAGTCTCGATACCATCAGTAGCGTTGCTTATCACTATCTCTCTGTATTCAGCCCTAGCATAGTTCTCTACGCTAGTAGGTCTCAGGAAGAATACCGTACCATTGTCGTAGAATGCTATACCATCAACAGTCTCATAGACTGCTGAGACATAGCCCGAGCCAACAGGAGCAGAAGCCATATAGACCTTTCCGCTCTCAACATCAATGAGCATAGTCTTGAAAGCGCCACCAATAGCCATATAGCCATCGAATAGCCTAGCATTGAACCCTTGAAGGTCTATATCACCATGGAATCTGATAACCTTGGAATCCATCACGCTCATATCAGTAGCGTTTACCTTAGTGAACCATAGAGTCTTGTAAGTGAGGTCTATAGCTGCTATATAGAGCACATCACCATCTTTAGCAATGTAGCTCTGCACTTGCTCAAACATTCCTAAACCATAGTTGGTTAATCTTGTAGAGTTAGCTATGTAGAGCTTACCACTATTGCTAGTAACATTGTAATAACCATAGTATATAGCAGGTACCCCCTCAAACATCGAGCCAAATCCGAAATAGACCGTATCACCATCGAGCACCACAGCCGTGATAGTATTAACAGGAACAGCAGGGGAGAACACTACACCTGTTACGTTTACCTGCATAGCCTGCGTACCGTTTAGCACATAGAATATAGGCATATTGGTATCTCCCATGAGAACCCCTGTAGTCATACCGATAGCAGCATAGTAGCTAGGAGCAGAAGCGTTCACCACTACCAAGTCAAAGCTTGGTGGTAATGCTCCCACTATATCAGTATAGAACTTATAGAAAGCATCAGCGCTAACATTGTAGTAAATAGCCTCTAGGTAAAAGCTGCTATCATTGTAGAAATAGACATAGTTGCGGTCAATACCGATATTCCAGTATTCACCATAGGGGTCTGGTGCAACAGCCTTTACCGTGAGGTTGTAGGCTCCTATTGGTGATAGGCTGCTATCAAGAGTCTCTAACACTACAAAGTCATTGCTATCTAGCCCAAGAGCTACGTACTTATCCCCAACAGGGTAGAGCGCAAAGGCATCAACAGTAGCCTTATCCACAATGCTAACCTGCGCAGCAGCAGGTGCTACAACAGCTATTGATATTACTAACAGGGTTAGCAGAGCAAGTAGATACCTCATATTAAACTCACCCACTTTCAAAGAAGAGATACGACTATTACCCTAAAAACCTCAACCCTCAAACATCATAGCAGCAGACATAGACAGAACCTAGAAGAGGTTCTCAACATCATCCTCAAACACCTCTACAACCAAGCAGAAATCTTCACATTCATCTTCATCAAGACCAAAGAGCTCAACACACTCCTCAACACATTTACTAGATGCACAGAGATGCATTCAACCACCGCTTAGCTTAAATTCTACAAAATGATATATA
>QMMN01000153.1 GCA_003647275.1 Deltaproteobacteria bacterium
AATAGGCTTAGGAGCTCTAGACTCAACATAACTTTTAATTATGGCTTTTGCGATCATTCTTGGATCCGTTATTGCAGTATGGCAGTAAATCACCAATATTGCACCAACTCTAGGATCTTCAAGAGCAACCTTAATCGCCCCTCTATATGACTCCTCAGTTGCTTGGCCAGTTAAGTCAACAGGATTTCTCGTACTTCCAAATGGAGGCATGTGCTCTCTAAACTTATCAGCTAAGTCCTCGGGAAGATCCATCAACTTCAGCTTATACTCTTCACATGCATCTGCAGCTATAACTCCAGCGCCACCACCATTAGTAATTACAACCACGTTTTCATTTATTGGAGGGGGCTGAAACACAATTGCTCTAGCCCAATCAAATGCCTCCTGAATGGAGCTAGCTCTTAAAACTCCAGACTGCCTAAATGCAGCACTATAAACTTCATCTGAGCCAGCCAAAGAGCCAGTGTGAGAAGCGGCTGCAATTGCACCTCTCCTAGATCTACCAGCCTTTAAAACAATTATAGGCTTAACCTTACTAACCCTCCTTGCAACCTTTAGGAAGCGCCTCCCATTCTTCAACCCTTCCATGTAAATTAATATCACCTTGGAATTTTCATCATCAACAAAGAACTCGAGCAGATCTGAATCCTCAATATCAGCTTTATTCCCAACGCTGACAACCGATGACAAACCTATTCTCTCCAGGAGAGTCCATCCCATTAAAGCTATGCCTAAAGCCCCGCTCTGAGAAATGAATGCAATGTTCCCCTTTAAAACCTTCATCGGCCCAAAGGTTGCATTCAACTTTGAAGGAGTATAGAGAAGACCGAAAACATTTGGACCTAAAATTCGCATGCCATATCGCTTGGCAATCCTGACCAACTCTTCCTCCGCCTCGACATTACCCACTTCTGAAAAGCCCGAACTAATGATAATTGCAACCTTCACTCCCTTTCGACCGCATTCGTCCAATGCCTTAGGGACAATGCGCGCAGGTATGGAAATCACAGCCAAGTCAACTTCACCAGGTACATCCAGAATTGATGGATAAGCCTTTAAACCCATGATTTCATCAGCATTAGGATTTACAGGATATATTTTTCCTTCATATCCAAAACCAATGATGTTACGGAGAATTTCATGTCCAATCTTTCCAGGGCTTCTCGAGGCGCCAATGACGGCTACTGATCTAGGATAAAATAGGTACCTTAACTGCTGTGCCACATATGTTAAGGCCGAATTGCCATTCAAATAGAATCCTCTCCGATGAGCGTGATGATAATGTGAGTGATAAAATAAATATTTTACCTTTTTCTGAAGAATAAAAACCTCTATACTCAAGTAAAAAAAGAATTATCATAAATGAAAAGAAAACCACGAAAAACGTGCAATCTAACTTTATATAGACGACTAACAAATCACTTTATAAGCAGCAAAGCAACTGTGAGAACATGTCCATCGAGAAAGTCGTAGTTATAGATTTCGGATCCCAATACACCCACCTAATTGCAAGAAGGGTTAGAGAATTAAGAATATACAGCGAAGTCATTCCATGTACAGCCAGCATCAAGGAAATAGAGATGCATAAGCCTAAAGCGCTCATCCTATCAGGAGGGCCCAAAAGCGTTTATGAAAAAGACGCATTAAAAATCGATAAAAGCATATTGAAATGGGCAATAGATTCGAAAATACCGGTGCTAGGAATATGCTATGGCCATCAACTCATAGCCTACATTCTTGGAGGAAAAGTTGAAAGAGGATTAGAGGGAGAATATGGAATAAGCCTACTCACAGTTCACAAAGAAAATCAAATATTCGCAGGCACGCCTAAGCAGCAGAAAGTATGGATGTCCCACAGAGATCAAGTAGTAGAGCTTCCAGAAAACTTCGAAATCCTCGCCTCAACCCAATACACTCAAATAGCTGCATACAGGTGCATCGACTCGCCAATATATGGACTTCAATTCCACCCGGAAGTTAGACACACAAAATATGGTAAAAGAATACTGAAAAACTTCCTATACCAAATCTGCAAGTGCAAACCTTCATGGAGGTTAAGCGACTTCATAAAGAGGAAGGTGGAGGAAATCAAGCAAATTGCAGCCAACAGCAACGTAATTATGGCTGCCAGTGGAGGAGTAGATTCGACAACAGCAGCCTACCTAATAAAGTTGGCCGTAGGAGATAGGCTACACCTAGTTTACGTCAACACTGGATTAATGCGGGAAGGCGAAAGCGAAAGCGTAATAAGGACGCTCAAGAAGCTGGGCTTCAAAAATGTGCACTACATCGAAGCAGAGAAAATCTTCCTAGAAAAATTAAGGGGAGTCATAGACCCAGAAATGAAAAGGAGAATTATAGCTAAAACGTTTATCGAACTATTTGAGGAAAAAGCTAGAGAACTCGAAAAACAATATGGGAAATTCGAGTTTCTAGGTCAAGGAACCATATACCCCGACAGAATAGAAAGCGGGCAAGCCAGTCCTCTTGCAGATAGAATAAAAAGCCACCACAACGTCGTACTTCCAAAAGGAATGAAATTGAAGCTAATCGAACCAATAGCAGACCTATATAAAGATGAAGTTAGAAGACTCGCCTTAAAACTTGGGCTTCCAAGAGAAGTAGTTAAAAGACACCCCTTCCCAGGCCCAGGATTAGCAATAAGAATCATAGGGGAAGTTACCAAAGATAAGTTGAAGATATTAAGAGAAGCAGATAAAATCGTTGAAGAAGAAATGAAGAAAAGCGGATGGTACTGGAAAGTCTGGCAGGCGTTTCCAGCGCTTCTCTCAATAAAAACCGTGGGAGTCATGGGAGACCAAAGAGCCTACGAATATGCAATTGCACTGAGAGTCGTATGGAGCGAAGATGGAATGACGGCCGACTTCGTCAAGCTACCCTGGAAGCTACTTGAAAGAATAGCAAGTAGAATAGTTAATGAAGTCGAAGGAGTAAATAGGGTA
>QMMN01000154.1 GCA_003647275.1 Deltaproteobacteria bacterium
CCCTATCCGGTCCGAAGCTTCGGTGGGTGGTGGGCAAGAAGCCTGTATTTATTGACCCGGGCAAGGGCAACAAGTACGGAGAGGTATTTACCGAGCATGAGATTAACCGGACCTTGAGCGGGATCATTATTGATGAGATGGCCACGCATTCGATCCTGGCGGCTCTTCAGAAGAAGCCTGCGGCTGTCAAAGATCTTGCCAAGGAGCTGGAGATTCCTGCGCCAGATGCCCTAAAATACGTGCTGGCATTGAAGCGCAGGGGTTTTGTGGAGCTGGATGGTGTGGAGGGTACGTCCCCCATCTACAAATATAAAGCTGAAGAGGGGAGGTGCTAAGGTGGCTGAGAAAAAAGTTCTAATCATGGGCGGAGGTGCTGCCGGGATTCAGGCGGCTTTGTCTGAGGCGGCTGCCGGCAACAAGGTTTATGTGGCAGAGCATTTCCCCAGCATAGGCGGGGAGCGGATTCCTCAGGACAGGATCATCACAGACGGGGATGCCTTTACCGCACCTGATGTAGCAGCGTTTAAGAACAACGAAAACATTGAGTTTTTGCGGAATGCTGATGTGCAGGCCCTGGTGGGTGAGAACGGCCAGTACAAGGTAAAGATCCATTGCCGGAGCGCGCGGGTGGACATGGACAAATGCGATGCGTGCGGGGAATGTATCAAGGTGTGCCCGATCCACATGTATGACGATTACAATGAGGCTCTGGAATGGCGCACGGCCGTGGACTTTTTTAATTCAGCATCTGGCAATTACAATATCTTTAAGGAGGACATGCCGGTTTGCCAGCGGACGTGTCCGATCAATTTGGATATACGCACTTATGTGGGCTACATTGCAGACGGAAAATATGCAGAATCCCTGGCCACGATTCGAAAGAAGCTCCCCTTTCCGCTGAGCATTGGCCGGGTGTGCCCGCATCCGTGCGAGGGCGAGTGCAACCGCGGGTACAAGGATGAGCCGATCAGCATCTGTTTTCTGAAGCGTTTTGTGGCTGATTATGAAATAAACAACAACATTGAGTCCAAGATTCAGCTGCCTGATGAGAGCTATCCTGAGAAGATTGCCATTATTGGCGGGGGGCCCAGCGGTTTGACCTGCGCCTATCATCTGGCGCTGTTTGGATATAAGAATATCACGGTGTTTGAGGCACTGCCTGAGCCGGGCGGGATGTTCCGCGTGGGGATTCCAGAATATCGGCTTCCCAAGGAGATCCTGGCCAAGGACATTGAGTTCATCAAAAGACACGGGGTGGAGATCAAGTGCGGTGTTCGGATCGGCCAGGACATCAGCTTTGATGACATCCGAAAGGACTATGATGCGGTGCTCATTGCCATTGGCGCGCACAAGGGCATGAGCATGCGGGTCAAGAACGAGGATGTTGAAGGCGTGTTTGAAGGGGTTAAGTTCTTAAGGGATGCCGCCCTTGGCAATGAGATCCCCAACAAGGGCACCGCCATTGTGGTGGGCGGCGGTAACGTGGCCATGGATGTTGCAAGGACCAGCCTGCGTGTGGGCTTTGACGAGGTGAATCTGCTGTATCGTCGAACCCGCAAGGAGATGCCAGCAAGCCCGTGGGAGGTGGACGCGGCCGAACATGAAGGGGTCAAGTTCCACTTTCTGGTGGCCCCCCAGGAGGTTGTGGTCAAGGACGGCAAGGCCGTGGGCATGAAATGTCTAAAGATGGAGCTTGGCGAGCCAGATGCCACTGGCAGGCGCAAGCCTGTGCCGATTGAGGGTTCAGAGTTTGTCATGGACGCTGACACCATTTTTGCAGCCATTGGCCAGGTCACGGATAACACCATTGTGGATGAAAAACACGGGTTTAAGTTTGGCAGAAAGCTCAATTTTGAGGTGAACCCCAAGACCTTTGAGACCAATGTGGAAGGGGTGTTTGCCTCAGGCGATGCTGCCACAGGTGCGAACATTGCGATCCGGGCCTGTGCAGGTGGCAAGACAGCAGCAGAATCGATTCACAAATATCTGAGAGGGAAGAAGTAAAATGTATATCTACGAGAAAAAAGGCAGATACATCATCGACTTTCAGGATATTCCGAGCAAGCGTGCCGAGATGCCCGAGATCTCTGTAGAGGAGAGAAAGGGCAACTTTAAAGAGGTGGAGACCGGCTTTCCTGAGGAGGTGGCCGTTGCCGAGGCCAAGCGGTGTTTGAGCTGCCGCAGGTGCCTGGGATGCGCCCTGTGCTGGGCCGAGTGCAAGCCCGAGGCCATCAACTTTGACCTGCCGGATCAGGACCTTGACCTCGTGGTCGATAAGGTGATTCTCACCTCTGGGATGCAGCGAAAGATCGTGCCCATTGCCGGCAACCTGGGCAACAAGCACATGAACGTGGTCACGGATCTGCAGGTGGAGCGGATGCTGGCCGACACCGGGCCGAGCAACGGGCTGATTCTCCGCCCGCAGGACGGTGAGATCCCGAAAAAGATCGCCTTTGTGCAGACCTTTGGTGCGGTTGATGACAAGGTGCGCGATGCTGCCCTGACCTTTGGGATCAATGAGGCGATCCTGGCCCAGAAGAAAATCGACGGGGCCGAGATCAGCTTCATCTCCCCGACCATGGATGCCTTTAAGCAGAGTGCGGGAGGCGACCTGGACAAGGTCTCTGGGATCAATTTTATCAATGGCACGGTGGTTGAAGCGGCTGAGGCGGGCAAGAACAACGACATTGAAGTCAAGTACGAGGCAGACGGCAGTGAAAAGACCGAGACCTTTGACCTTGTTGTGCTCCTGACCCAACCCCAGCTTCCGCCCAGCATTGAAGAGGCAGCAAAGCAGCTGGGCGTTGAAGTCGATTATGCCAGCTTCCTGGGCAAGGCCGGTGACATGGTCGAAACAGACAAACCCGGCGTTGTCCTGGC
>QMMN01000155.1 GCA_003647275.1 Deltaproteobacteria bacterium
ACAAATGAAACACGTGTGGATTCTTTTTGGCGTTTATTACATTGAAGACCATTACAAATGTGAAGATATTGTTTCTGTGCACGAGGAATCGCATTCTGCGCATTTGCACAAAGAGTTTTTAGAAAAATACTCAGAGGCGTATGACGCATATAAAATAAGGCAGTTTGAGGTTCTTCGGAAAAAGGACTAAAACTTTGTGACTTTCTGTTGCAGTAAAGGAAGGACAACATGCCTAGGGTAGAGTTCACGGCTCGTAAAATTTCAAGTGCGGCGGAGGAAGGCATAAATCGTCTGAAGCACTATCGTAATGCTCGCGCCATGTTTATCAAAGATTACGTTGGCAATTACTTTGCTAAACCTAAAGGATTAACCGGCCAGTACCCGGTCAATTTGGTCTTTTTGGCGATTCGTGCGTTGATTCCCAACCTGGTAATGAAACACGGCATTAACAAGGTCACCACTGAGATTTTGGCGTACAAAGATTTTGCCGAAATGCTTGGCCTTGGTTTGGATGTTTCCCAACGACAGCGGAAATTGAAGAAAATTCTTCGGGCTGGTCTGGTAGACATGTGTTTTGGCATGGCAATTTACAAGACCTCAATCTGGGCTTCGGGCGAATTGCTTCCAGTCGGCGACGATGTTAACGTTGATCCCGGCCAAATTTATACTGATTTGGTGGATATTGATGATTTTGTACTTGACCCGACATGCCGGAGTCTAGAAGAAGCCACGATGATGGGCCATGTTGTTCGTATTCCCCGGTACAAACTCTTGGAGCAGGACTTCAATGAAGAACTTATAATGTCCCTGCCGACTGCCGATCCGATATTGGATGAAAATGGTAAAGTTGAAGAATTGTCGAAGATGACCGAACCGGCATCGGCTATGGCCAAATTGCAGGATTACGTAAAAATAGTCGAGCTTTGGATTCCTGAAGCAGAAGCGATTTGTTATGTTCCGCACCCAGCCCAGACGACCAAAGATAAATTTCTAAAGGTCACTGATTACTATGGCCCGGCTGAAGGCCCGTATACCATTGGTTCGCTGACTCCCCCGGTTCCAAATAATCCACTTCCAGTCGCCCCGGTTGGTGTTTGGCGCGATCTCAATGAGATGGCAAATCGTATGTTCCGCAAGTTTATGGAACAGGGGGATCGGCAGAAAGACGTCTTGCTTTATCGGCCCCAATATGCTGATGACGCTGAGGCCATTCGGACAGCGGTAGATGGTGATTGTATCGCTACCGACAATCCCAACGATTTTAATAGCGTGTCGTTCGGCGGGCAAAGCACAGATAACGAGAAGATGATTTCTCAGCTTCGTAGTTGGTTTAATTATATGGCGGGCAATCCCGATCAAATGTCCGGCGTTAGTTCTTCAGCTACGACTAATCGGGCTACGGAAGTTCAAATGCTTCAGGCCAACGCTTCAGTTGTAACTGAGGATATGCGCGATATTATCGCTGATGTAAATGCTGATATTTCCAAAAAAGAAGCCTGGTTTATGATGCATGATCCGCTCATCAATATTCCGGCTTCAAAGCGAATATCGGGCGGTCGCGAGGTTCAGATTTGGTTAACCCCCGAACAACGACAGGGAGATCATTCAGAATATTTCTTCAAAATCAAGAAGCGGTCGATGCAAATCCAAGAACCGCATTTGAGAAGTAAGGCGATCATGGAGTTCTTTACCAACGTTCTCCCGAGTGTGATGACGTCGGCTCAAATTTCGATGCAGATTGGCGTGCCGTTTAATGCGAGTCGGGCGCTGATGCAGGCGGCAGAGGAACTCGGGATCGAAGACCTCATGGTTGAAGTTTTTGACGACCCGACTTTTGCCCGCCGGTTGGAGATGTTCCAACGGCAGGGGCCACAAGATTCGGGCAAGGGGCAAATCGTAAATCCAAAAGCGGTTGCTCAGAACAATGGATTCCCAATGGCGCATTCAATTGCGGGGCCGCAGACAGATTTCAATAGAAACGCGCAGCAAACAGCCGCAATGGGGCAGGCTGCGTTTGGTGCTGGTGGGGGGCTATAGAGTGGATGAGGAAACGGTTATCAAATTTCGGAGGAAGCGTTGATGTCTGATTATCGTCTTGTTTGTGACTGCGGCTATGATGCGGACTTGCTCAATGTGATGAACAAGAAAACCAAATTGCAGCGGCACGTAGTTGATGAGTGTAGAGAAACCGTGTGCTCAGAATGTGGACAACCCTGTATAAAGGAATTTCAAGTTTGGCGATATGTCTGTCCGGAGTGTGGTAAAGATTTGGTAGAGATAGAACCAGATGATGCCGTAGAGGTTGGAGTCGGAGAGTCTGAATACAAGCGATTCAATATCGGTGGCGACACATACAGCAAGTCGATAGTCAGCGACTCCTTGGCAATAAATCCGAGCCAGATCGCTGAGCATCGTGAGCATTTTCCTGACGTGGAGGTTCGCCCGGACGGCAGACCCGTGTTTGAAAATTTCAGACAACACGACGATTATCTTAAAAAGACCGGCTTTGTGAAGCATCGGCAGAAAACAAAACCAAAAGGCACTGTTATTGCGCGGATGAAGTGATGGGGCGGAAAAAGCGAAGACCATCTGATCGAAGCAAGTGGACAATCACCGATTGGCAAGAGTGGCTGTGGCCGCTATTTTCTCGCTATATTCGGCTTCGAGATTGTATCAAAACTACGGGCACAACGGACTGGGGATTGTGCAGAACGTGTCAACGGAAGTATCATTTTAAACGTCTTCAAGCAGGCCATTTTATTCCTGGTCGAATGCGGGCTGTTTTGTTTGACCCCCGATGTGTTCATATTCAGTGTTATCG
>QMMN01000156.1 GCA_003647275.1 Deltaproteobacteria bacterium
CATGTATTATGCGAGAAACCCCTGGCTGCCAACTATGAGCAGGCAAAAGCGATGGTAAATGCCTGTAAAAGCCACGGGGTACTGCTGCAAGAAGGTTACATGATGCGATTCCATGGTGCCCACCAGAGGATTAGCCAGATCATTAATGAGGGAAAGATCGGTAAGCCGGTTTATGCCCGGGCCCAGCTTTCCTGTTGGTATCCTCCAATTGAAGGGGCGTGGCGTTAGGACCCAAATCAAGGAGGCGGCGATGCGCTGATTGATATGGCCTCACACCTGTATGATCTGTTGGAGATGTTTTTTGGACCGGTGCAGAGGGTCTGTGCTCTGGCTGAAAACTTGGTACATGGCTATCCAGTTGATGATGCCTCGACCACTTTGTTAAAATTCAAATCCGGGCCCCAGGCTACGGTAGATTGTTTCTTTTGCATTCCTGATCTTGCTTCGCCAACCCGATTGGAGATCTATGGCTCGGCCGGTGGCATCCTTACCGAAGGTACTATTGGTCAAGGAGATGGGGGTAAGGCGTGGATATATCTCGAGCAGCAGGCCAGAGGCTACGACGCTACTCAAAACAAAGACTTAGCCTCCGGGTATTTGCCTTTGGAATATGAAAAGGTCAACATGTATACGGCCGAGTGTCGGTCTTTTGCCGAGTGTATTTTGGAGGGGAAACCGGTAGAAATAAATGATGGTGAGCACGGATTGCACATTATTCGCCTGGTAGAAGCCGCCTACCGTTCAGCACAAAGCGGCCACTTTGAGGAGGTGATTTCATGAGAGTGTTAGCAATTGGCGCCCATCCCGATGACTTGGAGCTTCTCTGCGCCGGAACTTTAGCCAAATATGCAAACCAGGGTCATCAGGTCATCATGTGTCACGCCTGTAATGGCAATTTGGGTCACTTTGAGATTCCCCGTAATGAGCTTCGAGACATCCGCCGCCAGGAAGCCCAAAATGCGGCAGCCGTCATCGGCGCAGAATCACTCACCCTGGATATCGCGGATCTGGATGTCTATGTGGAAAGAGAAACTAAAGAAAAGATGACCGAGCTGATTCGCAAGACAAAACCCGACTTAATCATTGCCCCCTCGCCTGATGACTACATGCCCGACCACACACTGATCTCGCGAATAGCTTTCGATGCCAGTTTCATGGCTACTCTGCCGCAACTGGCAACGGAAACCGAATGTCATCATCTAATAACTCCTTTCTACTACATGGATACCCTGGCCGGGGTCAATTTTCAGCCCGAGGTCTATGTGGATATTACCGAAGTTATTGAGATCAAAAAAAGGATGCTGGCCTGTCACAAGTCCCAGACTCAGTGGCTAAAGCACCATGACAAGATAGATATTATCGAGTTCATGATCACCGTGGCTCGATTCAGAGGACTTCAGTGTGGTGTGCAATATGCAGAGGGCTTTAAACCTTGCAGGGTTTGGGGCAGGAATACGACTAAGAGATGGTTACCTTGAGAGATAAAGATGCTGGATTCTGGATACTTGATACTGGATAAGTTTTCAAACATCAGTATCATCATCTATAGTATTACAAGTAAAATCTTTTTTGGGCAAAAAAATTATCTTTCCAATCCAAAAATCAAATATTAAATATCAAAATTACATAGTAAAAATCCAAAATTATTTTCCCCTTTTTTCATTTGCAGGTTACTGCGCTATGCAATCAGGACGAAATATTAAAGACATGAGCCCTGATTCTGACGCTGCAAAGACATAAAAAGTATTTGTATAACGAGAACCATAGGAGACTTGACATGAGAGAACTAACCCTATTTTCCACTATTACCGATTCCTTGCTGGAGGGGTTTTTCCCGTCTGGCTGGGATCTGGAGAAAATCGATGCCTGTTGTTCCCATCCTCCTGAAGCAGTCACACAGCCGCAGCCATGGTGGCATCCGGAGTTTACGCCTGTGCCCTGTGCTTCCCTGGAAGAGTTTGATGTCAAAATGGGCCACGAGATTGCCGTGGCCATAAAGACAGCGCGCGAGGAGGATCGTGAAATCGCCTTTATCCTGCCCGTAGGACCTATGGGTATGTATCGCTGGGCGGTGTATTTTCTCAATGAGTGGCAACAGGACTGCAACCACGTTTATGGATTCAACATGGATGAGTGGAGTGATGCCCAGGGCAACACTGTGTCTCCAAGTTCTCCGGGCTCCTTTCAAAATGCCATGGAACAAGCTTTTTATGGCCCACTGGGGAAGTTGACTGTGCCAGAGAAACAGCGGCATTTTGCAGTAAAGGAAATGCTGCCCCACTATGCCGAGCGCATCGCGGAAATAAAAGCCAAAGGTGGCGAATTGGTGGTGGTATTTGGTATCGGTAGGGTTTGCCATATTGCATTCTGGGAACCTCACTTTGCTGCAGAGTTTGCCAGCATCGAGGAATGGAAAAGCCAGACCCACCGCCTGGGCGCCAAACTGCACCCACTTACTATCGAACAAAACGCCATTACCAGCTTCAAAAGCCGCACTACCCTGGTTCCCTGTTTTGCCAATACTATTGGCCCGGGCCTGTTCCTCAAGGCTGATCGTATCATCGGTGGCTGTGATGGCGCCCTAGGCCGCGGCATGCAATGGCAAGGTATGAGTTTGTGGATGACCCTGCGATATGGACCTGATCCCTGGGTTCCCAGCAGTTTTATGCCCACACTGCCCGGGAGACTGTTTTTCTTAGAGGAATTGGCCGGGCCTTTGACTGCTGAGTGCAATTGAGGCAAATGTTCGTGTAAGCGATCACAGAGTTCAGATACACACGCAAAGCCGCCAAGAACGCAAAGAAAATAAAGAAGAAAAAGA
>QMMN01000157.1 GCA_003647275.1 Deltaproteobacteria bacterium
ACAGCGATACGAAAGCCACTATAGCAACTATAGCGCCTAACGCTATACTTTTCCACATACTATATTCACCCACTTTCAAAAGTAAATTCCATTACAGAAACTTATATCTATACCTAGCCCAGCGAAGAGCAGCGAGAAGATAGTTATAAAAAACAGGTTTAGACCTAGACCCCTAGCTTTAGCTACCCTTAACCCTCGCTACAATACCCGAGAAGTAGTTAGGTAGCCACTTCTCAATCCATACCTCAGCGTCGTCCTTAACCTCCCTCACACAACCCTCAATGTCTCCAAAGACCCTTCTAGCCTCCTCAGGATACAGCGTGAATAAGAAGCTGCATATCCTGTAGGCGTAGGTGTTCACGTAATCCTGCTTTATAGCGTTCCAAATCTCCCTGTTAGCTACGATACTCATTACATACACCTCTTTTTTCGTTAATTATTCCATTACAGAAACTTATATGCTTTAGCACATCTACATTCAATAAGAAAGGTCTTGATATGCGCAAAACCTATGTAAAATAGGAAACAGTTATGTAAAGCTAGAGCAGCCCAGCAGCCACACCAAAGTAGCACAGCACCAAGAAGGCTACAACGAGGATAACACCCTCAACAGGCGTTATCCTACCATAGCTCATTACGAATATCCACGTAGTAGCTATAGCTGCTAGGACAACAGCGAGGTGGCAAGGACTAGGAACAGGTATCGTACACCCCATAAGCCCAGCTACCAAGGCTGCTAAACCTATAGACTCTACAAAGTCGTGTAGACAAGCACCATAGATACTTGCTATAGCCTCCTCAGATTCAAGACCGTAAACGACTGCAACAACAACATCTGGGAGAGACGTTAGAACCGCAGAGACAATACCCGCAACAGACTCAGGTATATACATACACAGCAGCTCAACAGTCCTAGTAAGAAGCCAAGCCGCAGGAATCATAGAGAGAAGCCCGATAACCGCAGGAACAGGACCCCACTTAAACCTCCCAAAGCTCACACCATAGCCAAAGGCTGCGAAGATAGTAGCAATCCCCAGAACCGAAACCAGCAGCACACCATCATTGAAATCCAGCAGCCCATCATAAGCAACACCAAGAAGCGCAAAGGCTGATAAAGCACTAACAACCCCTAGAGGAACAACCCGCCTAACATTAACAACACCAAACCTCATAGCAGCAATTCCGATAACCGCTAAGTCGAAAGCCGCTGAGAATATCGAGTTGAAGAGCCCAGCAACAGGTAGACCCCTAAGCACAAGCAATATAGTTGTCAATGTCTCGGGAGCCGTAGTAATCCAAGGATAGACAATGTACATGTACCCAACATTTCCCTCAGACTCACTAAGCTCAGCAAGCACGTACATAAGAAGAGCTAGGACAAACAGAGCGCTAATCTCGAATAGCATTACTGATCTCCCTCTCTAACATTACGTAGTAATGGGCTAAAACCCTAGCCACAGACTTTTTCCTAACAACAAAGAATATCCATACCAAGCCAAGCCTGATCAGCCAAAGACCCAGATCAGGAATGAGAACACACCTGTTACCACCAGACTCAGCCCTAACAGCACCAACATCAACGAGCTTACGCAAGATATAATTACTAGGACAAACGTGAGTCCTTGAAATCTCAAGCAGGTTTTCCACAATCTTCTTGTAAGCCCTAGGAAACAGCAACTTTAACACATCCTCTAGGGTCTCCTCATACTCCACGACTCCCACCCAACAAGGCTATAGCAGCATTTACATACACCTCCAACTCGTTGAGGACAGACACCAAGGTTCTGTAATCAACAACAACACCATCCTCAGCGAGAGACCTCGATAAGAAGGCTGCTAACCTAACGATACCAACCCCAACTCTTGGATACACCCTGTAGAAAGGAGAAGTCATGTACTTAGCAGCAACAGCGTTACAGAAAGCGATAAGGTCTTTCAAACTATCCAAGCACTTGTTAGATAGCCTAGTATAGGGCTTTACAAAGGTTATCTGCTGAGCAAGCTGAGGAATCACTAGATTCCTAACAACCTCAGGAGTAGCCCTAGCAACACTACCCGCTAACGTAGACCTGTGAAACATCAAAGCATTTGATAGGACAGTAGCAACATAGTTGTACCAAGGTAAGAACCTATCTAGACTCCTAACCTCTTCATCAACACAACCCCTAACCAACTCGAATAGCTTAGACACCTCAGACATAGACACCACCTACCTAGGTACCACCTCTAAACAACCTTCTCAAACCGCCCAGCAGCCTCGATAAGATACCACGCCTAGGGCTAGGAGCAGTTGAAGGCGTAGGAGCAGCAGGGCTAGGAGCAGGAGCGGTAGAAGCCATAATTATGTTCTCCATAGCTGCTACAGCTTCGGGAGCCCTCGCAAGGTAACCAAGGCTCCTATCCATATAGTTTCTGTAAGCCTCCAGCAGCTCAGAGTACCTGTTATGAGTCTTACCCAAGATTTCAATCATCTTCATAGCGTCCTCCTGATAACGCCTCTCGATTTCATCAATCCTAGCAAGAGCAGCCCTATACATCCTCCTATAGAATACCTCTTGTTCCTCACCACTCATTCTAGCTAGGAATACTGGGTATGGTAAACCCTGTATAAAGTAGAGGTAGCCCTTCCTAGGCTCCAAGGTACCGCTAACTACATAGACAGTTGTACCAAAACCCCACCTAGCAGCAGCAAAGATAAACCTATGAAGGTCTACAGCAATCGCCTTAGTAATCCCGTAAAGGACCTTCTTAGGTAGCTTGTTCCTAGGAGCCATAGACGTAATCTTAAGCCAAAGC
>QMMN01000158.1 GCA_003647275.1 Deltaproteobacteria bacterium
AGTTTTCATATTTCTTCATCTCCAGATCATCAACGTTGATATTAAGAAGTTCCAACGCCTTTTTAATGTACTCAGTATACCCGTAGTTCAAAAACTGTATAGTATGTCTTGGACACCGCACACTTTTTCCTTGACAATGCGACTGGGGTGGGGTACATTCAGTAGGTAATTCCTAAAATAACGCTGGGGGTCACGAATTTATGTCTACACTTTTTTTAAATAGGAATGCGGTTAACACTCTGATTAGAATGGCAGATGTTATCAATGTGGTTGAAGAGGCCTTCAGGATATGGGGTGAGGGTAAGGGAAACATGCCAGCCAAAGCATATTTACCCGTGGAGCATGGTGATTTTAGGGCAATGCCTGCTGCCTTACCAGGGTGTGCCGGGATTAAATGGGTAAATGCACATCCTCAGAATCCATCTCGTAATTTGCCTTCGGTTATGGCCACCATGATCTACAATGACCCGGAAACAGGATATCCACTGGCAATAATGGACGCTACCGAAATCACAGCCTACCGAACCGGGGCCGCAGCGGCTATCGCCTCCAAGTATCTGGCGCGACGAGATTCGCATACAATTGGAATTATCGGAGCTGGCTGTCAAGCATACACACAGATATTAGCGCATTCCGAGTTGTTTAGCCCCATCTCAATAAATGTTTTTGACATGTCTAAAGTTGCTGTGGATAGACTAATCAATTCTTTACCAGGATTTTCGATTAAATATTGTCCCATACAAGAGGCAGCGGCATCAGATATCATATGCACTTTAACCCCTTCTCGTGAGCCTATTATCAAGAAAGAGTGGATAATCGCCGGTACTCACATAAATGCGGTCGGTGCTGATGCACCAGGTAAGGAAGAATTGGACTCCTCAATACTTAAGGATGCAATTGTCGTTGTCGACGATCTCAAACAGGCAAGTGCCGGCGGGGAGATTAACGTTCCTATCCAGAAAGGTATCTATACTATTCGTGAAGTCTATGGAACACTTGCCGAATTAGTTACGGGCAAGAAAAAAGGGAGAGCAGATAATAAGGTTATTACTGTATTCGATTCCACTGGAATTGCTATCGAGGACATAGCTGTGGCAAAGTTACTCTTTGAGAGGGCTCAACAAATGGGTGGTTACCCATCGATTGACTTGATAGGAGCATGAGGCAGTGATGAATAAATCGCAATCAAATGGCAGATAAGAGTGGTGCGCCCAAGATCGGTCGTGATTGCTTTCTTGCATCCTGCCTGGGTTGCGAGTAAAATGCTCCTATGCAAGCTGCGAAATGGAACAGAATATTGGCAAGCCAGGAGGGGAAATATGTCTGACTCGTTTGACGTTAATGAGGTCCGTGCCCAGTTCCCGGCATTGGCACAAATTCATCACGAAAAAAGTCCCGTCGTTTTCCTTGACAACCCTGGAGGTACACAGGTACACCAGTCGGTCATCGACGCGACGACCGATTACTACTTGCATCACAACGCCAACGAAGGCGGGGCGTTCGCCACTAGCCAGCGTACTGACAATATCTTGCATGAGGCACACACCGCAGTGGCCGATATGCTGAATGCTGCGTCGCCTGACGAGATCGTCTTCGGTCCCAATATGACCACGTTGACCCTAGGCATCAGCCGGGCGTTGGCGCGTGAGATCGGTCCTGGGGACGAAATCGTCGTCACACGAATGGACCACGATGCCAATATTTCTCCTTGGCTGCTCGTGGCTGAAGACCGGGGGGCAACCGTTCGTTGGGCAGACTTTGGCGTCGAAGACTACACGCTGGATATGGTGAGACTGAAAGGACTGATCAACGAAAAAACCAAAATCGTTGCCGTGGGCTATGCTTCCAACGCCACAGGCACCGTGCACGATGTAGCAACCATCGTCAATTGGGCGCACGAGGTCGGGGCGCTGGCCTTTGTCGATGCCGTGCAGTACGCACCGCACGGGCCCATCGACGTCCAGGCGCTGGATTGTGACTTGCTTGCTATATCTGCCTACAAGTTCTTTGGTAGTCACGTGGGGGCGCTGTATGGCAAGTATGACTTGCTGGATCGGTTGCAGGCGTACAAGTTACGGCCCGCGCCTAATGAACCACCCGGCAAGTACGAGACAGGTACTCAGAATCACGAGGGGATCGCGGGTGTGTTGGCTGCTGTTAACTATTTGGCTGGGATCGGTGAAAAGTATGGCAGGGACTATGCGTATCTTTTTCCCAGCTTTTCGGACCGGCGATTGCGCCTCAAAACAGGGATGACCGTGCTCCGCGAGTATGACCACATACTGAGTAAAGCGATTCTCGACGAATTGGAGACGCTGCCTGGCGTCCGTATCCACGGCATTACCAACCGTGGCCGGTTGAAGGAGCGCGTGCCCACGGTATCATTTACGTGGGAAGGTCATCATCCGCGAGATGTGGCAGCTTACCTGGGTGAACAAGGGATCTTTGTGTGGGATGGCAATTATTACGCGTTGGCGGTCACCGAGCGCCTGGGCTTGGAGAGCCAAGGCGGTATGGTGCGCATCGGTGCAGTGCATTACAACACAGTGGAGGAGATACAACGATTGGGCGATGCACTGCGGGCGATGGCTTAACCAACAGGGACTTGACTGCATTGGGACTGACGTTGTGCACACCACGTGGTGGTAGGCACGATCGCTTGTGTTATCCCAGGCTACCGAGCACAATTCTTGACATATTAACACTGCAATAGTTTTTATACCTTACAAATTCCACGGACACCATACCA
>QMMN01000159.1 GCA_003647275.1 Deltaproteobacteria bacterium
AAAAAGAATATTCGATTGATGAAAAGAACACCGACCGGATAATTTTCCATGCGCTGCAGGACCTTTATCGCAGGGGCAATTTAGTTGTGTACCCGATTCCGGGCGAGTTGCCTGCGGTATATTCCCGGCCTGATTTGCGAATGTTCGAGGTATGCGACCAGGAATGGTTGGAAGGTATAAAGAAGTATGAGGCCTTTGAGAAGGGCAATCCCAAGGGGCTAAGAGACGGGCACAGAAACTTTCTTAAAAACGCGGTAATTAATTTCTATCAGACGGGCAACAGAGAAAAGGCCGGCCGGATATATTTGCGGCTGAGAGAGGAATACCCGCGCGATGAGTTCAAGGACGATATCCGCACGTGGGTCAGGAAACGCATAGTCGATGAGATTAAGAACATTAGCATAAAAGATGCCACGGAACTTACGGTAATGACGCTTCGCGATGCATACTTCAGCTTCGCAATTCACGAGGACGACGAGGCGTTCGGAAAGGAAAAATGGGCAAAAGAGGTCTATGACATTTACCAGGCCAAATACAGCAACGAGGAGTGGCGGAGGCTTGATTTGCCTGATTTTGAGATGATAAGGCTCATGGCCTTTCTTGATTTTATGCGGGACAGGCACTTCCCGGAGCACCTTCGCAACAGTCTGCTTGCGCGGATAAGGGTCGAACGGCCCGAGCTTTTCGACAGACTCCAGAAGCAAAAAGACCTTTTCATCCAAAAATCCCAACAGGGCCAGATGCAGACGCAGTGAGTTTGGAAGTATTGGGAAGCGTATTGCTCGGCCCATTTCCGGTTCTGCTGTATTACCGCAAAGTCCCTGATAATCAACGAAATTATCCAGAGGAACCGGTGCGATGTCTGCTGAAGGCACATCAGGGGCCTGAAGCCGCTGCGAGGCCATAATTAAAACATCATCCGGATCGTTGCTTTCGATAAGACAATTTATAAGTTCAACATTTCTATCATAGTTACAGATAGTTATGATAAATCGCGTGTGGTTTTCATTGTGGCGGCCATTGTGGTGTTCATCACCGGCTTCATAGCATCTTCGTATCCGGGGTGACAATGTCGCGGGAATGACAGTTGACAATCTGCCGTTCTTCTCATCTAATACATCGCTCAAGATTTGGCCTAATTTCCAGATCTCGATATCTTAGAAGCAGTGTTAACCCGTGTAAATCAGTGTCTAATACCAATTCTGACTAATAGTGTAAACCCGTGTCTGAAAACAAAAGCGGTTGAATTGATGGAGGTAAGAGTTTTGGCGTCGGCGATACCGATGGAGCAATTGACGGATTCGCAAAAGAAAGCGGTCTTTCATGTGGATGGGCCGCTGCTTGTGTTGGCCGGGCCCGGCAGCGGTAAAACCCGCGTAATCACTACACGGATTGCAGCGCTTATAAACTCGGGCGTGCGCCCGTACAATATATGCGCGATAACCTTTACCAACAAGGCCGCTGAGGAGATGCGAGAGAGGGTGGCCGCGTTCGGTGCGGCCGGGGGTGTGCATATCAGTACGTTTCATTCGCTCTGCGTCCGCATACTTCGCGCCTATGCCGAACAGGCCGGCGTAAAACCCAATTTCAGTATCTACGATGAAAGAGAACAGCTTGGGTGTATGAAAGAAGCGATTAAGGCGTGCGAGATTGATACGACTAACTTTGCACCGGCGAGGATGCTTGAAGGTGTATCCCGCCTTAAAAATGACCTGGAGACGCCCGAATCTGTAGCCGAGTACGCTGACGATTACTTCACAAAAAATCTGGCTCGCATATATGCAAGGTATCAAAAAATTCTCGCAAATAATAACGCCCTTGATTTCGACGATTTGTTAGTCAAGACGGCTTTTCTATTGCGGGACCGGGCTGATATCCGTATCGAACTTAGCAACCGTTTCAAGTACCTGCTCGTCGATGAGTATCAGGACACGAATCACGCCCAGTATCAAATTGCCAAAGGTCTTGCACTTGAGCACGGCAATATCTGCGCAACCGGCGACCCGGACCAATCGATCTACGGCTGGCGGGGGGCGGACATCGGAAATATCCTGGCGTTCGAGAATGATTGGCCGAATGCACTTGTCGTCAAATTAGAGGAAAATTTTCGTAGTACGCCGAACATACTTGAACTTGCCGATGTACTGATTTCCGTAAATATGAAGAGGAAGCAAAAGTTGCTGGTTCCCGCCAGAGAGCGGGGCAGTGAAGTGGTTATCGCCTCTTTCAGTGATGAAGCAGCCGAGGCTGAGGCGGTTGCCGAACGGGCAGAGAAGTTTGCAGAGGAAGGAGGCAATCTGAATGAGTTCGCGGTCTTTTACCGCGTCAACTCGATGAGCAGGATAGTCGAAGAGGCGTTTGTCAGAAGGCAGATTCCGTATCAGATTGTTCGGGGCCTGGAGTTTTACGCGCGTAAAGAGATTCGTGATATGCTTGGCTACCTGAAGTTGGCCGTCAATCCGAATGATGACGTTGCGTTTATGCGGGCTGTGAATACGCATCCGAGAGGTATAGGCAAGACGACACTTGACCGAGTCGCCGCTTACGCTTCGGGTAAAGGTGTGGCTATGTACGGGGCGGCTCAACAGCCCGGCGGTATTGATTCTATCGGCAAGGGGGCTCAGGCGAAACTTACCGCTTTTGCCAATATGATTGATGGCTTCAGGAAGGATATAGATGGGCCGGTGGCGCCGCTTATGAAGCGGGTTTTTGAGGCGAGTGGGCTTAGCGCC
>QMMN01000160.1 GCA_003647275.1 Deltaproteobacteria bacterium
AGGATGAGCTATGCAACAAGCTACTCCCGGAGTTCATTGAGTGGGTGAAGAGACTGCTGAGATGTAATGTGGCGGTATTCGAGACAGATAAGGGCTACCACATAGTACCAATGACCACACTAGTGAATGAGTCGGAGCTTTACGAGGAGGTAGGTGCTAGGATAGGCGAGATATTCAGCAAGATACTTGATGTGGTGACGAGGTACGTGACGTACGACTACGTCAGGGCGGTGGGGCTTGAGCCGAGGGACGTAGCGAGGGACACGGAGGCGTGGCGTAAGGTACTCAGTAGGGTGCCTAGGAAGATGTACCCAACATTACTAGGTCTGGCTGAGAGGCTGAAGGAGTACTACGTGCAGAGGAACATAATACGCATAAAGATGCGTGAAGGGAGGTTCTACGTAGGTGGTAAACCGACATTCGAGGAGTTCTACAGGACGATCAAGCGCATAGCCGAGATGAGAGACCCTAGGTTCCCTTGGACGGTGTTCGCTGACGCATGCGTGGATAAGGCGCATGTGGAGTGCAGCATCAAGTACCACAGGACGACGTTAAGGATAAGTGCTAAGGCAGGTAAGGACTACGACATAAGGCTACTCTACGTAACGTAACCCTTATTTTTTTATGGGGTCGCATATGTGTGAGCAGATAATTGACCCGAAAAGAATTAAGGAGTTAGCGAATAAGATACTCGACATAATTGGCGGTGAGTTAAGGGTAAACATACTGTATGCGTTAGCTGGTGTTGAGGCTGAGGTGCACTCAGGTGCGCTAAAGCACTGCATAGAGGCAACAGGCGATAAGGTATCATGCATAGCGGGATTCATAGACCTGTCAGCGGAGCTGTACGCCAAAATGATAGTGTCAGTACTTCTTGATGTGCTGGGCATAAAGAACATCAAGAAACCAGACGCAATCATAATTTGAGGGTGGTTGATGGATGAACCTCAAGGAGATCATCAGGAAGGTGATGCAGAGGGAGGTCACGCCTCCTGAGGGTGAGGTCTGGGTTACTGAGGTCTGCGGGTGTCTGCGCAGGGCTTGGTTTAAGCGCAGGTTCGGTGAGGAGGTGACTAAGGACATGATTGCGGGTATTAAGGGGCATGACATACTGCTACCTAGGCTCGCTGAGGAGTTGGGGTGTGCCTACGAGGTACGCATAGAGATACCCGTGAATGACCACGTGCTCGTAGGTAAGGCTGACTTAGTATGCGATGACAGGGTCATTGAGTTAAAGATAAGTAACTCACTCCACATACGTGATGAGTGGGTGCTACAGGCAAACACCTACGCAGTAGCGCTAGGTAAGGACAAGTTCACGATAGCCGTCATAGGCAACTCAATAGTGACCGAGGACTTCAAAGCAAACAGAGCGCTATTTAAGGTAGTCCTAGAAGCAACCAAGACATACATCAAGTACCTTAAGGGTGACGTGCCACCACCACCGATGCGCGGTGACTGGTGCAAGTACTGCCCGTACAGGAAGGAATGCAATAAAGAGAAGTCAATAACGGAGTACATGCGCTAGGTGATTAGGCAGTAGTGGGGGTGAGCAGTAGTGGGTGTACCTAAGGCGCTCTACCTAGTTAAGCTCTGGAGGTCTGGTGGTGGGAGGTTGGCGGTAGGTGGCGAGGTCATTGATTTCGATGACTACACCGTCTTCGCCTACTACATGCTCAGGTACGGTAAGTTGATAAATGTCGGTGGGCTTAGGTGGTGCACGGACATGTATGATGGCGACTGCGTCAGACTCCTAATACCATGCCCTAACCTACCAGATGGCATTGACGGCTACCTGCTCGGGTCAGTGGACTTCACGCCTAGGGCACGCAACGCACTAGGTATACTGATACCGAGTAAGGACGAGCACGAAAGGTTGCTCAAGGAGGGTAAGGTAATAGACTTAACGCCAGAGAAGCACCTCAGCTCCTTTCTGGCTTTCAGAGAACTTAGGAAGAGGTGCCTAGAGATGCAGGACAAACTGAGGAAGCTTCTTGGGGAAGTAAACATCTGATTAATGCAGGTTCATAGGGGGGCAGGTAATGATGAACGCTAGGTGATTAGGCAGTGGTGAAGAAGGTAGCGTTCAGAATAACGGACATCGTAATAAGGTGCCCACACTGTAAAAGGCTGTTTAGAATAGCGGTAGCGCTTGTAGAGAAGCAGAAGGAGGAGCCGGTGGAGCCGGAGGTGGTTGAGTGATGGTGTTTGACTTTGGTGTTGAGGAGAGGGTGCGTAGGCTTAAGCGTGAGTTCATGCTCATGCAGTTCTATGAGCACATGAAGGAGTTGATGATGAGGACTATGGATATGGCGAGGGCACTAATAACGGTAGCGGTGGAGGCACTGCCTGAGGACGAGTGAGTAATGCTGTTGACTGTCGTTATAGCTGAGTCTATAGCCATAGCGTTGCTGATGGTGCTTCTTGCTGTAGTGCTTAATTACGCAATACATTTTGTGTGTAGCACCACACCACTTGCTAACTATCCAGATATCTGTGCATCATTTAGTGCACTCATGTGGGAGATGTACCTAATACTACTCATAGGCGTGATAGCGTACATAGCTATATGCGTGCTGATAGCACTAGCTAACCGCAGGCAGTAAACCACTTATTTTTTTATGGGGTGCCCAAATGGGTCTAAAGGATAGGATTAGGGTTCGGCTACTTAAGAAGGTAGTTAATGACCCGGTACTGTATGATGTAATAACAGCTATTAGAGGGTGTGAT
>QMMN01000161.1 GCA_003647275.1 Deltaproteobacteria bacterium
GGGATGAGACTTACAGGAGCGAGGATTTCAGGTTCTGCCAGCTCGTGAAGAAGGCCGGTTTCAAGATCTACGCCCATTTCGGGGTCGTCTGTGGACATCAGAAAACGGTCATCATCTGAGGGGGGATTGATATGCCCGGGAAATACTTGATTGCCGGTGATTCGTATAACGACAAGATAGCGAAGCTTTTGGGTTTTAGCACCACCTTGGTGGACAGTTTCCCCACTCCTGGGAACGTTATATCCGCTTTGGATTTCAGAAGTCCCGATTTGCTGAGCGCTGATTCTAATGTCGATACGATATACATACACCGTGGGACTAGCGAGAACATAGTCGCTTCGTTTCCGGCCCCTAATGGAGAGCCGAAGGGATTGGCGTGGGACGGGGCTAACTTGATAAGCTGTGATGCATCCACGGATACGATATATAAGCACGATGGATTGACGGAGACGATAATCGACAGTTTCCCATCCCCCGCGTCTTTTCCGTATGGTTTGGCGTGGGACGGTTCAAACCTCTTAAGCGCGGATTACAGCAGCGACAGGGTATACAAGCACAGCGGATTTTCGAGCACGATAGTTGATAGCCTTTCCATCGATTCCGTAAACGGAATTTCGTGGGACGGTTCCAACTTGTTAACTGTCGAAGCCTACAAGATCATCCGCAGATATCAGGGGTTTAGCACCACGTCCACAGATACCATTGATGCTGATGACATTTTCCCATCCGCTGATGTCACCGATATCGCGTGGATTTATTCGACTGTCGTCACCTACGTCTATCACGGAGATCCGCCGGTCGGCAAGGCGGTCGATCGTGTGAGGTTCAAGACCTCGGACGACAGCGATCTCGATTACAACCACACGCTCAAGATACCTCGCTCGGGTTCGTATTACTCATACTGGAAACACGTCGCCCCGTATGCGACAGAAGCTCCGGCCAATTTCATCAACAACGTCAAGTTTTACCTCCGCGAGCCGTTTGACTGGCCGGGCTGCACGTTGAGGGTCGCCCAGGTGACGAACTACGATCAGGCGACCGGAACCCCGGATCTGACCGGGGCGGAGGCTTCGGCCAACCACGTGGACAACCCGACGATGGTGGACGCCAACAACTACACGGAGTCAAGCCCGCTCAGCCTGAGCGGATCGCTTTCGGGCGGGCAGACTGGCAAGATCATAGACGGGTATCTGCTGATGCAGATAGAGATCACGCCGAGCGCTACCGAGGGGATTCAGCCGGATATCGTCGCCGTGTGGGAGTATGACGAGGGTTGAGGGGTGAGCTGAGGTGGCCTACACGTCCGAGTTCGTTCTCGATGCGGTTCTCGAAAAGCTGAGCTACACATCTGAGTTTGTTTTCGACGCGATCCTTGAAAAGTTAAGCTATACGTCCGAGTTCACGTTTGACGCGGTTCTTGAGCCTGCGCCCCTCGTCTGGGTTTATTCGTATCACGGGGCTACGCCGACGGGGGAAGCGGTCAGCAAGGTGAGGTTCAAGACGGCGGACGACGACGCGGAGGATATGTCGAACCCTGTGATGATACCGGGTTCGGGGCTTCACTACTCGTTCTGGAAGCACGTGGCCCCCGTGGCCATATCGCCTCCGGCTAACTTCATCAACAACGTGAGGTTTTACGTCGAAAGCCCGGTGGACTGGCCCGGCTGCGTTTTGAGGTGCGGACTCGTGGACAACTACGCCCAGGCGACCGGGGTTCAGGGGGTCACGGGGGATGAGGCATCGGCGAGTCATCCGGATCATCCGACGATGAACGACGTGAACGACTACACGCAGGCGAACCCGCTGAGGCTTCCGGGTTCGATCGGGCAGACGACGGGGAAGATCATAGATGGCTATCTGCTTCTGCAGCTTGAGGTCTCCCCGTCGGCTCAGCCGGGCGTTATGCCCGAGGCGAATCTGGTCTTTGAATACGATGAGGCTTAATCCTTAAATCATGGGAGGTGCAAATCATGGCCAAGCTGCTTCTTGTGAGGATAGTCAGGAACACGATACCTGGGCAGCCCAGGATGAAGTATCCGGATATCTACGACGCCGAGGAGGTTGAGAGGCACCGCCTCGGCCCGATCGTTTACGACGGCGGGCTTGCCAGGGGAGAGGATGAGGAGTGGGCGTTGCTCTGCGTGAGGGATGAGCTGGCCGACAAATACGTCAAGGCCGATCCCAGGAACTTCAAGGTGCTCAGCGAGGAGGAGGCGGAGGAGTGGCTCGCCAACAACCCGCAACTGCAGCAGCAGCCGAGCGAGACCGTGAGCGATCCCAACCGGCTCTTGGCCATCATGGCAAAGAGGATGGCGGGGCTTCCGCTGAGCGACGAGGACAAGAGGGCGCTAGATCCGGACGATCCGACGCCCGGCATAAGGAGGGTTCCCAAGAAGCTGCACGAGCTTTTCCCAGTTCTGAAGCGGAGGGAGTGATCCGTGTCGCCGTGGGGGTTCCCCCTCCCCAAACCGCCGTCGAGGGGGTTCAGCCCGGGATGACGGCGGTTTGGGAGTATGATGAGGCTTGAGGGGGTGGGAGAATGCCACAATATTGTTTGGGTAGTTGTGACGCCATCTCTAAAAGGATTTACAAGCATCAGGGTTTCAGCTCTACGATACTTGATAGCTTCCCATCCCCTAATAA
>QMMN01000162.1 GCA_003647275.1 Deltaproteobacteria bacterium
CGTAAGTCGTCTCATCAGAGCTCAGCCGTCGCCGCACCAGGCATCAGGCTTCCCGCCCCCTGGCCCAACTAATTCTCTTTTCCTCTTGTTTAACGGGATTTAAATCTTGTTATCGGGCGCATATTTCTGTGCACTTCTATTTATGCTGGGAATACAAATGCTACATATGTAGCAGAGGTTTCCTGATTTCTAACTCGTTTTAAATCATAATCATATCTTTTTCTCGCAACTATTCTCTTTCTAGAAAGAGAATTATTGCGTGATCTTTATGCAACGGTGGGAGAGATTATACGCGCTTGCTGTGATTAGTATAATACTGGCCGCGGCGTATTCAGCTGGCTTTCTAACACCACAGAACCTGAAAATATTACTCGGTAGAATAAGCCCATATGCTTTTTATAACGACGCACAGGCTACGAACTGGTGGGATGTTGACAATTATGCAGTACCTGATTACTCATGGCGAGGGCCACCGTTAGAGAAATACTATGCAACAGATGGGGGCTACAAGACAGCTGGGTATGGTACCGAGTCATCAGGAGGCACCTACAATGATACCTCTGCGAACGATGGCAACTGCTTTTGGGTTGAGAGGTACTATGAGGGATCAGATAGTAATGCTTACACTGAGGCCTGGATCTGGGTTAACATAACGGATATTAGCAAGTATTCTGTGAAGGTTGTGTGGGATTTCTCATACTCGGGAGGCACTCTTGAGAAGGACATCAGTATTTATGTTTATTATAGTGACGGGACGAAAGATCTTGAAACGCCAGCGTTTGATACCACGGGCTCGTACACGATCCCTGATACTGGAAAAGTAATAGACAGCATAGGGTTCCAGATACGTCTGAAAAGTGATGCGATTCTTGTTGAAAATACTTTTTATTCAACTGCACGAATAGATCTGGATTACGCAATAGCAACGCTTCCAGAGGATCCCGCATCGGTTACGCATGATACAAAATATCTTGGCTATATCGCTGGAGCTACTAGTAAAACAGCTGGATACTGGCCTCTTTATGGATCATATACAGAGATCTATGGTTTCTGGTTGAATACAACTTTTGCAAAAACGTGGACGGGATTTGACTCGATCACGGTATCATTTACGCCATCAGAGGAAACGAGCCTTGATAACACAATAGCAGATTTCTGTTTCTTCATATACATGGTTCCTTCTTCGTCCGTTGTATCTATTCTCCAGATAAAGATCCGCTACCAATTCAGTACATTATCCATTGTTTATATGGTTCAGAGAGCATCAACGGAGAGCCTAGAAATCGATGTCAGCGGCAGCGAATACTATGCAAGACTATACACAAGTATTTTCCCCCGCTGGGTGGGCTTGAAGGATTTCGATAATCTACAATTAATGGATATTATCAAAGAGGCTGGCGGATCAGTAGACGCTTCACAAGAATCATTACAGAGAATAGATATAGAAGTAACAGTAAATAAGGGCTCTAGCACAGATCCAGCAACAATAATCACTGTTTGGGACTGGTTCGGGGCATGGGAACCAGCAAGCGAGATACAGTACTTAAGCATGCAGGTAAATTACCGCGTACAATCTGGTGGGTTAGATAAATTAGGAGTTCTTGCATTGCCAACAATAAATTATAATCCAGACGCATACAAGTATGTGTACTTCTTCTACGATCAGAGGTATCCGCCAATAGGCATATCTAGTAGTGGTTGGGATACAATAGGTCTAGACAAAGACTGGGATGGGGATGGGAATTTCGATGCGTGGGATATTGTGTACTATATCTACAGCGAGGTTGCGAGTACTCTCAGCGATTTCTACATCTTCAGCCTAGCTGATGCTGATGAGATTAGGACAATTATGAGTTCTAGGACCGATGTAATAGTAGTATTTATTCATGCTGGTCTCCCCAATACGGTCTATGATGATAATGATAACAGTATAATAGAGCAATTCATCGATGGAGGTGGTATGGTAATAACTACTAACTATTACACGATAGGGTATGGGGTATCAAGAAGCGATGGTACTTATTACTGTGCAGGATCTGACGGGGATGACAAAATCCTTGATGCCAATGTTTTCTCTAGCAGGTGGAGAGGGGATTGGTACGGAGTTCACTTTATTAACAGAACTAACTTAGGAAACTTTATTGGCTATGGCGGAGCGGGGTGGGGATTAGCAAATAACTTCGATCTCGATCTCTACGAGCAAAACATTGGCAAGGATTATATTCTTCTGGAAACAGCAAAATATGTAGTCTATAATAACGATGATGAACCACAAGGAGAATACACACACGGCATCGGATGGTTCAAAATAGGGAAAGGGTGGGTACTTAACTGGGGATACGTAGTAAACAGATGGACGATAGAAGATGTAATAGACACGATAATACACGGTCTCCTAATAGCTCCGAAGGGAGAATATGCATACTCATATGAGTATTACAACCCAGATTTCATAAACGGGGATGTCTTGTGTGTTGATAGATGGGAAGACACAGTAATGCCAGAGGAAGAAACGGATGAAAGCGGAACAAATGGTTGGGGAGAAAACTTTGCAGATATAAGTGAATTTAGCTGTTCCTACGGGACAAGCTTTACTACTGATGGTGATGTTGGTAACTGGACTGTAACTGGTGATGGA
>QMMN01000163.1 GCA_003647275.1 Deltaproteobacteria bacterium
AGCAATCCAGAGTTAAAGGAAATAGACATCGAATCGTTGAAGGAAGAGTTTAAAGAGATATTAGGGTTAGAGTTAGATGGTGTTTATGAAAAGTTAGACGTGGTAAGAAAGTTCATAAGTGTTTACAATCAGGCTAGTAGGACAGTTGGTATGGTAAGTGAGATGGTAGGTGCAAATTTGGATCAGCTTAACGCTTTAGCTAATATGTTTGGTTTAAAATTACCGACAGCTTCACAACCTGAAGAAACTGAGGAAATAAAAGTAGAAGAGATGAGTGAAGACGAAATAAAAGAACTCGACGAAGTGATTAAAAAGTTCAAGTCACGAAACGTTTAAATACAAAACATCTATACTATACTACGGAGGTGATGTGTTATGGCATACACGCTTAACGATATCCTCAACTCGATCTTAACCGCAGTTCAGGACGTTCTTGGAAACGTAGCTACTGCCATTGCCGACAACGCTAGTGTAATTGCCACTTTGGTTGTTCTTGGAGGACTAACGGCGGCAGTGGTTAGATACGGAACTGACATCTTCAGAAGAATAACGGGATGGCTCGGAGCATTGTTCTAACCATTTAAACTATTTTTACAATTTTTTTTGGGGTGATCAGTTATGGAAAGGGATAAAGTAAGTAGCGTTGGTAGTAGATACGAAATAGAGGTAAAAGGCGGTAAAGACAACTATCCGTTCAACAGTAAGACTTTTTGGATAGGTATCGTTTGTATAGCTTTGGGAATTTACTTAGCTATAACCGACGATAAAGACACGGGAACTCAGTTAATACTACTTGGGTTAGGTTTGTTGGGTATTAGAGATGCAATAAGGAAAGTAGATAGAAAACTATGATCAACAAGTTAATTTACTATTTAACTAAGATACTAAGTAAGATCGTAAAAATAATACACAAGATAGAAGATTTTGAGGAATCTGGAGTATATATACATGGACTAATAAAATACAGGTTAAAATGCAACGTAATACCACTTGACGGCAAGTATAAGTTAGTAAGCTTAGATACTTGGAGGAAAATAATACAAAGTGATACGTTGAATTTAACCAAGAAGTGGCATAGAGATGTATTTGATTGTGACGATTTCGCTATCGTTTTTAAAGCTCACGTATCCGAATTTTACGAAATAAACAGTGTAGGAATAGCTTTGGGTAAAATTTACGACGCTAAAACTAACAAGTTTATCAGTTATCATGCGTATAATCTAATTGTAGCAAAGAATGGAAATATCGAACTATACGTATATGAACCACAAACTGACGAATTAGTTAAAGCAGAGAAAAGAACTAAGTTGGGTAATTGTATCTACGAAATTGACACGGTAATTATCTAACGACAATAAATTTTTTAAGTTTTGAGTTGTAATTATGCTTAGGGTGATAGGATGATTAGGTCGGGTAGTGGGGTAAACGGTGAAATTGAGGTAATAGTGTTGGATAAAAACGGAAAAGAGATTCATAGAGAAAAAAGACCAATGGACAGCTTTACGAGGAACATAAAGAACTTGTTAACTATGTTTGACACAGGTGGATGGTTAGTGAGCGACGTAAACGGAAGTAGTGTTACATTCATGTTCAAAAACGCTTCCGACGAGTATTTATACAACGCAGAAGTTTTAGCACCCTCTGGAAACGATGATTATGGTATATTAGTTGGTTCGAGTGATACGGCTTTTGATGTATATCAACACAGCTTGGGTGCTAAAATATCTCACGGAACTGGATCGGGACAGTTAAGCTACGGAGAAACTTCAGTAGTTGATTTTGGAGACGACTACAAAACATGGCAGAGAGCATTTGATAACTTGAGTGGTTCAGACATAGTAGTTAGAGAAATAGGTATGTTTGCTAAAGTAACGAGAGAAGAGTCTGGGGTTCCAACACCATACTATGTGATGCTAGCAAGGGACGTAATCACTACGACTACTGTGCCTAACGGAGGTAGATTGATTGTTAAATACACGTTCAAGATAAATCCGTGATGAGATAACATGAGTTTCTTTGCAGGAATAGGAGCTGGGATAAACCAAATAATAGGACAAATCCAAGACAGAGTAGAAGGAATAGTATCAACTATCATTAACTTTTTCAGAAACATAGCCAATAACATCTATGTATTCTTCCTTAGAACTTGGGATTACTTCATGACGAATCCGAAAGGAATGATATACTTTTTTGCCAATGTATGGACTCTAATGTATTGAGAGGTGGTATAAGTGATACCAAATTTACCCTTTCCAAATCTCGATATAACAACGAGAGGAAACGTAGCAGAAGTTAAACTAAAGAATCAAGACTTAGCAGATATGTTAAGACAAGCGATAGAGAGCAGAGGACAAAAGGTAAAAGACGTGGAGATATACCCAGATGCATTTGTCATAGTAGTCGATTTAGCAGATTTGGAGAGAACAATAGTAAGCAAAGGTTTAAAGGCTACAATAGAGCCTAAAGAGATAAAAATAACAGTAGATAGAAAAGAGCTAATAAATACATTCATAAGCGTAACAGGAATAACTCAAAAGGGTATTCAGGTTATAGATGAAAGAGACTACATACTGATTAAAGGTAATATAATGCCATGACTGTCTGGGAAGACATACAAACT
>QMMN01000164.1 GCA_003647275.1 Deltaproteobacteria bacterium
CCATAAGGCCGGTCCGAACGCTCGTACTGCTTGTAATGCTCCTTGCTCACATCCGGATCGAACTCTTCAGCCTTGTGGCAATCAAGGCAGGTGATATTGGCGCTTGCATGCCGACTGTGAGACCAATCGACAAATATGCCGGGGTTTTCCTTCTTGTGGCACTCGATACAGGCGACCGCCTCCTTCGGCATACTGCGCTCTATCCTGAACTCCTTTTCCTTGGCCTGGTTCTTGGCTGTCTGGGCATCAGCCACCAGCGCTCCGGCCACCAAGAGCCCTCCCAGGCCGCACATCAGTGACGCAGCTAATATGACCTTCTTCATCATTCTCCCCCCTCCCACTAAAGTTGAAGGTTTGCAATACACGATTGCGGGCCCTACAGCCCTAAACCCCTATAAGTATCGCGATACTGCTTGTATTGATAAATGGCCCGTGCCCTGTGCACCAGATCCCTGTGGCAGTCTACGCACCGTTTTTCGTAGCCTGCCCTGGCATACACCACTGCACGGTGAGCCAGCATGGCCCCCCGTTTGTCTGGAATATAGAGCAGGTTTCGGTGACACTTCTGGCACTGCTGGTTTGTAAAGGACGCATAGGCATTTTCACGGGCCTTTGAGTGATCGTACTCGGACCCGATGAAATGAATGATGATATCTTTAATGCCATGGGCGGTCTTGGAATAGAAAAAGTTAAAAGTGTCATGGGGCGCAGGAAGATGGCAATCCATACAATCGGCCACAAATCCCTGGGCGTTATTTACATGGGTGGAGGTCTTCCACGTGTTATAAGCAAACTGAATTTCGTGGCAAGATGCGCAAAACTGGGGTGTGGAGGTACGCACCATAGTATAGTAGGAAATGCTAAAGAGGGGGAAAGCGATGATAATCCCGATAATAATGAATACAAACCCTTTGAGGTAGGTTTTCATGAATACCCCCGTCCAATGGGTCACTCAATCAGAAGGAATCTATCGAATTATGTTAGTATTACTTTTTTAGCACAATTTGGCGTAATCATGTGGTAAAATAATGTAAAAAAACTGTAAAATTTTTTGAGATCTGATCCCATTTGACCCGGGGCCCCGGTTTGAACATGTAAATAGTGCCTCATCCCAACGGGCTTATATGCTTTCCATTATAAAAAACAGGATTGCTCTCAAGTATCTGGTTACCACTGCAATTACCGTGACCCTGATATTCACGGCTCTATTCATCTGGATTTCCCGAAAGCAGAAACAATTTGTTTTGGATCAAATCAAAACCCAGGCCATAATACTTCACAAACAGATTGTTCTGACAAGACAATGGGTCTCGGATCATAATTACATACTGATTGAAAAAACGGGGCGTGTGCATTCAGATCCATTTTTATTAAACCCCGATATTAAAGACATTCATGGGCGGGTCTATACCAAAATTACCCCTGCCATCTTGACCAGACAGCTTTCCGAATATGCGGAGAAGGGAAAACTGTACTCTTTCAACCTCACCAACGTCCATGCCCTGAACCCCACCAATAAGCCGGATCTGTTTGAGGCTCAGGCGATCCGATTGTTCAAGTCGGGAAAAAAGGGAGGGATCGATCGCATAGAATTCCACGGGAACCAGCCTGTATTTCGGTATGCCGCCCCGCTTTTGATCAGAAAGAGCTGTCTGTCATGTCACAGCAAACAGGATTACAACATAGGGGACGTGGGAGGATGTATCAGTGTTTTCATCCCTATGGGGGAAGCGGAAAAGGCGATCCGGCGGAATAATCTTTTTCTCTTTTTTGCCATGATAGGACTCACCGGCTCGGTCATCCTGGTCCTGTTCTTTTTCGCTCGGGCAATGCTGTTTAAACCCATCGCCGAGATCAAGGACTTTACCAGGAAAATCAGAATGGAAGAGTTCGAAGGAGTCAAGGATACGGATGGAGACGAACTCAAGGAATTCGCAAGCCTCTGCTACCTCATTGATAACAAGCTTAAGAACCAACACATGGAACTGGAACAAAAGATAGCCGAGGCCACAAAAGACCTTTCTCTTACAAACCGCAAGCTGGAACAGGCCGTTGCCGAATTGACGCATCTCAATCGGGCAAAAACCGAGTTTTTCACGGACATCTCCCATGAAATCAGGACCCCGTTGACCTCTATCAAAGGCGCTATAGATATCTTGTTGAGAAAGGCTTCATGCAATGATCCTTCCTATTTGGAAATCATCAAGAAAAACACCGACTATCTTATCAATACCTTTGTGGATATTCTCGATTATTCCAAGATTGAGGCGGGGCGGCTCGAGCTGGAAATCAAAGAGGAATCTTTGACGGCAACGGTGACCGATGCCGTAAAAACGCAGCAGGCCGTTGCCCAGAAAAGAGGCATTCGGCTGCAAGTAAATGCTCAGGGAGAGATCGTTCTTCCGATGGACAGCAGAAGGATATACCAGGTCATGACGAACCTTATCTCCAATGCCATAAAATTCTCTCCGGACAATGGCACGATCATAATCACGGTGAGTCCGCAGGATCATTCAGCAGAGGTCTCCGTTGAGGACCAGGGCCCCGGCATACCGAAGGCCGATCGTGAGGCTATCTTTAGGAAATTTTATC
>QMMN01000165.1 GCA_003647275.1 Deltaproteobacteria bacterium
CGGTCACAACCACAACTATGTCCGCTGCGTGGTAGATGGTATTACTCACATAACCACCGGTGGCGGCGGTGCACCATTGGATGCAGTTGACTTCGGCATGCCGTATGTTGTCGCGGGAGAGGGGAATACACTGAGCTACTGCAAGATAGACGTTCAGGGCTACGACCTTACTTTCACGGCGGTCAGATCGCCGGAGAATACGGTTATAGAATCATTTACTCTTCACCATGAAGTACCGAATCCTCCCGACCCTGCGACAAATCCTGATCCTGCAGACCTCGCAACTGATGTCAGTATCTTTGCTGATATTAGCTGGGATGCAGGTGCATATGCCGTATCGCACGATGTATATTTTGGAACAGATCCGACGCCTGACGCCGGAGAATTTATGGGTAATCAGACAGGGACAACATATGATCCTGGTACACTCTCAACGAGCACCACTTACTACTGGGCTATTGACGAGGTCAACCCTGTTGGTACAACGACCGGTTCTGTCTGGAGCTTTACAACCCAGGATCCAACGTATCCGGGTGCCCCAAGCGGGCCAGACCCGGCAAATGGTATCACAGATGTCGGTCTCACCGGTATGCTCAGTTGGACCGCAGGGGCGGATACTGATGATTATGATGTCTACTTTGGCACCAACCCGACGCCAACAGATTGGCTGGGCAATACCTCAAATACTACTATCGATCCAGGAGCATTGTCGGCATCAACAACATATTACTGGCAAGTTGTCGCTAACAATTACTTTGGCTCTACAGCAGGGCCAATCTGGGAATTTACCACAATGCCTCCTGATCTGACGGCGCCGACGCCGGATCCTGCAACATTTGCATCAGCGCCTGCGGCAATTAGTAGTTCAGAGATCACTATGACAGCTACTACAGGCAGCGACCCAACCGGTCCTGTTGAGTACTACTTCGATGAGGTCAGCGGCAATGCCGGCGGTTCAGATAGCGGCTGGCAGACCAGTGCTTCTTATACCGATACCGGTTTGGTTTCTGCTACGCAGTACACCTATACGGTTACAATGCGTGACGGCGTGGGTAATGAGGGTGGTGCTTCTGCCCCTTCCAATGCCACTACGTTCGATTTTGACCCGATATTTATCAACTTCCAGCCGGCTGCATCACCTGTACCTTCGGGTTATCTTGCCGATGACGGTTCCGTTTACGGCGATCGCGGCAATGGCTATACCTATGGCTGGGATACATTAAACGCCGAAACAAGAGATCGCGGGATTGATACCGATCAACGCTACGACACGCTCAATCATCTACAAAAAAGCGGCGCAAGTCATACATGGGAAATTGAAATTGACAACGGCACGTATGACATTGATGTCGTGTTTGGTGATCCAGGCTATACTGATCAGGTCAACCATATGAATGTTGAAGGCGTTCTGCTTAATGATCCCGATGGCCAGGATAATTTCGATGAGCACTTTGGTGTCACCGTGGTCGTTAGCGATGGCAGGTTGACCGTTAGTCATCAAGGTTCAGCGGTTAATTCGAAAATATGTTACATCGACATTTACGCATATATCCCACCAGACGTTGATCCGCCGACGCCGAATCCTGCGACGTTTGCAGTAGCTCCGGCAGCCGACAGCGAGACAGCTATCAGCATGACGGCGACAATCGGTTCGGATGTCTCTGGTCCAGTCGAGTACCTCTTTACCTGCACAGCCGGCGGCGGAAACGACAGCGGTTGGCAGACAAGTGACAGTTATACCGACAGCGGACTGTCGCCAGGTACGCAGTACTGCTATACGGTTACAATGCGTGACAGTTATGGCAATACAGGTACCGCATCGACCCCTTCCTGTGCCACCACAGACGCAGACATTAACCCGCCGACACCGAATCCCGCGACGTTTGCTTTGGCGCCATCTGCCGATAGCGATACAACTATCAGTATGATGGCGACAACCGGTTCGGATGTCTCTGGCCCGGTTCAATACTACTTCGATGAGATCAGCGGCAATCCCGGCGGAACAGACAGCGGATGGCAGAGCAGTACTTCTTACGCCGATACCGGCCTGACTGGTTCAACGGAATACACATATACGGTTCAGATGCGTGACAGTCTGCTAAATACTGGTATTGTTTCAGGTGCTTTAAGTGCCACAACGCCTGCAATAGTTCCAGATGTTACAGGCCAGGCCCAGGCAACTGCCGAATCCAACATAGTTGCAGCCAACTTAGTCGTAGGAACGGTAACCACATCATATAGCTTTGTGGTTCCTGCAGGCGACGTCATCAGTCAGAATCCGACCGGTGGTGCTTCTGTACCTCCAGGTACATCAGTTGACATCGAGGTTTCCCTCGGTGTTGAGATGGTGACGGTACCTGACGTGGTTGGCCTTGCTCAGGCAACGGCTGAGTCGGACATCGTTGCAGTTGGTCTGGTTGTAGGAACGGTAACAACATCCTACAGCGAAACAGTACCAGCAGGTGATGTTATCAGTCAAAATCCTGCCGGTGGTGCTTCTGTTGAGATAGCCTCTTCAGTTGACATCGAAGTTTCACTCGGTGTAGAACCTGTAACTGTTCCTGATGTTGTTGGCCTTGC
>QMMN01000166.1 GCA_003647275.1 Deltaproteobacteria bacterium
ACACCTTGTCAAGTGTAGTCTCAAGCTCCTCAACCTCGTTACCCTCCTCGTCGATGAACACACCCTTGTTGGGTGTCAGGGTTACCTCAGTATCATCCATGTACGCATCCTCTATCTCGACGGTATTGCCGTATTTATCGGCTAAGCTAACCCACACCTTAACCTCCTGAGAAGTCAGATAGGTCACATCATAATCCTCCACATCGTACTCGGTGTTGACCACAACTTTGGTAGGCTCAGCGGCCTTAACGGTGAGAGTGTCTGATCCTCTGGAGAGGATAGCTCCTGTTGGAGGCGTATCCATGATAACGTCTGCGTAAAACGTCCAGTCGATGGCTTTAGTAGGTGTATAGGTTGCCTCAGCATAGCCATCGGAGTCTGTGAACACCTCGGCGATTTTAACCTGGGTGGTCTCACCATCCTCTGTGTATTCTCCCCAGATAACTATCGGAACACCCTCATCGGCAGTCGTATAACCTGTTGCGTTAATGGTTTGAACGGTTATCGTTATTTCCTCTCCAGCCGTAGACTCCGCGACAGACTCTCCTTCGTATAAAACATCCACCTCGACGCCCGTGGCGCAACCCTCGTACAGGTATACTGTCTCGGTCAGCCATTCACCGGTCACAAACTTCATCTTGACGGTTACCTTGTACTTGTCGACGACACCCTCCTCGGTCTCGGCATCCTCAGGGTCTATCACAAGCGTAACCTCACCCTTACCGCCGTCCGGGAGCAGGAAGCCGTAGTCCTCATCAGGAGAAATCACTACGACCCACGTGCCGACTACTGTCGCATCCGGAGTTCCTATGAAGCCAGATGTTGTGTCAACGGTTACGTCGTCGGCGGAATCTTCGGGTAGGATTATCCTTATCTCCTCGATATCTGGGTTGTCGAGCGGGTTGACTATGGTGATAGTCCTAACCCCCTCCTCAGTTCCGACAACTAGGTACGGGTAGTCTATCGATACCTCAGGCTTCTCGATCGCGGCTACGGCTGGTGCCGGCATTGCAGCCATGAGCGGTGTCAGGGCTAGTAGGGCTATAAGGGCGTATATGGCTAAACGCCTACTGTTCATCTCACTTCACCTAGAAACTTTCCTCCTTCACTATTGTGAACGTGTTACCCTAATAAATTTATGCTTTAATAACGTATATATGTCTAAAATCAGCATCTCATGCGTTGGATAGGCTGGCCTCAGAATACAATGACGTAAACAAGTATTTACAAAATTATAAACCAGAAAAATGAACGAGTAGGTCAAAAATTATATTATGCGGGGAGGTTTAGCGCCAAATGGACTTACCTAACAAGTTTCCTCCCATCGCCCATACTACACTAGGTTACATAAAGCCCTGACAGCGTAGGTCATGCTTGATACCAAGAAAAACGTTTGGAAAACCCTAGTGATCTTAGGATTCAGCCCGTCCAAAAGCCTGAACGTAGTCCAAAGCCCCTCGGTTATCAGCAACGGGAAGGGTGTGACAAAAAGCAGGTGGGACTGTAGACCTATGCCACTGAAGGGGAACACAAGCGATACCACGACCACCCATACTATGATGGATCTCGAGAATCCATTACGTCTTTTCAGGAGGCTTAGCACACCTATTAACGTCAGAAGCATGTAAAGTGGATTGAAGAATAGCCCGCCCATGTAGGTCGTCGAGAGATGTCGTAGGTGCTTAAAGAGTTCTAGCATGGGTTTAAACCCGAATACCTTACCGTTACCGAGAACCTTAGCAGAGGAGACCAATCCCCCGTATCCCTGTGAGGTAACGGTCTTGAACACATCCACGGTCACATTTATTAGTAAAACGGCTAGGAGTTGTCTATTCACCCTTCTCGAGTCTATAGTAGAGACAACCAGGTAAGCAGTTAAAACGGTCATGAGGACGCTCCATGTCCATGGGTGGATATATAGAAGAGCCGTAGAAGATACTATGGACCCTATTAGGCTTTCTAACCTTCGACCCTCTGAACTAAGCGTCAAAACGATGCAGATATAAAACAGTGTTAACCCGGTCCACGCTGCGAAGTAGCCAGCGTATATGCCGACGGTCATGTTGAAGCTCAATACGGCAACCAGTGATGCTAAGGAAGCGTATACACCATTTTTGGAAAGCTGTCTAGCCGCGAGGTAAACGGCTAAGACGAATACGGGAGCTATAAGAAGAGCTTCAAGGTTTAACACGGTCTCCATAGGAATCCCGAGTTCCACTAGACCGTAGAGTATGAGTAAGTAAAGCGGTCTATTACCGTTTTTTTCACCGTAAAAAGCGTATTCGACAGCACCCCAGGGATCCGTCATAAGCATGTGGTCGAGCCACCTAGAGTAGTAGGGGATATCTACAGATGCAGGTCGGAAACTTGGGTTTATCGACGGGAGATATGGTATCAGGGGTAGGATTATGCTTAATAGTAGGGCGGATGCAAGACCTAGCTTTCTCGTAAGCACATTGTTTGAGGGGTTATAATTGCCTATCCAATTCAGAGCCTTATTATGCTTAATCTTTAGCTTAACACGTCCCTTGAAGACTCCCTCGGAAATCGAAGGTAGCCAAGAGTA
>QMMN01000167.1 GCA_003647275.1 Deltaproteobacteria bacterium
CATAAAGGGCTTGATATTCTTAATTGCATGTCAATGGCTCCTGAGAATTATAGTAACTACTTTTGGTCAAATGTCATGAGGACTTCCGAGGACTATGTACCATTCTGGAGAGACGGTGCAAAGCTTCATGCCATATATAATGCCTATAATACGCTATTCTTAAACCATATAGTATACCCAGATTACGATATGTGGATCACCTACGACGAGTCATCTAAGCTTCATGCAGTTCTAAGAGCTTTCAGCGGAGGACCTGTATACATAACTGACAGAGAGATTGAGAAAACTAATATCGAGTTACTTAGCATGTTGACATTACCCAATGGTGAGGTGGTCAGAGTTGACTTTCCTGCAATTCCCACGAGAGATATACTATTTGAGAATCCTTATATAAGTGATAAGTTACTGAAATTGGCTTCAAGGGCTAACGGGGTTCCTGCCGTGGCAGTTTTTAATGTAAGCAGGGAGGATAAGGAATTGGAGGATGTAATAAAACTTGATCAACTTCCATTCGTGGTTGATAAAGAAAATGTCGTCTATTACATGGTTTTCGCCAAGAAAGGAGGCAAATTGAATCACGAAATAAAGTTTAAGTTAAAGCCGCTTGACTGCGAAGTTGTATTACTGAAAAATGTTGAAGATAGGTATCCTCTAGGTTTAGAAGGCTTCATTCTACCCCCATGCGCTATAAGCTACGTCACTTCATCGATCATAATAAGCAAAGCTAGCGGGAAGCTCATAATCATAGATGGTGATGGAAGAATTTCATTCAGAAGCGTTAAACAGGATGAAGTCGTAGACTTGGAGGGCTCAGGTAGCTGATGTCAATGCTTCTGAAGAACGATTGGGAGAAAGAAAAGGAGGTTTTCGAGGCCTGGTGGACAAGTAGGTTAGATAGACCATTAATACAGATAATAGATCTAACGAAATTCGAAAATCCACAAGAATTCTTTAATTGTGCTTGGTATTTTCTCCAATACTATCCGGATATTGAGAGGGCATTAAACGAAATATTTGTAAAACTTAAGCATGCCCAATTCCTTATGGAAGCTTATCCCAACATTTGGCTTAACACCGGTCCAGGGGCTCTGGCCTTATATTTGGGCGCTCAGGTAAAATATGATGATCGGGTAAAGACAGCGTGGATAAACGGAAGCTTTACGTTAGAAGAAATCTTAGAAATGGATTTCGATCCAGATAATGAATTCTGGAGGTATACCGTTAAAGCGTATAGCATTCTTCCTAGCAGATATAAGAATATGGCCGTAATAGGATTTCCAGATTTCCATGAAGGAATCGATGCTTTGGCGCAACTGAGGGGAAACTTTCCAACGAATTTCTTAAAGGATCTTTTCTTTAGAGGCAACTTAGTCAAGAAAGCTCTTGAAAAAATCCAAGATCTTTTCTTCCTCTATTTCGAGAGAATAAGTCAGCTAATTAATGCAAATGAACACGGTTATTCAACGTGGGCCTGGTTATGGAGTAGGCAATCGCATCATGTTGCGGGATGGGATCTGTTAGCATATCTTTCTCCTAAGCATTTCCGAGAGTTCGTTTTACCATTTTTAGAAGATGAATGCCAGTACTTTGATAGAGTGATCTGGCATCTAGACGGCCCTCTAGAGCTTCCACATTTAGACGAGCTATTATCCATAGAAGAACTGGACGGAATTCAATGGATTCCCGGAGCAGGCAATCCCGATCCAGGAGATCCACGCTGGCTACCATTATATGAAAAAATCATCTCAAACGGAAAGCTCTTACAGCTAATTGATGTTCCATTAGAAAAGGTACCTAACCTATTATCTCATTTACCCAATCATGGAAGAAACGTAGCTATACTAGCTTTCTATACTTCGCATCAACAAAGACATGCCTTAAACAAGCTTCTCTCCCTCTTCACAAAAACTTTCCTATAAAATGCACTTCTGCTTCCAACTTTTTTGCGGATATGGTTTTTATACCTCTTTCTTAACATAAACATTATGCTTAATTCTCGTGAAAGATGTATAAGAGCGATAAGCCACGAAGACGTGGATAGAATACCGCTAACTTTTAACGCACGACCTGAGGTTGTGAGCCGTTTAATACGTAGATTAGGCTGCCGAGATAACGAAGAATTACTTGAAGCACTACACGTAGACGAGAGATATGCGCCACCTTTAAAGCTGGAGAGCGAGTTTCTTCTAAAAAACGCTAAGCTTAAAGAAGGTCCTTATGGCCCAGCATGCACTATAAGATATCAAGGTGAGTATGAAGTAAGAAGAGATGTATGGGGTATTGAGAGCGTTTGGGCTCCTAGCCATACCTATACCTACACCTTTGTAAAGCATCCTTTACAAGAGGTTAGCTTAGAAGAATATACGTGGCCTAAAGTGGTTGAGGAATCAGCGGAAGCTGTAAGAAAATATTGTAAAGTTTACGGTGAACGTTATCTTGTAGTGGGATATGTTACTCATTTATTTGAGATCGCTTGGCAACTGACAGGCTTTAACCAGCTCATCAGGTTAATGTATGAGAATCCAAGTTATGTAGATAGAATACTTGATGG
>QMMN01000168.1 GCA_003647275.1 Deltaproteobacteria bacterium
AGATGAGCCATATATCTTATTCTGGCTTCTAGGTAATGAAAATGTTTATGGAGTTGCCTGTAATGCCGACAAGGACCCGGAAGGCTTTTTTAAATTTGCCAATGAGGTTGCCTGCATAATTAAATCCCTTGACCCCGAGCATCCGGTGGCTCTATGCAATGGCGATACTCTTTTCCTGGATGTATTTGGTAAGTATTGTCCGGATATAGACATATTCGGCGCAAATGCCTATCGGGGTAATTACGGTTTTGGATATCTCTGGCAGGCAGTTAAGGAAGAGGCGGATAAGCCGGCGTTCATAACTGAATTTGGCTGTCCTGCTTATGCTGAAGGTAAAACTAGGGAGGAGGCTGAAGAGTTGCAGGCAGAGTATCATCGCGCTGCCTGGGAAGACATTCAATATAATATGAGCGACGGCCCCGGCGTAGGGAACGCCATTGGCGGCATAATCTTCGAATGGCTGGATGAGTGGTGGAAGGCTTACGAACCGGGCATGCACGATACCAAGCCGCTATGGGCAGGTCCTTTTCCTGACGGATATATGCATGAGGAATGGTTAGGGTTATGCGGGCAAGGAGATGGTTCGCAGTCCCCGTTCTTGCGTCAATTGCGCAAGGCGTATTATGCCTATCAGGAGATGTGGAGGTGAAAGGAAGCACAAGAAGATAAAAGTGTAAAGTGTAAAGTGTAAAGTGTAAAGTTGAAAAGGAGGTGTATAAAGGATGAGTAAAAAGATTTTAATTCTAAGTGTGGTTTGTCTGCTTTTTGCCGTTCCACTTGCCTTTACGCAGGAAGCAGCCATAGAGGAATACGAGTCCTTTGCTATTTATATAGACAAAGGCTCGCGGGAAAATCACTATATTCCTTCTGGATGGATGGGCGATTATGGAGATGTTAAAATGAATGACCAATCTCTTAATAATCCTCATTCAGGTAAGACCTGTATCCAGTTTGTTTATTCAGCGAAGAAATCTCAGGGACAAGGTTGGGCAGGTGTTTACTGGCAGTTTCCCGCTAACAACTGGGGGACTAAGAAGGGCGGTTATGACTTAACCGGAATGACCAAGCTTACCTTCTGGGCCAGAGGCGAGAAAGGCGGAGAAATTATTCAGAAATTCGGTGTTGGCGGGATCGGACTTAACAAAGATGTTCCCTATCCTGATTCTTCTATTACCGAAACCGAGCCTATTGAGTTGACCGACGTCTGGAAGAAATATACCATTAATCTGACAGGTCTTGACCTTTCTTATATAAACGGGGGTTTCTTCTGGACAATTACGGCTGATTCAAATCCTGATGGCGCAACCTTTTATCTGGATGATATAAAATTTGTTGCAGACCCAACCATGAAACCCGAGGCGAAGAAACGAGAAGCCATGCCCTTTTACGTCTATTCTGACCGGGGCTCAATCAGTAACCACTTTATCCCTTCCGGCTGGATGCCGGCAACTGCTTCTCAGGATTTAAAGTATAACCAGGGCTGGAAGGAGAATCCTTATCTGGGAGACACCTGTATCAGAATTGCTTACAACGACAATTCCGGCACTCGCTGGGCAGGAATTTACTGGCAGCACCCCGCGAACAATTGGGGAACCCAGGACGCCGGCTACGATTTATCCGCTGCTGAGAAATTAACCTTTTGGGCGCGCGGCGAAAAAGGCGGAGAGAGGATTGAGGAGTTCAAGGTCGGCGGGATAATGGGGGAATTCTCAGATTCAGATTCTGCCAGCATCGGCCCCGTGATTCTCAACAAAGAATGGACGCAATACACCATTGATTTAGGCGGCAAGGATATGTCTTATATCATTGGTGGTTTTTGTTGGGCGACCAACATTGATGTTAACCCTGAAGGCGTTACTTTCTATTTGGATGAGATCAAGTACGAGTAAGTTAAGTCACCAGGTCACCAGGTCACCAGGTCACCAGCGCATAAAACTGGTGTCCTGGTGTCTTGGTGTCTTGGCGCTCCTTTCAATTTTCTTCTCAATAACCGGTATGGCCAGACGGCCAAGGCCAAAGGTCTATATCCGAAAATATAAAGGCAGCCGGTATCGCCTCTTTGTAAACAGTAAGCCCTATATCATAAAAGGAGTATGTTACAATCCTGTCCCGATAGGGCAAAACCATGAGTACGACGTGTTTTCCGACCCGAATAAGCCCTGGTTAGTAGACGGCAAGCTGATGCAGGAAATGGGAATAAATACGGTTCGCTTTTACGAGATAAGCGATAATCCCCAGCAAGTCAGGCAGGTTATCCGGGATTTATACCAGCTTTACGGTATCCGCAGTATCCTGGGTCACTGGTTGGGATTTTGGGAATACCCCTGCCCCCGCTATGGAGACAGGGATTTTCAAGAGAAGGTGAAGCAAGAGGTCTTGAACATGGTCAACCTCTACAAAGATGAAGAAGGAGTCCTCTTTTGGTTATTAGGAAACGAAAACAACTATTCTTTTTCCGGCCAGGTTAATCCCTGGACTAACGATGAAATTGAAAATGAGCCTGACCCGGCAAAACGGAGAGTAATGCGAGCTAAAATATAC
>QMMN01000169.1 GCA_003647275.1 Deltaproteobacteria bacterium
AACCGAGGCAGTGGTCGGAATAGTCACGCAGATCATCGAAGCTATACCATCGATCTTCGCCGCACTGATAGTCATAGGCATAGGTTACATTATCGGAGGGATAGTAGGGAAAGCTGTCAACAAGTTAATAGAAATACTCGGCATCGAAAAAGCTTTTGACCAAACAGATGCTGGCAAAGCTTTCAGAAAAGCTGGCATAGACCTATCTAACTTTGTTGGCTCCCTGGTTAAAGCCTTCGTAATTGTCATCTCCGTATCAGTAGCGCTACAGCTCTTAGAGATAGGCGAGCCCACTAGAAGTTATATCCTAGCGATAGCCGACTACCTACCCAAGCTGATGGGAGGCATTATACTATTAAGCCTAGGCTTTGTCCTTGTAGAGTTCTTAGCCTCTTATGTGAGACATATACTCCTTCCTGTATTTCCTGAAAAGCATAAAGAGCTCGTGGATATGCTGCGCAATCTATTGCTAATAGGCTTAGTAGCCATTGTGCTCAGCATAGCCCTACAGATGATGCTCTTCACCGGAGAATTCGTATTTTCGCTGATCATAGGCTTTGTCATAATAGGCGTTGGCATATCTCTAGGCGACACCGTAGTGACTAGCATAGTAGAAGACCACGAAGAATTCAAGCCGGTAGCGGGCTACGCCAAGTTCATACTCTACAGCATATTCTTACTCGTCGGCGTAGCAGGGATATTCAGCGGTTTCCCCGGGACAGAACAAGTCATAGCCAACCTAGCTTGGGGATTAGCCATAGCTATGGGTATAATGCTAGTCCCGATAATCTATCAGTTAACTAAAAAGATGGTAGCAGAGGCAAAATAATATTCTATTTTTTTAACTTTCCATCAGCTTTTTGATGTTCTCTGGTTTCCATTTATCCTCTATGAACTTAGGTATATCTTTAGAATCCAGAGGACCTACTAAGACGCGCCATCCAGTAGTGTCTTCTATATCTCCTGCAAGCCTAGCCGCTTTACCGGGAATTATCAAGATCCTATGCTTAACCTTCTCCTCGATTCCTGAAGATTTCAATATCTCGGCTACGTTGTCAGGCAATAATTTTCTCCCAGGCACAGCACATTCCACGGCTATACCCTCGGTATCAGCTAGTAAGAGGTAGCAGTCTATCTTGCCTGCTTCTATATCGCCAGAGACTATATAGTAGGTGAGAGCGAAGTTTCCAGTCAACATTACAGGAGACATCTCGTCGGGATTCCCTATAATTCTTAATCCTGGCTCTACGGCGACGGGCTTTCTCGGGTCTGTATAGATATTAAATCTCAGCATTACTAATGGCAGATATACCCAACCTTCGAGTGAATGCATAATTAACATGTCTGCATACCTAACTATCAGCATAGAAGCCGTGATCATCTCCCACCAAGCTTTAGCCTGGGAATCGCCATCCACCATCTTCCAAGCTGTTAGAGGAGTGCCTATAAGCGGCCAACCAGCTAATTCGTAATCTTCGTTACAGGCTTTCCACCTAAGCATTGTAAAATAGTCTATAGTTGTCCTTAATCCATTGAATCCAACAAAAGTTCCAGGGTCTAAAGCTATTTCAGAAATCCCCATTTTCAGCAATGTCTTGGCTAGGGAAATTAACATATCTAAATTGCCAGGACTGAAAACGGCTAGCGGAAGTTTATTTTTTAACGCTATATCCGCCATTTCTTTCCAATTATCTTTTGTCGCGGCATATAGCAAAGGCTTACCGTTGGGCAGTGTCGAAACTCCTGCTTCCATAACTTTAGGATTAAGGGTACAGAGTACTAATGGTAGACTCGTATTAGAAGCTACGAAGTTCACTGTCTTCTTAAATACTTCAGGGTCATTAGAGACTGACCTGATGGCTATCAGGTCTAGATTAAGCTCTCTCCCTATATACGTATACTTAAAGTTTTCAGCGAAGTTGATTCTTTTTATTAACTCTTCCTTCGACATAGTATCGTCAACGTCTATAGCTATGGGCGGTGGGTTGATGTAAGTTAGTTCATGTCTGTGAAGCACATATTCTCCACCGATCTTAACAACTTTCTTATCACTTCTCAGCTCTACTTCTCTTACTGGCGGCGTTAACATTTCCTTTAATTTTTCATAATTCTTCTTGTACTTGGCTTCTTCCAGGAGAGGCTTGCAGAGCTCTAGCTTAGTCTCCATGTTAACCAGTTTAACGGCGAAAGCCATGCAGTTTTCTTCTCCGCATTTTTTGCAATTCGTCTTAGGGAGCAGTTTATAGACTTCTATCGGGCTTATAGCCTTCCAAGGCATGCTCTCACTCTAGTTTAGCGCTCACCCAATCGTAGATATCTTCGATTTTTCCAGGACTGCCTTCGAGGAGGTTTTTGATTATTTCTTTCATAGTTTTAATTGAGAAAGGATGCATCATCATGAAATAATCGGCGCCGGCTAGGAGAGCCGTTAAGCCTGTGATAGTCTCCCAGGCAGGCCCTCTAATTTCTCTAGGTCCCCAGAACGGGTCCATCTTGATCCAAGCTTCTCTAGCTGCCCAAGCGTTTGTGACTCCAGCA
>QMMN01000170.1 GCA_003647275.1 Deltaproteobacteria bacterium
GGTGGCATAGAGCACGCCATGCTCGCCCCAGAAATGAATGGCCATCGCCGTTGATATGGCGGCGGCAGCGGTATTGACCAGCGTGTTGCCGAAGAGGACGGTGGAGAGCAGCTTTTCCGGGCGGGCGATTATCCTGGAGACACGTTTGGCGCCCCGCACTTTATTCTCCACCAGGTGCTGCACCCTGACTCTCTGCAGGGAAACAAAGGCCGTTTCCGAGCCGGAGAAGAAAACGGAGAACAGCAAACATATGACCAGAAGTACAAGATAGAGGTCAAAATTAGGCATACAAACCGCCCCTTACCATAAATCATATCATCGGCCTTCTGGAGTGTCAAAGGGGCGGGATAGGAAGAGGAAGGACAATAAGATACGCAGCTAATAGCGAGGGCATGTATGTGACTTTTATCGCAGCGCGCTGCCGCAGGTTATAGGGGCAAAAGCAGTGTTATAATTGGAAAAAAGAAGGGGGTACCATGACATGTATCACGAATTGGATTTCATAGTTCGTGACTACACTTCAAGGGTGGAATTGCGCAAGGTGGTGGTATCTCAGTTTCTCGAAGAAAAACCCGGTTTAGGGAGAGGTGATGATGCATCGCATTACCGTTATAATGTTGAGACACTTGTAGATGGCAGAAGAATTTATCTTACACGTCCAGCTTACTTAAAGAAAGGATTTGACTTCCGCATTAATGTAGAGCGAACGGTCTTCCAAACAGGACAGGAGTATCCTAAGCATGATGACATCTTTGATGACCTGAGGCTAAAACGGCAGAGGAATCCCGCTCTGTGCGGAAGATTATATCAATCGATAGAGCGCGTTTATAATTGTGAAGACCCAGAGGACATATTATCCGAGTATGGGGGCATTAGATTTAATGCAGGGCATCCAGTTGACCTTATACTAAAAGTCATCAAGTGGTTTTTGATAGAGCAAGACATTAGAGATTGGAACTATTCAGGCAGACTAATGTTTAAGAACGGAATAGATGAGATATTACTTAAATGAAGGTCTAAGACGTGCTTTATCTTACTGGCTGCAATCTGAGGTTTACAAACTCATCTTCTAAGCGTTTTATAGTGAGGTCAAGATATTCTTTTGATAATTCGATCCCGATATATTTCCTGCCTAGTCGTAAAGCAGCTATGCCTGTGCTCCCACTGCCATTAAAAGGATCGAGCACTACATCCTTTTCATTAGTTGCAGCCTGTATAATTCTATCTAATAGCGCCAACGGCTTTTGAGTAGGGTGCTTACCATGAACCTTCTCTTTTGGTTGTGGGGGCGAGATTTCCCATAAGTTACGCATTTGCTTCCCGTTGCCGAGTTCCTTCATCAACTCATAATTGAAAGTGTGCTTACTCCTTTGGTTTTTCGCGGCCCAGATTACTGTCTCTGTTGAGTGGGTAAAATATCGACAGCTAAGGTTAGGTGAAGCATTAGGCTTAAACCAGATGATGTCATTCAAAATCTTAAAGCCAAGCTGCTGCATGGCAAAACCCACGGAAAATATCACGTGCGCTGTTCCTGATACCCATATAGTACCATTTGGAGTTAGTACTCGCTGGCATTCACTAAGCCAGGCAAGGTTAAATTTATGGTTTTCCTCTATTCCCTGAGATACGTCCCAGGCTCCTTTATTCACCGAGACCATTCTCCCGGCATGGCAGGTTATTCCCCCATTGGATAAGAAATAAGGGGGGTCAGCGAAAATCATATCTATTGAATTACGTGTGAATTCAGGCAGTATTTCCAGGCAATCTCCGTGAAAGAGCCTTACATACTGCTCTTCATTTTCATAATAAGGTGGTAAGCTGATCTCAGGAAAATTATATTTATCCATGTTGCTCTTAATGATACACGCTACCGTGTACTTTGTCAATGGTCTTCCTGTTTAGGTTATTTCACCCGCCAGGGCTGCTGACCTGCCGCAGGTTATCGAGGACGGACCGGGTTACTTTCAGCTCGTGTCCTTCCTCAAGGCGGATGAGGTAATCGTGCGAGACGTTGGCCCGGCGGGCCAGCTCCTCCACCGAGAGCCCGCAGCGCAGGCGCAGTTCCCTGATGCCATCACCAACACGCCTCGCCTCCATTTCCTGGAGCACAATGACCTCTCTATCTATTAAGTCCTCGGCCAAAGCTTTGCCTCCTCTTAACTAGCACTTGGTATAGCCGCAGGCGGGGCAGATAAAGCACCCCTCCTGATAAATGAGCATGTTGCTGCACTCCGGGCACTGACCGGCCAGGTTCTTGGCCAGGCCGTAGTCCTCCGGCTTCGGTTTGCCATCGTAGCCGGTGGTGTGCTTTTCCAGCACGCTGGCAATGGCATCGGCGCAGGATAGAATGGACTTGCCTTCCTCCCAGGCAATGGACGGGCAGCGGATGCCCCGCAACTGCCGGACAACCGAGGCCACGTCCCCGCCGGACCTTAAGGCCAGCGATATCAGCCGGCAGGTCGCCTCCAGCTGTGCCGGGGCACAGCTGGAGGCGACCTGCCGGCTGATATCGCTGGCCTTAAGGTCCGGCGTGGAC
>QMMN01000171.1 GCA_003647275.1 Deltaproteobacteria bacterium
CTTAGGGAGACAAGGACAACCACGACCGGGTGCGTTATGTCCACTCCCAAGTTCTTTAGAGATCTCACAAGCACAAGGCACAAGAGCCTCATTAGCTGGGCCGATATGAACGCCGAAGTGAACGTTATGTAGTCTGTTGACCCAGATAATGCAGTAAAAACCATGTACCCCATTATGTAGCTCATTATTAGGGCTGCGAATTCGTAGCTCCAGAGCCTTACGGGCTCGGGTTTCTTTTTGATTACGAACCTGCCTACCCTATATGCTTCCCTATGATAGTATGTTAGGGCATAGGTTGCGGGAAGTGAAATGCACGAGAAAAGGGCTGTGTCGAAAAGCCCGGGCGTCACACCGAAGAACCTAAGGAGGAGCATGAGGATGACTATCGAAAGGAAAAGGTGCATCTGGATTTCCGACATAGAGTCTGCCATTTAACTTCACACCCAAAAATATGGGTTAGTAAAAAATAAAAATTGTATGTACTTTTAACGGACTTTCCTAACAACTGATTTGAGCGTCGAAATGCCCTCGTTAACGCACTGCCTAAGCTCGTTCTCCGTTTTCGCAACCTTGGCACACGCCATTATGAGGGGCTCGAATATTTGTCCTAACTCGTACTCTCCGATCTGGTACTCGTTAAGCTCCTCCTTTAACTTCTCAACCCATTCGCTAACATCCCTAGGCATCGCTGGATCCCCTTTTTACATGGCTTTCTTTTTCACGAACTTTCTGTTTCTTTCTCTCCACTCTTCTATCTTAGACCTTGCTTCCTTGGCTCCGGCAGTCCACGCTACAAACAAGGCTACTACAACGATTATCCCTAGGATTATCAATACCCAGTACTCTAGTGCTAGGTAGAATGTCTTGGTGTAATATGCTGTTACGAGGTAGTCCTCTGTCATGTCAAGAGTTACTGTTGCTTCCTCGGTTTCTTCCCTACCGTCGTACTCTATCTTCTCCAAGACATACTTGTACGGTGTCTCCACTATCTCTGCTGGGAATGTTACGTTGAGGTCGCTTGGAGCATATACTGTTACGTTGGTCGTCATTGACAAATCTACGTCCTCGAATGCCAGAAGAACAACGGTTATGTCGGCGGTCTTCGGTGTGCTTTCTATTTTAGCATAGTGCATAGCACTAGCATCGACTGTCTTGTTGGTGTCTCCCTCTACCGTTACAGTGTCGAGGATGTAGTATTCGTCCTTAACAACAACCAGATATGTTGCGTTGCTGGGGACTTCGATTGATACCATTCCGCTAGAGTTAGTGGTGCCCTCGTAGGTATCTCCGGTTTCATCGTATATCGTGACCTCGGCGTTTGCCAACGGGTTGCCGTCAGAACCTATTACAGTTATATTTACTGTAGGGTCGGCTGCCGCCACCGTTACGGGTAGGGCTAGTAGTATTGCCGCTATGAATATTGCTACTAATAATCCGAGCTTTCTCATTCGTGTCTCACCAAGAAAAATTTAGGAATTAGATTCTAAAAAGGTTTTCTTAGCTTGAACCATGAAAAACTATGTGTGGGGGGCCTTGGGGATACCCCAGCCGGTGAGAAAGTCCTTCACAAAGTTTATGCGTCTACCGTTGTACTCAACCCACCTTACGAAGTCCTCGGCTGTAGGCTCCCTCCCGTTCCAGTATCTAAAGTACTCTATGAAGTCCGCAGCCACAGCAGCCACAGCCGGCGTAGACATGGACGTTCCCGACATGGCAACATAGTATTCCCCTATCTCGTACTCGTCCGGATAGTCAACATAGGATGACTTGCAAGAAACTATCATTACTCCGGCACCCATGAAGTCCGGCTTCATCCTCATGTCAACAGTTGGCCCTAGAGAGCTGAACGGGGCGACCTTGTCGTAGTAGGGATCCCAAGCACCAACAGCGAAAGCCTTTCTGGCAACCGCAGGTACAACAACTGTTGTGGGAAGGTTGCCTTCGTTACCGGCTGCCGCAAACACCCAGACACCCTTCTTTTCAACAAGCTCATCAACTGCAAGGGAGAGCGGGTCATTTCCGTCTGATGCAAACGATGACCCCCAGCTAATGCTCAGAATCTTGATGCCGTACTTTTCCGTGTTGTTGTATATCCATTCGAGGGCCTCCAAGCACATGTCCATGGAGGCAACGCCGTTTTCGTCAAAAGCCTTAACTATGACGAGCTCCACGCCGGGTGCTATGCCCTTATACTTGCCGTCGGAGGCATGACCTCTTCCGGCAATTATCCCAGCCACATGTGTTCCGTGCCCGTTAATGTCTAGGAATGCGGGTTCACCATACCGTTGCCATATTGCTGTGTCGTAGTTCAGCAGATCCTCCATTGTGCCGTTCTTGTAGGGCTCCCAGAAAACGTATTCTCCCGAGGATGCGGACACATACAGCATACTCGCCAGAACCTTGATTATGCTTCTGTTGTTTTCGTCGTAGAAGTCCGGATGCGTGTAGTCTATTCCGGTGTCTACTATTGCAACCGTCACGTTCCTCCCTATCCACGGCCCATAGGCTTCGTGGAACTC
>QMMN01000172.1 GCA_003647275.1 Deltaproteobacteria bacterium
CTACGTGCGGCCTACTGCTCTCGCGGTACTAGGGCTAGAGCTCTTGCAGGAGCTCCATCACCGTCTCTGATCGGGAGGGGGAGGCATAGAAACCATACTCTTCTGCCCACCAGCTTCCCTAGGTTCTGCGAGAGGTTCTCGACTATCAACACGTTTCGGGATAGGAGAATCCGGTGCACTACAGGTTCCTCAGCCCCGGGCGCATCTACACTCGGGGAGTCTATACCCACAACCTTGACCCCACGCTCGACCAGCAGCTTCGCTGCTTCACGGGATAGGTAGGGGTAGTCGTAGGTCACCCACCCCCGCCTCCACGCCGTGCTGACCCCGGTGTATATCAGCACGACGCGGGGCAGGTCAAGAGGAATTATCTCCGGCGGAACCTCGCGGTACCCCCGCGCATCCACAACGATCGCCTCGCCCGAGAACGCCATGGGGTCAAGCACATCAACCGTAGCACCCCCCTCTACGAAGTGTGCAGGAGCATCCACATGGGTACCGCTATGGCTCCCAAGCAGAAGCAGCTTCAGGTTAACACCATCGCGCTCAAGACCTCTCCACTGCATCACCACGGGTCTGGGGTCACTAGGGTAGTAAGGCATCCCGTCCTCCACAGGATTGGTAAGATCAACAACCTCCCCCAACAAACACGAGAACCTCTTAAGCAGGTCATGCAAGCAGACCCCCATACAACAGACACAGAACAAGCAAAAGAAAGCTCCACCCTCCACACCTACGGATCGAACACCGCTGAAGGTTATGAAGATCAAACCGATGAAGCAATCCAATGCGTAGACAGCGAGACTCGAGAACGGACTCTACGAGACGTAAAGTTACGAAACTCCGTGGTTCAGCTAAGTGATAACACTACCGTTCTCTTGGCGCAAAGCACTCGATGCTCCCATCTGCGAGTACTGCTATCAGCCTACAGCTACGTGTCATCTCTAGGAGTTTCGGTAACAACTCCACGATCTTCTCGTCGCTGTTGAGCGGGTGTATGTAGATCACTGATGCGCTTTCCGGTATCGCAACTCGGGTGAAGTCGGAGTCGTGTGTTAGCAACACCGCGTTCTCGCGAGCAACAAGGCTCAGCAGCTCCGAGTTCGAGATGCTCCTCAGCCCCAGCTCGATCACCCACTTCACCTCGACACCCATCCTCTTGAGCTCCCTGACGATCCTCTTCCTCACGTTCTCGTCGGCGTACACGGGTTTAGCGGACAACGAAGCGCACCCTGAGAACCCCTCCGTTCTTCTCGTACTCCTCGATCACTCTCCTCACGGTCTGTGGGTCTAGCGATGGGTACTCGCTCACGATCTCCTCTACACTCCACTTCTCTACGTAATAGTGCCTCAGGATCTGTAGAACAGGGATCCTGGTGTTGCGGAACACAGGCTTCCCGCCCAGCACATCGGGGTCGCAGGTCACCAGAGGCTCCTCACTACCCACATCCAGTCACCCACTACACAACGCCGTTGCCCCGGTGAAAACCATTTGCGTAGAGCACTATGCAGAACCTCTACAAAGCCAACGAACATCCCCGCAATGTTAAGCGTCGATAGACCTCACCACAACCCGCTTCACATCGATGGTGGTCGGGTCTGCAGAGGCTAATGCCTAAGAGTAGTAGTGTAAGAAATGACCATCTTTATGTAGAGCTATGCTTAGCGGTGGCAACTGCTCTGCACCTAGATATTTTTCAGTCTCGGGTTAATCATTCAGAATACATTGGGGGTACTACTTAATGTACGATGTTCGGAATCGCTGCTGAGAAGCGGTTGTGGAGTGAATGCGATTAGGTAGTAGATCCCCTCTCTACCCACACGATCATCCTCTTCGCGACCCCGACTCCGAGGCTCCTCAACACCTCCTCTACCGCGGTCACCGAGCCGTAGGGCACGAGTATTAGCCCGGGTGCCAGTTTTTCGCCGCCAAACTTCGTGAGCAGACCTCTTCTCCTTGAATCTCCATAGAGCGTCTTCTCTGCTCTCCACCTAGCCCTTCTATCCCGCGGCATCTCGAGCCACAGTAACACAGCAGGGATGAGACCCATGGACTTGGCGGGGAGCGGAGTGCAGGGAGGCTTAGCATAGAGTACTAGGCCCTCGGAGAACACCGCACGGTACAGGAGATCTGCACGTATCTCGTCCAGCGCCCTGATCAAGGGGGAGAGGCCCCATACCCCGAGCTCTGCAACGAGATCCCACAGCACATCTTCACAACGCCTAGCCTCTGCCCGCTTCTCGAACACTAGGAGCAGGTCGATATCGCTACCCGGCCCAGCCTCTCCACGCGCATAGCTACCAAAAAGCACAGCGCAGCAAAGCCCAGGACAATGCTCGACAAGTAGGCGGACGAGCTTTGCAACACTCTGGGGAACACGCTCAGCAACATCCACTGATCTTGACCCCGAGAACACCGGCGATCACCTCAAGAAACCTGCACATCAACACGATAGCTCGTCTTGCCCTCTCACCATCGATACCCTCGTACTCAGCATCATTACGTATC